>CAMDXM010000186.1 GCA_945878025.1 Pseudorhodoplanes sinuspersici | reverse complement strand
TGCCGACGATGATGGAATTAGTGCTCAGGATTCCGACGAATTTTCCGACCGTCGCGCGCATCGTGTCGGGCGTGCGGTTTCCGGTCTGGGTCAATTCGATCTTGGCGGTCGAACCGCCGACGGAGATCACGCGTCCGATCAGCGGGCGTTCGGATCGCGGCGGGACGCTCGTATTGGGCGTGAGATTCGCGTTCATCGGTGAAATGGTCATGTTGCAATGATTGCGGAACCGGTTTCCGCGGGACGCAGACATTACCGAAATTGCATGTGTCGCTTATTAATGCACGCCCGGCCTGGCCGGAATCGACGCGGCATCCTTAACCAAAGGTGGTCAATCGGCGGCTGGCTTTTAACGAATATGAATCCATGTGCGCGGCCCAACGCGCTCCAGCAACCGCATCAGCGAATTTCTTTTCAGTCCCACGCATCCCGCGGTCGGCGAAAAGCCTTCGCGCGCGAGATGGACGAACACCGCGCTCCCGCGTTTTGAAATGCGCGGGCGGGTGTTGTGATCGATCTCGATAATGAGGTCGTAAAGATGGTCGTCGCGCCACAGCCGGTCGCCGTTCTCATCGGGCTTGCGCCGGAACGCACGATTATAGCGGCGGTCGGCCGGGTCTTCGCTCCAGGCATCGTCCCGCCGGATGGGCCGGACCGGAAGCAGCGTGCGTGGCCGCGGCGCGCGGTCGGCTCGCCACCACAGCCGGCGCAGCCGGAATAGCCCGCGCGGCGTTCCGCCATCGCCTTCGCGCTTGTCGGCCCGAATACCTCCGCGCCCGAGCGAGACCGCAAGGGCCAGCGGGCCGGCGGTCAGCAGGCCTTTAGTCCTGTGCCCGGGTCTGGTACGCACCGTTAAGAGACCGAGCGGCCCGTGACGGTGAATGCTGCGCTGGCTGCGGAACACGAGGATCGATCACCCCATTGTTGGTTGCTCTTGCGGGCCTGCTTGCCCTAGTTCCCCATCAACCGGCAAGATAGGCCGCCTCAGGGATTTCCAGATTTCATGTCCAATATCCGCAAAATCCTGATCGTCGACGACGACGCCGAACTGCGCGAAACCCTCGCGGAGCAGCTCGCTCTGCATGAGGAATTCGAGGCCGTCACCGCCGACACCGGCTCCAAGGGCGTGCAGGCGGCGAAAGCCGGCCAGATCGATCTCGTCATCATGGATGTCGGGCTGCCCGACGTCGACGGCCGCGAGGCGGTGCGCATCCTGCGCAAGAACGGGTTCAAGGCGCCGGTCATCATGCTCACCGGACACGACACCGATTCCGATACGATCCTCGGCCTCGATTCCGGCGCCAACGATTACGTCACCAAGCCCTTTCGTTTCGCCGTGTTGCTGGCCCGCATCCGCGCGCAGCTCCGCCAGCACGAAGCGAGCGAGGACGCCGTCTTCACCATCGGGCCCTATACATTCCGGCCGAGCTCGAAAATTCTGACCTCGCCGAAAGGCGCCAAGGTGCGCCTGACGGAAAAGGAAACCGCCATCCTGCGCTATCTCTATCGCGCCGGGCAGAAGCCGGTCTCGCGCGAGACGTTATTGCAGGAAGTCTGGGGCTATAATTCCGGCGTCACCACCCATACGCTGGAAACCCATGTCTACCGGCTGCGCCAGAAGGTCGAGAAGGACGCCGCCAATCCGTCCATTCTGGTGACCGACGCGGGCGGCTACAAACTCGTGCCCTGATCCGCCGCCGATGGCCATTGAAGACGACGTCAAATTCCTCGAGCAGGTGCCGCTGTTGCGGCTGGTCGGACGCGCCGCCTTGCGCATCGTCGTGATCGGGGCGGAGCAGCGCTATGTGCATGGCGGCGAGGTTCTGTTTCACAAGAATGCGCGCGCCGATTCCGCTTACGTTATCCTGGAAGGCGCTTTCAGGCTGAGCGACGATGTCGACGACACGCTCGCATACAATGCCGGTCCCGGCTCGCTGCTGGCTGAAATGGCGCTGATGGCCGAAACCGATCACGGCATGACCGCGACCGCGATGACGCCTTCGACCGTGATGCGGATTCCGCGCAGCCTGTTTCTGAAAATGCTCGAAGGCTATCCGGACGCCGCGCGCCGCGTGCGCGACAATGTCGCCGCGCGGGCGGAGCAAACCCGGCGCGAACTTGCGCGGGTTCACGGCGTGCTCGATAACGGCGATCGCGAGTAGCAAAAGCGCAAACCGCTTTGCCGCGGGATTGCGCGGCAATGAAGGAATTCAGACGTTCAGCGTCGCCGTGACCGGCACGTGATCGGATGGCGCTTCCCAGCCGCGCGCTTCCTTGGCGATCCTGATCCCCGCCAATTCTCCCGCGAGCTCGGCCGACAGCCACATATGATCGAGCCTTCGGCCCTTGTCGGCGCTTTTCCAGTCCGGCGAGCGGTAGCTCCACCAGGTGTAAAGCTTCTGCGGTTCGGGAACGAGTTCGCGCATGGCGTCGACCCAGCCGCCGGATATGCGCGCGGCGTTGAGCTTTTCGCATTCCACCGGCGTGTGCGACACCACGTCGAGAAGCTGTTTGTGGCTCCACACGTCGTGCTCGAGCGGCGCGACATTGAGATCGCCGAGCAGGATCGCGCGCTGTTTGCCCTTCACATGCACGTCCGCGCATTCGCGCATCTCGTCCAGAAAACCGAGCTTGTGCTCGAATTTCGGATTGAGTCCGGGATCGGGAATGTCGCCGCCGGCCGGCACATAGAGATTATGCAGGGTGACCGGATCTTTCAGCCCGGCTTTTTCGCCGAGCGTCGCCGTCACATGGCGGCTGTCGGTCTTGCCGCAAAATCCGCGCACGCTCGTGGAGTCGAAGGGAAGCCGCGAAAGGATCGCGACGCCGTGATAGCCCTTCTGTCCGTTCATCGCGGCATATTCATAACCGAGCCGCCGGAAGCGTTTCATCGGAAACGCATCGTCGGGACATTTCGTTTCCTGCAGGCAAAGAACGTCCGGCCGCGCGGCCTTGATGAACTTGGCCACGAGGTCGATGCGAAAGCGCACCGAATTGACGTTCCAGGTCGTGATCTTGAGCTGCATGGGAAATTGCTAGCGGCGCGGGCGGGCGTTGTCATGCACTGATCTCGGGTTTTCCCGAGATCAGCCGCTTAAGATACGCAAGCGTCGGGTCTGGTATCCACAACTAGCCGCGTGCATGCCGCGGAACTATCTAGACTGATGTCCTTGGATATCAAGGAGACGGCCGTGACCGAAGGGCATCGCCCCAGAATCGTGATCATTGGCGGCGGTTTTGCCGGCCTTGAAGCCGCGAAAGCGCTCGCTCATGCGCCGGTCGATGTCGTGCTGATAGACCGGCGGAATCATCATTGTTTCCAGCCGCTGCTCTATCAGGTGGCGACCGCCGCGCTCTCGCCCGCGGATATCGCCTGGCCGATTCGGTCGATCTTGAGCAGGCAGCGGAATGTGCGGGTGCTGATGGCGCAGGTCTCGGCGATCGATATAGCTGCGAATATCGTGAAAGCCGGCCCGGTCTCGATTCCTTACGACACTCTCGTGCTCGCGACCGGCGTGACGCATTCCTATTTCGGACATGACGAATGGGCGGGCGTGGCGCCGGGCCTCAAGAGCATCGAAGACGCGCGTCTCATTCGCGGCCGCTTTCTGCTGGCCTTCGAACGCGCCGAAATCGCGGAGGACGAAACCGAGCGCCGGCGGTTCCTGACCTTCGTGATCGTGGGCGGCGGGCCGACCGGCGTCGAAATGGCCGGTTCGATCGCGGAAGTCGCGAGCCGCACGCTGCGGTCGGATTTCCGCCGGATCGATCCGTCGACGTCCCGCATCGTTCTGATCGAGGCGGGCCCGCGCCTGCTGCCCGCTTTACCTGAAAACCTGTCCCGCTATGCGCAACGCGCGCTGGAGCGGATGGGCGTCGAGATCCGGCTCAGGACCGCGGTGACCGGTTGCGATTCCAGCGGCGTTTCGTTTGCAGATGGCCGCATCGATTCCGCGACCGTGATCTGGGCAGCGGGTGTTGCCGCGTCCCCTGCGGCGCAATGGATCGCGACGGAGCACGATCGCGCCGGGCGTATCAAAGTCCGTCCCGATCTCAGCCTTCCGGGCAAGCCGGATATATTTGTGACCGGCGATCTCGCCTCGGTGCAGGATAAAGCTGGACGTCCGGTGCCCGGTATCGCGGCCGCCGCCAAGCAGATGGGGCGCTATGTCGGACGTCTGATCGCCGCGCGCGCCGCCGGACGCGCCGATCCGAAGCCCTTCGCCTATCGCCATTACGGCGATCTCGCCACCATCGGGCGCAAGGCGGCGGTGGTGAAGATCGGACGTTTCGAATTGACCGGATTTATCGGCTGGCTGTTCTGGGGCGTCGCGCACATCTATTTCCTGATCGGAATCAGAAACCGCTTCGTCATCGCGGTGACGTGGCTGTGGAGCTATCTGACATTCCGCCGCGGCGCGCGGCTGATCAGCGATCCGCCGGCGTGAACATCATTATTGCAGCACGCGTTATTGCAGAATGCGCTCGTAATTGATCTTGAACAGGCCCGGATCCGGCTTCTTGGTCAGATCGAGATTATAGACCGCGACGGTGGTGTCGAAGCCCTGCGGGTCGGTCACCGTCCATTGCCGCAATGTCAGATCCTGCGCGCCGAACATGAGCATGAGTTTGTGCGTGCCGGCGATGGCGTGCTTCTCCTCGATCACCACGGTGGAGAAGATATCGTCCGAATAGATGCCGATCACCGTGGTGTCGCGCAGAAGGTCGATCTTGTCCGTCAGCAGGAAGCGAAGCGGCGTCTGCGACAGCGGATAGAGGTCCTGCGTCGCGAGCTTGCGGTCGCGCACGACCACCGAGGAGCCGTCGGCGATCAGTTCGATCGGGGACGGATCGGCATATTCGAAGCGCACGCGCCCCGGCTTCTGCAGATAGACCTGACCTTGCGTCTTGCTGCCGTCGGGGCCGACCTGCACGAAATCGCCGACCATCGTTTTGACGTTGGACAGATATGAGCTGATGCGGTCCGCGAGCGCGCGCTGCTGCGCGTCGAACACGGTGGGGTCGCCGGGCTTGTTGCCGACCGGCGGCGCCTTGGCGCCGGGCGTGACGTTGTTCTGGGCGGTGGAGCCGGGAACGCCCGCGGGCGGCCGCGGCGCGGCCGACGGGGGCGGCGGCATCTGGCCGCTCTTTGCCTGCGGCGCCGGTGTCGGGACCGGAACCGTTTGCGCCATGCCTGCGCCCGCCATGGCGAATACGGCAAGGCCCATCGAGGCCGCAAGGAGAGCCGGTCGTGTCCTCGTCATTGTCTGCTCCGTCTGCGCTGTCCTGCGTGGGCTAAGGGCGGGCTGTGGCGAATTCGAGACTGTGCGGCGATTCTCGCCGTTTGGACAACCGGCTAGAAAGCCGCGACTTAGTCTTCCGGCAGGAGAATTTCCCGTTTTCCGGCATGGTTGGGCTGGCCGATAATGCCTTCCTCTTCCATCCGCTCCATGATGGTGGCGGCGCGGTTATAGCCGATCTGCAGCCGCCGCTGGATATAGCTCGTGGACGCCTTGCGGTCGCGTTTCACGATCGCCACCGCCTGCTGGAACAGGTCGTTGCCTTCGCCGCCGCCCATGCCGGTCGCGTCGAACACCGCGCCGTCCTCGTCCTCTTCGTCGCTCCGGGTGACGGCTTCGAGATATTCCGGCGCGCCTTGCGCCTTCAGATGGCGCACGACTTTCTCGACTTCATCATCTGCGACAAAGGGCCCGTGCACGCGGCTGATGCGGCCGCCGCCGGCCATGTAGAGCATGTCGCCCTGGCCGAGCAGCGCTTCGGCGCCCTGCTCGCCCAAAATTGTGCGGCTGTCGATTTTCGAGGTGACCTGGAATGAAATGCGGGTCGGGAAATTCGCCTTGATGGTGCCGGTGATGACGTCGACCGAGGGGCGCTGCGTTGCGAGGATGACATGGATGCCGGCCGCGCGCGCCATTTGCGCGAGGCGCTGGATCGCTCCTTCGATGTCCTTGCCGGCGACCATCATCAGGTCGGCCATCTCGTCCACGATCACCACCACATAGGGCAGCGGCGCGAGATCGAGCTCTTCCTGTTCGTAGATCGCCTCGCCGGATTCCTTGTCGTAGCCGGTATGCACGGTGCGCGTCAGCGTCTCGCGGCTGGATTTCGCTTCGGCGATGCGCGCGTTGTAGCCGTCGATGTTGCGCACGCCGAGTTTCGACATTTTCTTGTAGCGTTCCTCCATCTCCTTCACCGCCCATTTCAGCGCGACCACGGCTTTCTTCGGGTCGGTGACGACGGGGGTGAGCAGATGCGGGATGCCGTCATAGACGGACAATTCGAGCATTTTCGGATCGATCATGATGAGCCGGCATTGCTCGGGTTTGAGCCGGTAGACGAGGCTCAGGATCATGGTGTTGATCGCGACCGATTTGCCCGATCCGGTGGTGCCGGCGATGAGCAGATGCGGCATGCGGGCGAGATCGACGATGACCGGCTCGCCGCCGATGGTCTTGCCGAGACACAAGGGCAGCTTGATCGGCGAATTGCTGAAATCGGGGCCGGTGAGCAATTCGCGCAAATAGACCTTTTCGCGATTCTCGTTCGGCAATTCGATGCCGATGACGTTACGGCCCGCGACCACCGCGACGCGCGCGGACACCGCGCTCATCGAACGCGCGATGTCGTCGGACAGGCCGATCACGCGTGACGACTTGATGCCGGGCGCGGGTTCGAGTTCGTACAACGTGACGACCGGACCCGGTCGCGCGTTGATGATCTCGCCCTTGACGCCGAAATCCTCCAGTACGCTTTCGAGCGACTCGGCGTTCTCCTCGATCTCCTCGGTGGACGGCGTGAAGCGGTCGCTGGCGCGCGAGGCGGTCAGGAGCGTGAGCGGCGGCATGACATAGCCGTTGCCGGAACGCCGGACGGGAGCGGCTTTCTGCGGCTTTGCCTTGCGCGCGCGCGGTTGCGGCTCGTCATCTTCCTCGTATTCGCCTTCGTCCTGCTCGACGATTGGGCGGCGGCGCGTTCGCAGGCCGGGTTCGATTCGGTCGCGCTTGAGCGTGTCCACGCGGCCTTCGCCGCGCGTTGCGCCACGCCGCGTGATGAAGCGCCAGAGCCGCGCCTTGAGGCTCAGGAAGGTGTGCGCGAGCCAGCCGAGCGAAATCGAGGTGCGCTCTTCTTCCTGTTCGAATTCTTCGGCTTCGCGATGAATGATGTCCGCCAGCGACCGGGACGATCCGAAGCCGATACCGAACGCGCCGAGGGTCAGGACCAGCGTGGCGATGCCGGTCGTGCCGGCCAGACCGAGGCGATTCCAGCCCGAGAGCGGGCCGATGAGACTGGACGTCGTTTTCAGCAGCGCATCGCCGGTCACGCCGCCAAGGCCGGTCGGCAGCGGCCAGCCGCCGCTTTTCGGCAGGCACGAGGCGAAAGCGGCGGCGAGAACGATGGCGCCGATCCAGAACAGAAGACGCAGCCATTCGCGGTTGAGCGAGCGATGCGTGATGAGCCGCCAGCCCCAGACGGCGAGCGGCAGGACGATCACGATCGAGGCCAGGCCGAAAATCTGCATCAGCATGTCGGACGCGACCGCGCCCGGGCCGCCGAGAAGATTGCGGATCGGCGCATTGGTGGCGTGACTGAAGCTCGGATCCTGCACCGACCAGGTCGCAAGCGAGAGCGAGGAGATGACCGCGAGCACGAGCAAGGCGAGCCCGAGCAGCTCGGCGATGCGGCGGCGGACCACGCCGCGGAAATCGTCGGAGAGAAAATCCACCTGGTCGATATTGCGATGATCGATCGACGCCATGACCAACCTCAATTCAGCACGGCGACGAGGCGGTGCAGCGCCTCCGCCGTGGTCTCGCGATCCTGCACCATGGCGATGCGGATATATTTCGCGCCGGGATTGGATCCATCGGCGCCGATGCGCGCGGTGTATCCGCCCGGCAGAACGCGCAGGCCCGCTTCGCGCCAAAGCTTGAGCGCAACCTCGTCGCTGCCGCCATGGGCGGAAATATCGAGCCACAGGAAAAAGCCGCCGGCCGGACGCTTGTAGCCGTAGCGGCCGCCGATGATCTGGTCGGCGAGATCGAATTTCGCCGCGTAGAGACGGCGATTTTCTTCTACGTGCGTCTCGTCGGCATAGGCCGCGATCGCGACCTCCTGCAGCG
>CAMDXM010000185.1 GCA_945878025.1 Pseudorhodoplanes sinuspersici | reverse complement strand
GGCGATGAATTGATCGAAGGGAATCGGCTGCGTCTTGGTCCACAGGCCGCCCGGCGAGCGAAAATCCGGGATTCCGCATTCGGTCGATATCCCCGCTCCGGTAAAGGGCTGGATCACATCGGCCTGATCGATCAGTTCGCGCAGCCGCGCGATAGCGGATGGAAGATCGGGAGCGAGCATGCTGCCTGGGAGTTTAAGCTCCCGGCACGCTGGTTCGCCAGCCCTGCGTGAAAAGCCGTCCGTAGCGGTACAGACCCATGATCGCGGTGAACCAGCGGTCCGGGAACTGGGCCAGCGTCAAAATCCCGAGCGCAACCGCGAGCGGCATGCGCTCGGTTCCGCGCGTCTCGCGCCAGACTCGCAATATCTCCGGCAACCGGTAGGCATCGCGATGCTTGGCGCGGATGTAGCGCCAGATCGCGGCATGCCGCGCCGAGCAATGGCTGAGCAGCATGCCCTCGTTGCTGACGCGATAAAGATAGAGCGGTTTCGGAATTTCGATTGCCTTGATGCCGGCGCGCGACATGCGGATGTTGAAGTCCCAGTCCTCGTAGCCGTCGCGCATCGCCTCGTCATAGCCGCCGAGCCGCTCCCATACCGAGCGGCGCATGAAGATGCAGGATTGCAGCTTGTTGGAGAACAGAAGCTCGAACGCGTTATAGCGCCGGGGAAAGTCCATATCGATGGCGCCAAAGGCGCGCAGCCAGGTAAATACGAATCCGACTTCGGCGGGCGCTGCGCTCAGCGCCGCATGCGCTTCCGCGAGATATCCCGGCGCGAGCGCGTCGTCGCAATCGAGCGGCAGCACGAATTCGCCGCGCGCGTGACGAAAACCGGTATTGCGCGCGGCGCCCGGCCCCTGGTTGCGCTGGCGGATGACCTGGATCGAGGGATCGAGCGCTGCGAGTTTCGCGCGCGTTTCCTCATTCGAACCGTCATCGACAATGATGATCTCGAAATCGCGGAATGTCTGGGCTGCAAGCGTCGCGAGCAGGCCGTCGATATAGCGCCCGCCATTGTAGCAGGGCACGACGACGCTGACGGCGGGCGGATTCGCGGATTGCATGTTTTCTGTCTTCGTATTCCAAACCCGGTGAGGCGCGGATCATGCCATCCAGCCCGCAAACAAGACGGCCGCCAATTCAATCAATATCGAGCGAAAGGCTTTACGGCCCGATAACCTTGACGGCTCGAAAACCGCCCCGATCCCGGCCGAATTAACCCGCCTTGCGCCGCGCAAGACTAGATTTGCCGCGCATTTCGGAACGGCGAGACGATGTCCAACAGCAAGACGGCGCTCCATCCGGAGCTTGAACGGCGAGCGTTGCCGGTCTTCGACGCGCCCGCCCTGGCGCCAGCGATCGGCGAAACCGCCGCGCTCGCGCGCCCGGCGATCCATCAATTCATCGACCTCGCCGATATTCCTTTGCGCGCATGGTCGCATCTCGCGGCCTGCGCGATCGAGCCCAACGCGTTCTACGATCCGGCCTGGGCGCGCGCGGTCTCGGCGCATGCGCGCGGACGGTCTCGCGCAAAAGCGCTGCTGGTCTGGGACGGTCCCGAGCGCAAGACCCTGATCGGGATGCTGCCGGTCGTCTCGGCGTGGCGCGCGCTGAAATTGCCGCTTCCGGTTTTGGTCGCCTGGCAGGCTTATGCGCCGCTGACGACGCCTTTGCTCGACCGCGACGCCGCCGAGGAAGCCGCCATTGGACTTCTCGATGCGGCGCGGCTCGCGGGCGCAGGCGCGATCCTGTTTCCCGATCTCGCGCAGGATGGTCCCGCCGCCGCCGCGATCTTCGCCGCCCTCGCCCGCCGTGGCATTCGTCCGCATATCCATGAAACCCATCTGCGCGCGCATCTCGATGCCAGAGGCGACGCCGCGACGCTTCTGCGCGACGCGCTCGGACCGAAGAAACTGAAAGAGCTTCGCCGCCAGCGTAATCGCCTCGCCGATCTCGGTCCGGTCGAATTTCAGGTGGCGCGCGCGCCGGACGAGGTCGTCCCCGCGCTCGAAACCTTCCTGGCACTGGAAGCCAAGGGCTGGAAAGCCAAGCGCGGAACCGCGCTCGCCCAGCATGACGGCGATCATCGCTTTATCCGCGAAGCCGTAACGGCGCTGGCCGCGACTCCCAAGTCGGCTATAGCCGACTTGGGAGCTTTTGAATCGCCGATCTCGGGTAGATCCGAGATCGGTGGCCGCGTCGAGATCGCGACATTGTCGCATGGCGGCGTTCCGGTCGCCTGCGGCGTTCTCCTGCGCCACCAGCGCCGCGCCTACTTTTTCAAGATCGCCATCGATGAGGCGGAGGCGCGCACCTCGCCCGGCGTGCAGCTCACGCTCGATCTCACGCGCCATTATTGCGAGGATGACGAGATCGACGACGTCGATTCCACCGCCGACGCCGATCATCCGATGATCGATCATGTCTGGCGCGGCCGCCAGCGGCTTTGTCATCTGTTCGCACCCACGCAGCCGGACAATCTCGTCACGGACATTCTGTCCGGCGTCATCGCAGGCCGCGCCGTCGCGCGCGCGCATGGCGGCCGGCTGATCCGCATTTTGCGCCATTTCAGGGAGAAACTCCGATGACCTTCATGAAACCCACCGATCCGAAAGCCTTCACCGCATTGTTTCCGGACAAGACCTTCGCGCTCAAGCACGGCTTCGCCGGCAACCCGCTGCTGACCTTGCCGCGCATTGTCGATCTCGTGCGCGAATTGCCGCGCGACCGCATCGAATACAATGCCGGCTCCGCGGCGGTCAGCCAGAACCCGGACACGACGCCGCTCGTCGATTTGGATCCGGAAACCATCGTCAAGCAGATCGAGACCGCCGGCGCCTGGATGGTGCTCAAGCAGATCGAGACGCATCCTGCCTATCGCGCGCTGGTCGAGGACACGCTGATGTCGGTTGCGCGCGACCGCGGCTTTGACAATCTGAAAGCCGCGGGCTTCGAAGACCTGCAGGGCTTCATCTTCGTGTCGTCGCCGAACTCAACCACGCCGTTCCATGCCGACAGCGACGAGAATTTCTTTTTCCAGATTCACGGCGAGAAACTGTTCTACGTCTATGACAACGAGGACCGTTCCATCGCCTCGGAAGAAGCGCTCGAAGGCGTGGTCGCCAAGCATCGCAACATTCCCTACGACCCGAAATTCGACGCTCGCCAAACCGCCTACACGCTGTTGCCCGGCGACGGCATTTTCGTTCCCTATCAGTGGCCGCATTATGTGAAGACAGCCGGCAGCTATTCCATCTCGCTGTCGGTGACCTGGAAGAGCCCCGAGGTGCGCCGCCGCAACGATCTCTATGTCTTCAATTCGATGCTGCGCGGCATGGGCCTTCCGCAGCCGGTGCCGGGTGACAATCCCGCGCTCGACGCGGTCAAGCTCGCGCTGTTCCGCACCGCGCACGCCGCAGTCGAGCCGTTGCGCAAGAGCGAGACGATGCGCCGCCTGATCCGCTCGGTCGTGCTCGGCAAGGACGCGAACTATTATTATCGCGCCGGCGACAAGAAGAGCGACGACAAGCCGGATCAGAAGAAAGCCGCATAGCTTCTACGGGCGTTCACGCCCGCCTTATCCGCTGAGCACTCAGCCAGCGGACGAACGTGGACTTATCTGGCAACTCTTCGTCTTGGCAGCGCGGTTCCCGCTTTCGCCGGGCACGATGCGCTCGCAGACGGTATCGCCCATTGCCGGTGTAGGTCGTTGGCCTTCCCACGGCGTTGCGGGCAGCGGTCTTTTCAACTTCTGAATATTGACCCCAAAGTTACCCCATTGCAACCTGTACGTTCACGCGTGGGGGGACGCAATGGCAAAACGTAAGGTCCGCAAGCCGCGGGTCCATCGACCTGATCATCCTAATCGTCCTGCTTGGGAATTCGACCGCCGATCTTCGCTGGAAGCGATGTTGGTTCCACTTAGTGCCTGGCAGCGCATCAAGCTTCTTTTGAGCTCAAGGGGAAGCGCACTCAATTTGATAGTCGTCTTTGTTGGGATGCTCTCGCTTGTTGTCACAATGTATTCTTACTTGGAGATGCGAAGGGCAATTTCAGATAATCCTGGCTATCAGCTCGTTCAGAGCGCGGCGAAGATCGAAGTACTGCAGCGCAGAATTTTTTCACTCAGCGAAGCCATGCGCGATGATAGTTCGCGGGCAGAGCTAAGAGAGCTTCTTGGAGTAATGAACCGAGAGGTCGATACTGTTAGAACGATAGGCGAAACCTTAAGGGGCCACGGACGAGCCGAAGCTCCGACACTCCTTGACTACTTCATAGCCCCTGCCTCGGCGACAGAAACAAAGCCGGCTGACGCTAAGTTCTCCATTGATGATGCCAGACCGTTTGGGATGCTCATTATTTTAGGCGCACTGGGACTAACTTTTTTAGGCTCCATAGGAACGATTTTATTCGGCCGGGATCCGAGCAGGATTGCGTTTGCTCAAGACACCGTGAAAACGTTGATGGGGTTCTTTATCGGCGTCGCGACAACGTTCTTCGGTGCTTCAAAATAAATTGGCTACTAGCGTCCACTATAGCGGATTCATAATGGCCTTGCTCGACGAGATTATTGAAGCTGCCACCGACGATAAGGCATCGCTCGGGACTCTGCTCCGCAAGTGCCTAATCTTGGAAAACCAATCGCCCAATAGCAGGTTCAAGGCATGGCTGGATAAAGAACTAGATGGCTACGGCGAAGATGATGAGCTTCCAACGTACCGGGTTTTTATTGCTGGCTCGTATGGAATTTTTGTCGGCATGGTACAGCAACTGAACAATCAGCCACTCCCCCTCCACATTTTAACACCTGAGGACAGAAAACTACTCGACCCAATGAAGCTCAGGCAGCCGGCGGCGTCTTACGAGGGCCTCGACAAAACAACTGATGCCCAATTGCCCTGGCCTCCCGTTCTCACCGTCAAATATCAGCGCAAGTTCTATGAGGGGGGCGACCTGATCCTAAATCGTGCCTGGCAACTGATACCCGGCTCTATGCTTGTGGCCCTGCAGGAGCAGGTTCGCACACGGGTCTTGAGGTTTGCGCTCGAGTTGAAGAAGGAATTGGGCAGCAGGAGTTTGGATCAATTGCCGCGCGAGACGGTCGAAACATCCGTCGAAAAGCACATCTTCGCCGGCAAGCTTATTGATTGGACTTAGAGTCCGACTAGCGTTGCGGCCAGACCCAGCACCTTTACGAAAACCTCACCTGACGGCAACCCCAATAACCCAAATCCGAAGATGTACGACCATCCCACCATCATTCTGGCTGCGGGGTAAGTGTGGTTCAGATAATCAAAATGGAGGTGGAGATTTTCAATCCGGTAGCGCTCTAAATCTCCGTCATCGAGCCCCACCTTATATTTTTTCTCCTCCATCTGCTTGCTAATATCTTCAAGCCTCGTGGTGTATTTGCCCGACTCGATCACAGTCAGCTGAATGTCGTTAAGGACGAACCCGCGCAGGCTTGGGCCATCACCTTGCACGTATGCCGCCGAGCTTCCGTAGTGCTTCACTTCGTTTGGACAAAGCCAGCTATAAATCGTCACTCCGAGCGATACGAAACAAAGGCCTAAGTAAATTAGAATAAGCCGATACGACACGCTGCCGACGCTCGTATTCCCAAGCTCGGCCGCCAAGTTAAGCCATTCGACGATCTTTGCATTGAACAAAATCAAGTAGCCGATGATCGGCACCAAGATCGTTGCCTTTGCTGCTGTCGAGTTGCTGACAAACCTCAATCTCACCCAAGCGGGCGGGACAGTTAGCCAGCGCTTCAATGCTTTACCCATCTGATCGCGCCCATTCCGTGAAAGTTACTCTAGGTCTTCCACTCGCCCCTCAGTGATACTTTGCTCCTTGGCGTTTATCACCCTCTCCCGACGGGAGCATATCGCTCCACGACCCCTGCAAGAAGGACGCACGCAACCCGCACGCAACCTCCTGCCCTCTGACGCATTTTGCTGCTATTCAGTGCCCCGGCCAGCCAGGACCGCCCGGCATTCCGTTTCGTTCCAGGGAGTTAGGAAAACATGCGTTATCTGCACACGATGCTGCGCGTCAGCGACCTCGACAAGGCGCTCGACTTCTATTGCGACAAGCTCGGGATGAAGGAGGTCCGCCGCTACAGCGACGAGAAGGCCCGCTTCACCAACGTCTTTCTGGGCGCGCCTGATGACGACAAGCTGGTCGCGGAAACCGGCAAGAATGGCGGCCGCCACGCGCCGGTGCTGGAGCTGACCCATAACTGGGACAGCGAGGATTACGGCGAAGCGCGCTATTTCGGCCATCTGGCGTTTGAAGTCGACGACATCTACGCGCTCTGCGACAAGCTGATGAAGGCGGGCGTCACCATCAACCGCCCCCCGCGCGAAGGGCGCATGGCCTTCGTACGTTCCCCCGACCACCAGTCGGTCGAACTGCTGCAAAAGGGCGAGGCGCTGCCGCTCGCCGAGCCCTGGAAGTCCATGAAGAATACCGGCCATTGGTGACCGGCCAGCCGGAAACCGGAAAAAAGCCGGCGCGGCTTGCCTGCCGCGCCGATCTCTGATTATACCTCGCGGCCTAAAGTCCCCATCGTCTAGCGGTCAGGACATCACCCTTTCACGGTGAAGACCGGGGTTCGATTCCCCGTGGGGACGCCATGTCCGGTTTTCCGGATTGATTTCACAAAACCTTTTCCGACGGTTTGCTCCGATCGCCCGGTGGCGGCAACCTCATCCTATCCGGCCGAGGTCTTCCGGGTCGCGGGGCCGCATCCGGATATCGGCGGCTCAAACGCCCCACCCACCTCCTTGAAACTGAACATATTGACGATCGTGAGCATGGCTTCGCGCGCTTCGCCGCGCTTGCCCGCCATTTGCGCCTTCTCAACACTGTTGCGAAGAACAACGATCTTCGCGCGTGCGGCATCCGAAAGCTCTTCGCGCGCGAGCCCGCGATCCACAAGAGGGAGCTGAAACTTCAGACGCTCGGTTGCCGTCAGAGGTTCGGATGGTCCGCACCCCAGCGCTGGAGCGGCGGTCAGCAAACCGAGACCGAACACGGTTGCGATCCTCCACATACCCGCACTCCATATCCCCAACGACGCCAATCGGACGATTTAATTCATGCGCTCAGGCGGCTTCGCCGCAGCCCTGCGGTTTGAACACGCGCTGCGTCGACGGCGGATATTTTTCGAGCTTCGATGCCGGCCGGATCGGGCGCGGCGCGAAATTGCCGCCGCAATTGGGACAGCGTCCACCGAGCTTGTTGTCCACGCAGTCGCGGCAGAATGTGCATTCGAACGTGCAGATCATCGCGTCGGTCGCCGCCGGCGGCAGATCTTTATCGCAGCATTCGCAACTAGGCCGAAGTGCCAGCATCGTACCTGTCCGCTGTTGTCGTCCGGATAAGAATATTCGCACAACATTCCGAAAGTCCATGGCGCGCCGCGGAAGGAACGGCAATTTCGGCGGCCTGCCGCGCCGATCTCTGATGATACCTCGCGGCCTAAAGTCCCCATCGTCTAGCGGTCAGGACATCGCCCTTTCACGGTGAAGACCGGAATTCGATTCCCCGTGGGGACGCCAGCCGATTTTCCCGGATTGATTTCACGAGACCCTTCGTGGCGGTCTGCTGCCGGACCGGGCCCTTGCGAAGCTTCCAGACGACCGCGTCGACAATGGCCGGCGGCCGAAACCGCGGCAAGCATGCCCAGGTTTCGCGCAAACCGTTGAATTTCCCCGATTGATCAAGTCCTTATGGGGCGTCCGCGATCGCTATCGATTCGGTCCCGCCCGCGACGTGAAAAGCCGCCGCCGCAAGAAATCGCGGCGCGGCCGGCGAAGCGCGTTCGTCCTGCGGCAAGAATCGGATACCACTACTTCTATTGAGTCCAGCGTCCTTGCTGGAAATTGGAGGGCGAAATGGCAAAGAAATCGAAGAAAAAGTCCGGTGCGAAAAAGAAAACCGCGAAAAAATCAGCCAAGAAACCGGCCAAAAATGCGGGCTTCTTTTCCTCGATGAAGAGCATGTTTGGCGGCAAGTGAGGCTTTGCGTCTCACCTTTCATCGACGGATTGCGTAAGACCCAGGGTCGCGGCTTCGTTGAGTATTAGTCTTCAGCGCCGCGGCCGATCCACACTCTCTCGGCGACACACGGTCCACCGCCGGCTTGGG
>CAMDXM010000184.1 GCA_945878025.1 Pseudorhodoplanes sinuspersici | reverse complement strand
TGGCAAATCTACGTCGCGCATGTTTTTCTTTTTACGATTTATCTGGCGGAGATCGCCTATGTCGCGCGCGGGTTCAAGAATCCGCTCTATGCGGAAGAAATGGGAATTCTCGATTTTCTGCAGCAGCCGGATATCACCATCGTTGAGGCGCTGCTTCTGAAATTCAAGCCGTCGAACATGGACGTGCTGCCGCTCTATATCGTGCTGCTGGTGCTGTTTCCGCCGATCCTCTGGCTGTTGCAGCGCAAGGCTTCGCTCGCATTGATCGCGTCCGCGGCGCTTTACGCGGCGACCTGGGAGTATGGATGGAATTTGCCGGCCTATCCGAATGGGCATTGGTATTTCAATCCGTTCGCCTGGCAGCTTCTTTTTGTGTTTGGCGCATGGTGCGCGCTCGGCGGCGCAGATCGCCTCTCCGGATTGCTGAGATCGAAGATCACGATCGCGGTGGCGGCGCTCTATCTGCTCTTTGCATTTTGCATCACGCTGACGTGGCATTTTCCGCGGCTGGAATATCTGTTCGTGCCGAAATGGCTGTCGGACCAGATCTATCCGATCGACAAGACCAATCTGGATGTCCTGCGATTCGCGCATTTTCTCGCGCTTGCAACATTGACGGTGCATTTTATTCCGCGCGACTGGCCCGTTTTGCGCTCGAAATATCTGCGGCCCGCCATTATATGCGGTCAGCATTCGCTCGAAATTTTCTGCCTTGGCGTGTTTTTGGCCTTTGCGGCGCATTTCGCGAAGGTCGAGATTTCCGGCGGCATCGCGATGCAGATCGCGGTCAGCGTGCTCGGCATCCTGGCCATGATTGCGGCTGCCTGGCTGATTTCGTGGTACAAGGCCGTGGAGGGGCGCAAGCCCGGATCACGGCCAAAGACGCCGGACGCAGACCTCGCGGGAGGCGAGGCATGAGGACGCTTTTGATCAGAACGCTTACGCTTATCCTGGCGCTATCGCTTTCGCCGGCCGCGCGCGCGCAGGCGCCGGAGCCCGGATCGTGCGACGTGCCGAGCTATTTCGTGGCGAGCGACGCACAACTCCTGCGCGTGCAGGCGGCGGCGAAACAAAGCAAGCGTCTGAATATCGTCGTGCTCGGAACCGGATCCTCGTTGCTCGGCGGCGCCGAAGGGGCAGCCAAAGCCTATCCGGCCCGCCTGCAGGTTGCGCTGCAGCGCCGCTTGCCTGGAATCGCGGTTAACGTCGTTTCGCAAGCCAAAATGCGGCAGACCACGGCCGACATGGTCAAAACCCTTGGCAAACTACTTGTCGACGCCAAACCGGCTTTGGTGCTATGGCAGACGGGTACCGCCGATGCGATGCGGGGGATCGATCCCGAGGATTTCCGGTCGACGCTCGACGACGGTGTGGAGATGCTGCAGGCCGGTAACGCGGATGTCGTTCTCATCAACATGCAATATTCGCCGCGGACAGAGTCGATGATTCAGCTGGGCACATACGCTGACAACATGCGCGTCGTCGCGCGCGACCGGGAGGTGCCGCTGTTCGACCGGCTCGGCCTGATGCACTACTGGAACGACAACGGGACATTCGATCTTTACGCCGCCGCGAAAGACAACGCGCTGGCATCGACGGTGCACGATTGCCTCGGCCGCGCGCTGGCGGCGCTGGTGATCGAAGCCGCGCATCTGGAAAAATCCGAAGACAAGCCCGCCCAATGAATTTTTTTGCACGCCCTTTTCCCGCATCGATATGGGTGGTGGCCGTGGCCATGGCCGCGACGATGCCGCACGGACATTTGCGCGCGCAGGAGGCGGTAAAAGCGCCGGCTGAGAACGCCGAATGCGGCGTTCCTTCCGATCTCACGCGCCTTGCAACACCGCTCGCTCGCACGGCGAAACATCTTAAGTCCGGCGAGTCGCTCAAAATCGTGGCGATCGGTTCATCATCGACGGCCGGCGCCGGCGCGTCGTCGCCCGCTCATTCCTATCCAAGCCGGCTCGCGATCGAACTCGCGGCTTTGTTTCCGAAACAGCAGATCACCGTCGTCAACCGCGGCGCCAATGGCGAAGAGACGAGCGACATGCTGGCGCGCCTCGACAGCGACGTGATCGCCGAAAAACCCGATCTTGTGATCTGGCAGGTCGGCACCAACGCAATCTTGCGCGATCGTCCGCTCGCTCCAGCGGGAAGCCTGATGCATGAGGGATTGGCAAAGCTGAAAGCGATCGGCGCCGACGTGATCCTGGTCGATCTGCAATTCTGTCCGAAGGTTCTCGCCAAGACCGATGCCGACGGGATGATCAACCTGATCAGCCTCACCGCGAAGAAGGAAAACGTCAGCGTCTTCCGCCGCTTCGCGGTCATGCGGCATTGGCGGCAGGTGGCGCGCATCCCTTACGAGAAATTCCTCTCACCCGATGAGCTGCACCTGAACGACTGGAGCTATGGCTGTATCGCGAAGCTCCTCGCGGGCTCGATCGCCGAAGCCTCGACCCGCGCGATGCAGACGGCCGGCGCGATCCACTAAAAGCCGCCACTTATAAAGATCACGGGATAATTCCGCGCTGTTCGAAGCGCGCTCTTTCCGTGTTTGCCGCGCTGGGCTAGAGGGTCCAAAGAATGGGCCAAGGGCAACGGAACGGCGCGATCGTGGCATTACCCTCAGGACAAGCCGAAGCGGGCATTCTCCCGGACCGCATGATCGCGGAACTGGCGGCGCAGGGCGCGATCCGGCTTGAGCGTCCCTTCGCCGAAGACCAGATCCAGCCCGCGAGCCTCGATCTGCGGCTCGGCAAGACCGCCTACCGCGTGCGCGCGAGTTTTCTCCCCGGTCCGAACGCGAAAGTCTCGGATCGAATCGCCGCTTTGAAGTTGCACGAGATCGACCTCACCGAAGGCGCGGTGCTTGAGACCGGCTGCGTGCATATCGTGCCATTGGCCGAGAGCCTCGCCTTGCCGCGCGACCTCTCCGCGTCGGCCAATCCGAAAAGCTCGACCGGACGGCTCGACATTTTCACGCGTGTGATCGCGGATCATGCGCGCAGCTTCGACCGCATCGAGGCCGGCTATCACGGGCCGCTTTATGCGGAGATCAGTCCCAGGACTTTCCCCGTCCTGGTGCGCGAAGGCACGCGGCTGTCACAGATCCGTTTCCGGCGCGGACACGCGATGCTCGATGCCGCGGCCTTGCGCGCTCTGCACGCAAGAGAGCGGCTGGTCGATGCAGATGACGCCGATGTCAGCGAGGGGATCGCGGTCGGCGTCGATCTCGCCGGTCTCGGCCCCGACAAGCTCGTCGGCTATCGCGCCAAACGCCATACCGGCCTGATCGATGTCGAGCGCCGCAACGGATACGACGCCGGCGAATTCTGGGAGCCGATGGCGGCGCGCGCCGACGGCAGTCTCATTCTCGATCCGAACGAATTCTATATTCTCGCGTCGAAAGAAGCCGTGCAGGTGCCGCCGGATTTCGCCGCCGAGATGGTGCCGTTCGATCCGCTGGTCGGAGAATTCCGCGTGCATTATGCCGGCTTCTTCGATCCCGGCTTCGGCTATGAAGGCGCCGGCGGGCGCGGTTCGCGCGCGGTGCTGGAAGTGCGCTCGCGCGAAGTGCCGTTCATTCTGGAGCATGGCCAGATCGTCGGGCGTCTGGTCTACGAGCATATGCTGGCGCGGCCGGAAAAATTGTATGGCCAGGGCATCGGCTCGAATTATCAGGCGCAGGGGCTCAAGCTCTCCAAGCATTTTCGCGTGTGAACGAACGCTTGCCGCAAGCCGCCACGCTTCGCTATCCTGACCTTACGCGGGCGTAGTTCAATGGTAGAACGGCAGCTTCCCAAGCTGCATACGAGGGTTCGATTCCCTTCGCCCGCTCCAACACTTATCTGATTTCAGATCGTCTTAGGCACCGCTGAGGCACCGAGCGTATTGCGAGGGTCGCATTACACGACGGTATTTCCGCTTCGGTACGAAAAAGACAAACTGGGCTTGAGCCCAGGGGCGGGATCGCCTTCGTCGCCGCGGTATTTTAGCCTGTTCGGAAGGCAAGAGCGACTAACGACTTCGGGCCGTTTCCGGACAGGTGATTGTGGGATTCAAAAAGTGAGCAGCCTATGCAAGCGCTGGCAACATCATGCTGTGCCACCAGATCCGGTAAGTCTGGCACAGCCCTTTCTCACTGAACTCGACCACACCGATTCCGTCCAGCGCAAGCCGGGGGAGCGGATCACCTGGCTTGCGGGCGAGCAGGTTGGTGCCTGCGGAAGCCGCCCAGATCTTGAAGAGCTCCTCGGAGGCCACCTGGTAAGTGACATGCCAGTGCGCCACCCCGCCTTTGGGGCTACGCGCGAAAACTTCGTAGGTGAGCCGGATGTCTTCCTGCAATTTTACGCGCTGCCAATAGGCAGCGATGGCGGCGTGTCCGCGTTGTTCGGCAAACGGCGTGTTGCAATAAACGCCTTCCGGCTCAAAGAGCGCGCATAGCCGTCGCTCGTCCCGCTGCTCCCACGCTGCTTTGTAGCCGGACATGAATTCGTCGATGTCCACCCTTGCCCCTCCATTGTCCAAATATGCGCCACGCAGGCAACGATTTTCATAAATCACCTCCTGGATAACCGGACAATCCTAGCGAAGCAGAAAGCATGTAGCCACAGCGCAAACGCCTCAAGACAAGAATTGTTGTCGCATTGCAAGTCGCCTGCACGAGAAGCATCGCCCACTCAGCATGAGAGAATGATTGCCCAAGACGCTAACAAGTCAGAGGCGAATCTTCCCAAACTGCACTCACGGGTTCGATTCCCTTTGCCCGCTCCAGTGCTTATCTGATTTGGAAGCCGCCTCACGCCTCCCAGGCGCCGCTTATTTCTAGCGTCGCCCGCACCGCCAATCAGTCAGGCATCAGGTACTCGCTGCCGCGGCCGTTCGCCCACCTGCCTCGCAGCGTACCATCGTCGGCGACGCGGTAGATGACCGGGTATTTCTGTCCCCAATCCACAGTGAGTATATCACCGCGCAATACTCCCTTGCCGCGATAGGTGTCGCCACCTGATATCCGCCAAAAAAAATTATAGGTGACGCCGTCGGTCGTGATGATGACCTTTCCGCCATACGTGCTGCCGTCAGGATTCATACCCTCGATTATTGTGTACTTGCCCGGCAACTTGTTCACCAATCGCCAAAAGACCCGATCGTTTTTTTCGGATAATAAGATCGGATGGGCGCCAGGAATGGCGCCGGCCGTGAAGTTCGGAGCGTGAACAAGGTGGCGGGCGACGACTGGATTCCTGCGGCTTTGCAACGCGCGGGCATGAAGCGCGCGCTGAAAGCCGGCGAGACGCTGTTTCGTTCCGGCATGCGCACCGCCGGGCTCTATCAGGTCGCGCATGGGCGCGTGCGCCTGGCGCGCGTCGATCGCAGGGGCCGCGAGGCCGTGCTTTATGTCGCAAGCGCGGGCGACATTATCGCGGAGGCCTCGCTGTTCTCGCCCGTCTATCATTGCGACGCCATCGCGACGACCGATGCGACCGTGCGGCTCTATCCGAAGGCCGCAATCCTCGCCGCCTTCAAGCGCGATCCAAAAGCGATGCAGGCGTTCACGGCGATGCTCGCGCACCAGGTGATGAATCTGCGGGCGCGGCTCGAACAGCACAGCATCCACTCCGCCCGCGACCGCGTGCGCCATTACCTCAATCTGAATGCCGGCGCGGACGGGCGCACCGTCCCGCTCACGGGCACGCTGAAGAATCTCGCAAGCGAACTCGGCCTGACCCATGAAGCGCTCTACCGCACGCTCGCGGCGATGGCGAAAGCGGGCGAGATCGCGCGCGGCAAGGGTTTCATCCGGCTTTCCGGCCGGCCCAGTCTATGATCGCGATCATATGGCTAGGCGCGATCCGCGGCTAATCTGCTTTCAAGGGTGCCCCTTATCCGGAGTTCGATCATGCGCTTTCTCAAATTCTGCGTGGCTGCCATTGCCTTCATCGCCGTTGCCGGCGCGGCGAGCGTTTTCGCGTTCGCGCAGATGGCGCCGGACCGTCATTCGGGCATGGATATGCACGGCACGCCTCAGGGCCGGCCGCACGACATGCAGGGCGGAATGCATCGAGGCACGCTTGGCGGCATGCATGGCGGGATGGACCACGGCATGACGATGGGCCAGTCCGGCCCGGACGGCAGGCCGAGCCTGCCGGGGCAGGATGCGTTCGGCGCCATTCAGGAAGTCGTGCAAATGCTGGAAGCCGATCCTTCGACCGACTGGGCGAAGGTCAATATTTCAGCGTTGCGCGAGCACCTCGTCGACATGAACGAGGTCACGTTGCGCGCCGCGGCCGACCAGCGCACGCTCGACAACGGCGTCGAAATCGCCGTGACCGGCGAAGGGCGCACGCTTGCGGCGATCAAGCGGATGGTGCCGGCGCATGTCGCCGAACTCGCCCGCGCGGGCTGGAATGCGAAGGTCACGGACTTGCCGAATGGCGTGAAATTGCTCGTGATCAGCGGCGATCCCCAGCAGGCGGCGAAGCTCAAGGCGCTCGGGTTTCTCGGCATCATGGTCCAAGGCGGCCATCATCAGCCGCATCATCTGATGATGGCGAGAGGCGAACTGGCGCCGCATTGACGGCGCATCAGGGCGTTTGATCCTTGTCAATGCCGGGATTGACCGGCGCGGTATTAAAAAACGGGCCTGATCCCGTTCAACCGGATTGGATCGGACCCAAGGGCGGACGATCCGATGAAACGCAAGCATCTTATTCTGTCGATCGTGGCGCTCGCGCTGGTCGCGGGTGTCATTCTCGGCGCATGGATCCTGCTGCTGCGCCCGGTCGCGGTGCAGGTTGCGCGGCCGGAACGCGATGTCGTGGTGCAGGTCTTCGGGCTTGGAACCGTCGAGGCGCGCGTTCAATCGAAAATCGGATTCAAGGTTTCCGGCGTCCTCGTCGATCTTCGCGCCGACGTCGGCGATCGCGTGCCGAAGGGCGCGGTGCTTGCGCGCCTTGATTCACGCGAGCAGGGCGCGCGGTTCGCGCGCGCCAAGGCGTCGGTCGAACAAGCCGAGGCCAATCTGCAAAAGGCGCTGGCGAATGTCGAGAAGGCCGAAGCCAATCGCGCCAACGCCAGGAGCATCAACGAGCGCCGGCAAAGGCTTGCGCAGTCCAACATCACGTCGGTCGAGACCGCCGATACCGCGAAAACCGCCGAAAGCTCCGCCAACGCCGATGTGAACGTCGCCAATAGCGAGGTCGCGGTCGCTCGCGCCGTCATCGGCGACGCGAAGGCGCAGAAGGAACAGGAGGCGGCGACCATCGACTTCCACACGCTGGCGGCGCCTTACGACGCCATGGTGATTGCGCGGCAGAAGGAACTTGGTTCGGCGCTTGCCGCCGGAGAGCCGGTTTTCAACGTCATCGATCCGGCGACGGTGTGGGTGCTGGCTTTTATCGACGAGAGCAAGGCCGGAGAGATCGCCGTCGGCCAGCCGGCCGGGATCGTATTGCGATCGCAGCCGGGCCGCCGCATGACCGGCCGCGTGGCGCGCATCGAGCCCGAAAGCGACCGCGTCAACGAAGAGCGCCGGATCCAGATCGCGTTCGACCGAATACCGGATAACTTCAATCTCGGCGAACAAGCCGAGGTTCACATCGTGACCGTCCATCTGGCCGAAGCGCTGTTCGTCCCGGAAGCGGCGATCGAAGGCCTCGGCAAGAATGTGGGAACGGTGTGGATCGTGCGCGACGGGCGTCTGGAGCAGCACAAGGTCGCGCTCGGTCATCGCATGCTCGACGGACGCTATGAGATCACCGGTGGCGCGCCGGACAAGAGCGCCGTCGTCACTCAATTGCGCGGCGGGTTGCGCGCCGGACGCGCGGCCAGGATCGCCGAAGCGCGGACCCAATGAATCTCGCCTATCGCGATATCAGGCACAATCTTCTGCGGTTTGTCCTGACCAATATCGGATTGAGTCTCCTGCTCGGTATCGTGATCATGATCACCGGCGTCTATGGCGGGCTGATCGACGACGCACTGAGACAGGCGCGCGCCGCGGATGCGGATCTCTGGATCGTCGAAGCCGGAACCAACGGGCCCTTTGCCGAGTCGTCGCGCATTCCGGGCGATACGAGAGAATTGGTCAGCAGGGTTTACGGCATCGAACGCGCGGGCTCGGTCACGTACCAATCCGTTCAGACGGAATTGAAGGGTGCGCCGCTGCGCCTCTTCCTCATCGGCTTCGAGCCGGGCCGGCCCGGCG
>CAMDXM010000183.1 GCA_945878025.1 Pseudorhodoplanes sinuspersici | reverse complement strand
CAAAAGTGCGGTGAGCGGCGGCTCTCCGGCAAAACGCCGGAAAGCCTGAACCATATCACCGCAGCTGATAACTGATGGCGGGGGGCGCGCGCCGTTGCGCGGGCTTGGCGGCGTCGGTCTGCTGGATCGCGGCTGCGGGCTTGGCGCTTTCCTGCTCAAGCGAGTAGACCGATTCTGTTCCGAGCAGCATGAAGACGAGCGCGATCGCCCACATCGCGATCGAGATCATCGAGGTCCAGAGCGCGAAGGTGAGATAGGTGTCGCGTAGCACGGTCGCGCTCGCCCATTGCGCATAGGCTTCCGGCGGGCGGAAATCCTTCTCGATATAGAGCCACATTTCGGTGCGGCGGTAATCCTTGGTCAACGCCTCGCGCGATTTCAGGATCAGGATAAAGGCCATGATCATGGTGAGGAAGCCGCCGGCCTGGAAGGCGAGCTTGGGATGAAACGCCATTCCGGTCATCACGCAGAAGATCGCGAGCGCGCCGAATCCGCAGGCGCGCAAAACCGTCTCGTAGGCGATGCGGCGCATATGCTCCATGCGGCCCCGCTTGCTGCAAAACCCGGCCGATCCAATCTAGCCCGGAATGCGGTTCGATCCTGTCACATTCCAGTGTAGCTGCAAATCCGGCCTCAACTCAACGAGGCTACCCGGGACAGTATCGAAATCCCCAGCGACAATACAAAGAGTGTGCAGGCCACGCCGGCGGAGGATTTCGAGAACCGGAGCAGAACCTCCTCAAGCCGATTATGGGCGATGGCGAGGGCAAAATCGCCGCGTGGCCGTTCATGCGGCGCAAGCTCGCGCCAGGGTTCGGTCCGCTTCACGCGCTCGTCGGTCAGGACGGTGACCCGGTAGAGCAGAAACAGGGAAAACATAAGGGCGATATGCGCCCCGATCGCGAGCGCCAGCGGCGGATCGAAGCTGAAGCCGACCATCAGGGTTACCCCGGTCAGCCCCACGAAACTCGCATCCCTGAAAGCCACCGCAAAAGAGAACTGGGCAAAACGGTCCATTCGATCCTCCTGTTGAGACCCGAATCCTCCTTCTTTGCGTTCCTCCCCAATCTGCCGATGCCGGCAGCCGTTACAGACAATTGTTACCGACAAATAAGCAAATGCCGTGCCGGTTTTGCCAGAATCTCTGCGAGCGCGGCATTCCTGCGAACCAACGTGTTTTCTTGAACGCGGTTCCCGGGCCCCGTCATAGCCGGCGTAAAGGCCTATGCTCGGGCCGGCCGGACCCCGTGTGCCGGTCATGATACATCGCGAACGCGCCAGTGTAGTCCGGAACGCATCCGGTTCCTGTTACATTCCAGCGTAAAAGCATCCGTCGTCGCCGCAACTCAACGAAGTACCGATGGCTAATACAAAGAGAGTGCAGGCGAGTGCCGCGGCGGATTTCGAGAAACGGAGCAAAATCTCCTCTCTCCTGTCGCGCGCCTTGAAGAGGGCGAGTTCGCCATGCGGCCGCTCGTTCGGCTCCAGTCCGCAGCAGAGATCGGTCTGCCGCAGGCGCTCTTCAGTCAGAATGGTGACCCGGTAGAGCAGGACAATGGAGAATACGAACGCGATATGCGCCCCGATGACGAGCGCCAGCAGGGGATTGAAACTGAAACTCACCATCAGGGTGACGGCGGCCAGCGCCAAAAAACCCGCATCTCGGGCGGTCACGGACAATGCGTATTGGGTAAATTGGGCCATCGATGCCTCCTGTTGAGACCGGACCCCCTTTGCGTTTTCTTCCCCCATCTGCCGTTTCCGGCAAATTCAGTCCTTTTTGTTACAATAAATAAGCAAATGCCGTGCCGGTTTTGCCCGGAGCCGCATTTTTCTTGCGCAAACGCGTTTTATTGAAGGCGGTTCCGGCCGCGCTGCCTGGCGTGCGTGGTCAGGCGCGCCGCGAAGATGCCGGCCGCTCAGGCCTTAAAGCCCGATGTTGATAAAATTGCCGATCGCGGGAAGGGTCAGGATCGCGGTCCCGGCCAGCCAGATCCACAGCGAGGTCACGGTCGAATCGTCCTTGGCGCCGACAAACCGCTCATAGAGCGCGGCCGGGATGCCGCCGAGAATGATCGTGGCGGTCGACACCATCAGCGAGGAAAACATCAGCGTCAGCGGCACGCTGCCGAACAGCAGGGCGGGCGCCAGGACCTGAACGTGAATCAGGGCGAACAGGAGCGCTAGCTGGTTGAAGATACCGTTGATCATCCCGAAAAAGGCGATGCCGATATAATAGAAATTGCGTTCGTTCATGGCGCTCACCCGGCCTTCGGCAGCAGGCCGAACAGCAGAAAAAAGTAGAGCAGAGCGACGCGTATCCAGAACAGCCAGACGAAACCGAACAGCCACAACACGACCGGCGCGGTGGCTTTCGGCGTTACCAGCGCGAACACTTTCAGGAACGGATCGGTGAGCTGGCAAAAGAAACGCCAGATGAAATTCTTGGAATCCTGATCGACAATCAGGCCGAACATCGCGCGGCCCAGCAATGTGTACATCACGATCGCCAGAATGAAATTCGGCAGATGGAAGTACCACAGGCCGATCATCGAGTTGGAAACGTCCACGTCGCTCTGCTCCGGCGGGTTGGCGCTCTTTGCCGTCAGACTTTTAGCCGAAAGATTCCGGCCGGTCGCTAAAAAAAGAGCGGGGCCCTTAAGGCCCCGCTCCAGTTCACAAAGCCAATGCGGCTCAGTCCTTTTCTACAAGGACCGTGCGGCCGCGCGGTTTGCGGATTTCGTCCACGAAGGCCTGCATTTCCTTCGAGGGCTCCGGCGTCATCAAGCTCACGACATAAATCACGAGGAAGCCGAGCGGCATGCCCAGCAACCCGCAATTGATGTTGTTGAGATCGAACCAGCCGACCTTGTTGGCCAGCGGGTGCGCGAGCGTCGGCCAGGATTCCATGGCATTCGGAAGCGCCATGGCCTTGGCAACGTCGGTGATCGGCAAGCCGGTGATCGGGTTCAACAACGAGGTCATGCCGAAATACTTCACCCCAATGCCGGGGTAATAACGGCTGCACACGAGGTAGAACAGACACAGGCCGAACCCGGCAATCATGCCGGCAATCGCGCCGGCTGTCGTCGCGCGCTTCCACCAGACGCCCATGACGAGCGCGGGGAAGTTACCCGCCATTGCGAGCGAGAACGCCCAGCCCACCATGGCCAGGATGTCGCCCGGTTTGGTCGATGCCAGCGCCGCCGAGCAGACGGCCACGAAGAACAAGAGGACGCGAGCCACGGTGAGCCGGCGAATGGTCGGCGCCTTGGGGTCGATCATCTTGTAATAGACGTCGTGGCTGAGTGCGTTGGCGATGGCCAGCAGCAAGCCGTCCGCGGTCGAGAGCGCGGCGGCAAGACCGCCGGCGGCGACCAGACCCGAGATCACATAGGGAAGGCCCGCGATTTCCGGTGTGGAAAGCACGATCACGTCCGTGTTGATCACGAAGTCCTGCAGCCGAACGATGCCCGCATGACCGGGAATCGCCTTACATGCGGCGATGATCGCGTCGATGTTGGGCGCGTTCTTGCCGCAAATCTGGATCAGCCCAAGCTCGCCCCAGGTGAACAACCAGGGTTTGAGAGAGCTGACATTCTGCCCGATGATGTTGGTGTACACTTCCAGCTTCGAGAACGCGGCGTAAGCAGGCGCCGAGAAGTAAAGCAGGAAGATGAACAGCAGCGACCACGCCACCGACTGACGGGCTTCACGCACCGACGGGGTGGTGAAATAGCGCATCAGGATGTGCGGAAGCGACGCCGTACCGACCATCATACAGAAGATGATGCCGAAATAGTTCAGCGGCGAGTAGTTGATGAACGGCTGGATATGCGGCTTGAGCGATCCCGCGGGACAGCTTGCGGCCGTGCATAATACGGCAAGTCCATCTTTCAGCATCTGACCTTCACGCGCCGTGATCTCGGCGATCGCCTGTCCATAGGTCAATTCCGGAATCGGAATGCCGTATTTTTTGGTGGACAGGATGACGATCGGCGTGAGGTAGGCGACGATCAGCACGATGTACTGGGCGATCTGCGTCCAGGTCACCGCGCGCATGCCGCCCAGCATCGCGCAAAGCAGGATGCCGACGAGGCCGGCGAACACGGCCACCTCGAACTGCATGCCAAGGAAGCGCGAGGCAATGAGGCCCGTGCCGTAAATCTGCGCCGTCACATACGTGAAGGAGCAGCAGACGAGCACGATGACCGCGAGGAAGCGGGCGAAGTTGCCGCCGAACCGGAACGACATGAAATCGGGAACCGTATAGGCGCCGAACTTGCGCAGATACGGGCCGATCAGGATCGACACCAGCACGAAGCCGCCGGTCCATCCCAGCACCCAGGCGATGCCGTCATAGCCGAGCAGGAAGAGAGAGCCCGCCATGCCGACGAAGGAAGCCGCCGACATCCAGTCGGCGCCGGTCGCCATGCCGTTATAGAAGGCCGGCACGCGCCGCCCCGCCACATAATATTCGGAAAGCTGTGCCGTTCGTGTCGCGACGCCGATGACGGCGTAGACCGCCAGCGTGAAGAACACGAACAGATAGCCGAGGATCTTGTTCGGCGTGCCGAGCTGCTCCAGAATCGCGAGCAGAATGATGAACGCGACGAAGCCGCCGGTGTACATTCCGTACATCCGTCCGAGCTGTTTATAAAAGGCGTCGGCGCCAGTTGTTTGCGTTGCCATGATGTGTTTCCCCCTCAATCGTCTTCAGCAACGCCGAATTCGCGGTCGATATTGTCCTGCTGCTTTGCAAACATGAACAGCATGATCACGAACACGATCAGCGAGCCTTGCGCGGCCATGTAGAAGCCGAGCGGAAAACCGAGCACCGGAATGGTGACTTTGTTGAGTACGTTGACGAACATGTGGATGATGTACCCAAAGAAAAGCCACACCCCGAGATGTGCGAACATCAGGCGCGTGGTCTTGCTCCAATGGGCTTGGTCATTTGCAGACGTAGCCATGGGTGGTTGCCCTCCCTGCGAGATTGACCGGACCCCTTTTGTGGGGCCGGATGTTGACGTGCGGAGGGGTGCCGACGAATCGGCTGATGCGGCACCCCCCTGGTTGCCGCTGCTCCACGCCCGGTCTTGATGCCGAGTCCGGAGACGATGAAAAAAGGTATCATTGAGGCATGCGCCGCTCTTATAAGACTTTCGGCCAAATGAAGATTATTTACATGTTGAAAAAGCTCCGCTTTTTCACTCAATCGGTGTTCGCAAGTGCGAAAGGCCGGCTCGATACAGACACGGAGTGAATCGAATGGCACTTTTTGGATTTTTCCGCCGCACTCCGCCGATCCGTGAGATCAAGCAGCTCGCGGACTTTATCGATGAGCAGGCTGCTTTTCTCACCCAGAAGGGCATCCACGATTACTCAAGCGCGCGCGCCGGCCCCCACGCCAAGACGCTTCTGAACGAGCCCGAGTTTGTGAAATCTTTCGAGCAGTCGCGCTGGCGGGCTTATCCGCTCGGCCTCGCCATGGTCGGCGAGATGGTGGAAGGCGTGCTGCGCCCGCATGCCGGCGCGGACAAGCGCGCGTTGTTCGACGAATATATCGATCTCGTGCTTTCGATTTTCGATCGCTATCCGGTGCCCGAACCGATCGGGAAGGAAGCCTGGCTGGATGCGCGCAGCGAACTGGCGCTTCGGCTCGATCAGATCAGCATGCATCCGGCCAAACGCGTGATCGACATCCCGCAGCAATATGCCAAGAAATATTTCGATATGATGCCGATCCACGAAGACATGCGCACGCGGGATATTGGGACCACGCTCGGTTACCTCAAGCTGACGCTCGCGAATATGCACGAGGAATTGTCCAAGCGGCTGGATGCGGCCGCCATGGCCAGCGAATTGCGAAAAGGCGGCGCAAGCTGAGATTGCGCCGGGGCGGACGGGAATGACCGCGGCTACCAACGCCACACCGCTGATCGCGCTCGACGCGGTTGTGATCGACACCGAAACCACGGGTCTCGATCCGGCCAAGGCCCGTCTGCTCGAAATCGGCGCGGTCAGGCTGCATGCCGGCCGGATCGACGAGCGCGCGGTCTATCGTGCGCTGATCCATCCCGGCGGACCGATCCCGGACGCGGCGACGAAGATTCACGGTATCGACGATGCGCGCGTGAAGGATGCGCCGATTTTTTCAAGAGCGTGGCCGGACTTCCGGCAATTCGCCGGCGCGGCTGTCGTGATCGGGCATACGGTCGGTTTCGATCTTGCCATCCTCAAGAACGAATGCGAGCGCGCCAGCATCGCCTTCATGCGTCCGCGCGTGCTCGACACGCGCCTGCTCGCGGAGGTCGCGGAACCGAACCTTGCGAGCTATACGCTTGAAAGCCTGTCGGTCTGGCTCGGCGTCGAGATGGCGGAGCGTCATTCCGCCTTGGGCGACGCCATCACATCGGCGCGCATTTTCCGCGCGCTGGTGCCGAAATTGCGCGAGGGCGGGATCCGGACCCTGGCTGAGGCGATGACGGCCTGCCACGCGCTCACCAATGTCATCGACCAGCAGCATCAAGCCGGCTGGGTCGAGGCCGTGCAGCGTCCGGGCGCGCAAGACGCTCCCCGCGCGGACCAGAAGATCGATTCCTATCCCTATCGCCATCGCATCCGCGACGTGATGCGCGCGCCGCCGAAATTCACCGGCGCCGATGTGCGGCTCGAATCCGCGATCGCGCAGATGATGAGGGAGAAGATTTCGTCGCTTTATGTGAAGCCGCGAGGCTCCGGCGACGCGCCGCCGCGCGCGGCGGATTGCGGGATCATCACCGAACGCGACGTGCTGCGCGCATTGTCCGAGAACGGCGCGGCCGCGCTCGGCATGCCGGTCGCGCAGTTCATGAGCAAGCCGCTTGCGGCGGTGTCCGCCGATTCCTTCATCTATCGCGCCATCGGCCGCATGAACCGGCTCAAGATCCGCCATCTCGGCGCGGTGGACGAGACAGGCGCGGTGGTCGGCGCGTTGTCGGCGCGCGATCTGCTGCGGCTGCGGGCGGGAGAGGCGATTTCGCTCGGTGACGACATCGACCAGGCCGACGACGTGCACCATCTCGGCCTGGCCTGGGCGCGGTTGCCCAATGCGGCGTCCTCGCTCCTCTCCGAAGACGTGCCGGCGCGCGACATCGCGGCCATCGTCTCGCGCGAATTGGGCGCGGCGACGCGCCGCGCGGCGGTGCTCGCGGAGCGCCGCATGACCGATGCGGGCGAGGGTGCGCCGCCCTGTCCTTATGCGTTCGCTGTGCTCGGCTCGGCCGGGCGCGGCGAAAGTCTGCTGGCGATGGACCAGGACAACGCGCTGATTTTCGCCGAGGGCGAGCCGGATGGCGCGGCCGACCGGTGGTTCGAGAAACTCGCCATTCACGTCGCCGACATTCTGGACGAAGTTGGCGTGCCTTATTGCAAGGGCGGCGTCATGGCGAAGAACCCGCAATGGCGCGGCTCGCTCGCGACCTGGCGGGCGCGCATCGCCGGATGGATCGAGCGCTCGCAGCCGAAGGACCTGCTCGCGGTCGATATCTTCTTCGATCTGCGCGGCGTGCACGGCGACAACGCGCTGGCCGAGACGCTGTGGCGCGGAGCCTTCGACGCCGCGCGCGGGCAGACCGGTTTTGCCAAGGCGCTGGTGGAAGCGGCCGGCGGAACGCAGTCGGGTCTTGGCCTGTTCGGCGGGATCAAAACCGAACAGGGGCGGATCGATCTCAAGAAATACGGCCTGTTCGGCATCGTCACCGCCGCGCGGGTGCTCGCCGTCTGTCATCACGTCGTGGAACGCGCGACGCCGGCCCGGCTCGCAGGCATCAAGGCGCTGGGCCTTGGCGGCGAGCGCGATCTCGACGCGCTCGCAGAGGCGCAAGGTTCATTTCTGTATTTCATCCTGGCCCAGCAGATCGAGGACATCGAACATGGCCGGCCGCCGAGCAACGCCGTCGAGGTCAAGCCGCTATCGGGCCGTGACCGCGAGCGGCTTCGGGCCGCGCTGCAAGCCGTCGGGCCGGTCGAGGATTTGACGCGGGATTTGTTGTTCAGGGATTAGAGCATTTTCCGGCGAAGTGGAAACCGGTTCGCCGCAGAAAATGCGACAAATAAAAGGAGTCCCGACGGTATTCCGATTGAATTGAATCGGAATACCGTCTGGTGTCCCGCTGTTTGAACTTATCGTGCGCGGGCTTGACCCGCGCATCCCGCTTAGGAGGGCGCAGTGCCAGTCCAGGCGGGATGGCCGGGTCTGCAGCGCGACGACGCGCTTGCGCCCGGCTATGACAGAATGGAAATCACGCTTCCCCGATCTCGCGCAAAATCTCGTCGGTGTGCTGGCCGAGGCCGGGTGAGGGACGATCAGCATGCATCGGCGCACCGTCGATTACAATCGG
>CAMDXM010000182.1 GCA_945878025.1 Pseudorhodoplanes sinuspersici | reverse complement strand
TCCGAAGTTCGCTTACGAAGGCGCCGCAGAAAGAAGCGAACTTCGGAATCGGGACACTAGCGCCAAGCGGCTGAGCAAGCGGGCATCTCCATGCATGTCATCGAAGCCAAGGGCTGCCGCATCCCCGCTGTGGGTCTTGGCACGTGGCAATTGGGCGGGCGCGATTGCGTGCGGGTGGTCGAGCAGGCGATCCGGCTCGGCTACAGGCATTTCGACACCGCGCAGCTGTACGGCAACGAGCGCGAAGTGGGTGAAGGCGTGCGCGCATCCGGCATTAGGCGTGAGGAGGTTTTTGTCGTCACCAAGGTCGCACCGGACAATCTCGCGCCCCGCCAGCTCGCGCGTTCGGTCAGGGACAGCATCGGCCATTTGCGCATCGGCGAGATCGACCTGCTTCTGCTGCATTGGCCGAACAAGGGCGTGCCGCTGAAAGACACGATCGAGGCGCTTTGCAACGTGAAACGCGACGGGCTCGCGCGCCATATCGGGGTGTCGAATTACACGGTCGCGCTGCTGGACGAAGCGGACCGGCTTTCGGAAGGGCGGCTCGTCTGCAATCAGTTCGAGTGCCATCCCTTTCTCGATCAGTCGAAAGTGCTCGGCGCCTGCCGCCTGCACGGCATGGCGCCCGTCGCCTATTCGCCGATCGCGCGTGGCGGCGCCAGACGCGACGCCACGCTTGAGGCGATCGGCAAAAAGCGCGGCAAGTCCGCGGCGCAGATTTCACTTCGCTATCTCGTGCAGCAGGGGATCGCCGTGATCCCTCGCACCAGCAAGGTGGAGCGGCTGGCTGAGAATATCGCGCTGTTCGATTTTGAATTGTCCGGCGCGGAGATGGCCGAGATCGCAACGCTTGCAAAACCGGACGGGCGGATCGTGGATTGGGCATGGTCGCCGCAATGGGATCGCTGACGCGAACGCCCGGCAGACAAACAAACGAAAATCAGGGAGTGAAGGAATGAAATTCGTTGAAGCCCACGGCATGCGGATGCCCGCCATCGGGCTTGGCACCTGGGAATTGCGCGGCCGCGATTGCGTGCGGCTGGTGCAGGACGCGGTCAAGATCGGCTACCGCCATTTCGACACCGCGCAATCCTACGACAACGAAGCCGAAATCGGGGAGGGGCTGCAGGCATCCGGATTGCCGCGCGACGAAGCCTTCGTCACCACCAAGATCTGGCCGGCCAACCACGCGCCGGCGGATTTCGCGCGCGCTTTCAAGGAAAGCCTCGCAAAACTGCGGCTCGATCACGTCGATCTTCTGCTGCTGCATTGGCCGAGCAAGGACATTCCGCTCGCCGACACCATCGGCGCGCTCTGCAAGGTGAAAAGGGACGGCGGCGCGCGTCACGTCGGCGTGTCGAATTTCACCATCGCGCTGCTCGACGACGCGGTGAGGCTCTCCAGCGAGCCGATCGCCTGCAACCAGATCGAGGTGCATCCCTATCTCGACCAGAGCAAGGTGATCGCGGCCTGCCGCAAGCATGGCGTCGCGGTCGTGGCCTATAGTCCGGTGGCGCGCGGGCGGCTGACGGACGATGGCGTGCTCGCGGCCATCGGCAAGCGGTATGGCAAGAGCGCGGCGCAGGTCTCGCTGCGCTTTCTGGTGCAGCAAGGCCTGGGAATCGTCCCGCGCACCAGCAAGGTGGAGCGGCTGAAGGAGAATTTCGCGATCTTCGATTTCGAATTGTCGGACGCGGAAATGAAGGAGGTCGCCGCCTTGTCGAGCAAGGCGCATCGCGTGGTCAATATCGCGGCGGCACCGGTTTGGGATTGAACGCCTGTATCGTGTTATGCCCTTCCGATGAGTTTTGAAAACGAACACGCGCTGGTGCTGTTTTCCGGCGGGCAGGATTCCACCGTCTGCCTCGCCTGGGCGCTGCAGCGCTTCGGCAAGGTCGAGACAATCGGGTTCGATTACGGCCAGCGTCATGCGATCGAACTCGCCGTGCGTCCGCGCGTGCGCGAGCGGATCGCGAGCCTCGATCCGGCATGGGCCGCGCGCCTCGGCGAGGATCACGTGTTGCCCCTTGAGACATTGGGCAGGATTTCGGAGACGGCGCTCACCCGCGAAACCGCGATCGCGATGGCCGACAACAACCTGCCGACGACGTTCGTGCCCGGCCGCAATCTCGTGTTTTTCACCTTTGCCGGCGCGCTCGCCTATCGGCGCGGCGCGAAACATATCGTCGCCGGCATGTGCGAGACCGATTATTCCGGATACCCGGATTGCCGCGACGACACCGTCAAGGCGATGCAGGTTGCACTGACGCTCGGCATGGACCGCCGCTTTGTGTTGCATACGCCGCTGATGTGGATCGACAAGGCCGGCACCTTCGCCCTTGCAGAGCAGATCGGCGGAAAAAAATTCGTCGATCTGGTGGTAGAGGAAACCCATAGCTGCTATCTCGGCGACCGTTCCCGCCGCCACGATTGGGGTTATGGCTGCGGGCAATGCCCCGCCTGCCAGTTGCGGGCGGCGGGATGGGACAAGTGGACAAGTGTGAGCGGAAACAGGAAATGAAAAAACACGAATTTCAGCGCTGGATCGAAGGCGGAATTTTTCTGTTCCTGTTCTGCCTCACCGTTCCGGTCGCCAACTGGATGATCGGCCATGTCGGAACGACCTGCATTCCCAGCGGGCCATGTCTCATTCCGGTCGCGCCCAAACTCATGGCGCCCTCGGGCGTGCTGATGATCGGCATCGCGCTCGTTCTGCGCGATCTGGTGCAGCGCCGGCTCGGTTTCTGGGTCGCGGTCGCAGCCATCCTGATCGGCACCGGATTGTCCGGCCTGGTCGCGCCGATCTCGCTTGTGGCCGCTTCGGCGTCCGCATTTTTGTTGTCCGAACTCGCCGATCTCGCCGTCTATACGCCGCTCGCGCGCAGGCGCATGGTCACCGGCGTGATCCTGTCCGGTCTGGTCGGCCTCGTGGTCGACTCGGTCGTATTCCTGTGGCTCGCATTCGGCTCGCTGGACTATCTCGCGGGCCAGGTGGTCGGCAAGACCTGGATGGTGCTTTTGTCCATTCCCTTCGTCGTCCTTCTCCGCCGCCGCGACGAAAAGACCGGCCTCGAGCCGGCCTGATGTTGCATTTCCCTGGAGTTGTTCATGAGCGCGCTTGAAATCCTGCAGAACGTCACGACCGGCACCATCACCACCATGCTGCTGAAGAAGGGCATCCGGCGCACCTGGATGCAGGGCGCGATGCCGCTGGTGCCCGGCGGAAAACGCGTCGTCGGCCCTGCCTTCACCTTGCGTTTCGTGCCGGTGCGCGAGGATCTCGCGACGCCCGAAAGCTGGAGCAAGCCGATCTCGACGCGCGCGGCGATCGAGGACATGCCGGAAGGCTGCATCGCCATCGCCGACGCGATGGGCGTGCAGAATGCGGGCATCTTCGGCGACATCCTGTGCATGCGCATGGTCAAGCGCGGTGTGAAGGCGCTCGTCACCGACGGCGTGATGCGCGACAAGACCGGCGTGCTTGCGACGAAGCTGCCGCTCTGGTGTTCGGGGATCGCGGCGCCGGCCTCCGTGAACGGTCTCACCTTTGTCGGCTGGAACGAGCCGATCGGCTGCGGCGGCTGCGCGATCTTTCCGGGCGACATCATCGTCGCCGACGATGACGGCGCGGTGGTGATCCCGCAGGATATCGTCGATCAGATCGCCAATGAGGGCGCCGAGCACGAGCGCTACGAGTCGTGGGTGGTGAAGGAGGTCGAGAACGGCGTGAAATTGCCGGGCCTCTATCCGCCGAACGAGGATGCGAAAAAGCGCTACGAGGACTGGAAGAAGAACCAGCGCTAACATGTTGTCTTTCCGGCCGAGCGTCAGCGAGAGCCGGAATCCAGCCGCAATAGCGCTCTGTCATGTCTGGATTCCGGGTTTGCGCGCGGAGTTTACCACCGGGCCGGCCGCTGGCCGGACCCGTTGGCTCGCGCCCCGGAATGACGCGGATGGATGTTGATGTTTTTCTTCCTCTCCAAGTTCTTCGCTTTCTTCACCAAGCCATCCAATCTTTTGTTCCTGCTCGCGATCATCGGCCTTGTGCTGATGGCGACGCGTTACGCGAAAGCCGGGCGGCGGATCCTTGCGGCGAGCGTGATCCTTCTTCTCGCGTTCGGCATTTCGCCGCTCGGCCGCCAGCTCGTGCTGGTTCTGGAAGGGCGCTTTCCCGCCTGGGACGCCTCGCGCGGGGCGCCGGATGGAATCATCGTGCTCGGCGGCGCGATCGCGCCGGGCGTTTCCGCGGCGCGCGGCGAGATCGCGCTCTCAGGCGCGGCCGAGCGCATGACCGCGGTCGCGGATCTCGCGCGCCGCTATCCGTCCGCGAAGATCGTTTTCACCGGCGGCAGTCCGGGCCTGTTCGGCGGGCCGCGCGAGGCCGATTATGTGCTGCCGCTGTGGGAGAGCTTCGGCATCGCGCGCAATCGCATTCTGCTGGAGCGCGATTCCCGCAATACGGTCGAGAACGCGACCATGACCAAGGCGCTGGTCGATCCGAAGCCCGGCGAACGCTGGCTGTTGGTCACGTCGAGTTGGCACATGCCGCGCGCCGTCGGCGTGTTCCGCCGGGCCGGTTTCCAGATCGAACCCTATCCGGTCGATTGGATCTCGACCGGCGATGAATTGGGCGTGCCCGACCTTTCGGAATCCTTCGCCGGGGGACTCCATGCCATCGACAATGCCGCGCATGAATGGGTCGGCATGCTCATGTATTGGCTGACCGGCCGCAGCTCGGAATTGTTTCCGGGGCCGGCGCGTAACGGCGGATGCGACAAGGCAAATTCTGCCGACCAATGCCGACGATAGGCTTAGTCGCGATCCTTGCAAAGTTGCTTTGCGTTAACCACTCGTTACGAAAAGCCGCCTCACTATGCGCGGAGCCTTCCTGGGGGGAGGCCTGAAAGTTAGTGGGGAAGGGGATTATCCGATGTCGCTCGACATTCGAAGCCATATGCCGCTCGCCGTCGATCTGACCATCGATGACACCATGGTCGAGAAGAGAATGCAGCGGATCGAAATCGCGCTTCTGCTCGGCGCGACCAGCATCGCGATCGTGCTTTTTTCCGTCGTGTCGGTGTTGATCCATTTGTCCTAGAGTTGAAATGGACTCTAGGGTCTGATCCATACGAATTGAATCGGGTCAGACCCTAGGTTCTTTTGTTTGTCGCGCAATCTCGCGGCAAACCGGTCCCCACTTTGCCGGATTGCGCTCTAATGCATGACCGCTTGCAGCGCGTCGGACTTGAACTGACGCCGCCACATGACGATGACGACCGAGAGCGTGGCCAGCATGAACAGCCACGGACTGATGAACCAGCCGAGATAGCCGATCGCGAAGAAGAACGCGCGCTGGCCGCGATTGAAGTGCCGGCCGGCGGCCGCGCACAGCTTTCCGGTGCGGGTCGCGTGATGCCGCGCCGACGGCTTGTTGCGGTCCCGATGCGGCGGCATTGAGCCGATCAGGATCGCGACATAGTTGAACAGCCGGTACGACCAGGCGAATTTGAAGAACGCATAGGCGAAGATCACGGCGAGGCCGATGGTCTTGAGCTCCCACAGCGCGCGCGACGACTCGATGCCGAACGGGAGCGCCGCTGCGACCGCGAGAATGTCCTCGGTCGAGCGCATCAGCGTGAGCGCGCCGCCGATCGCGATCAGCGACGTGGATGCGAAAAAGGCCGTGCCGTTCTGCAGCGACGCCATGATCTGCGTGTCGACGATCCGCACGTCGCGTTCCAGCATGCGGGTCATCCAGACGTCGCGATAGGCATTCATCCGGGAATTGAGGCCGCCGCGCCCGTATTGCGTCCATTCCAGCGCGACGTGATAGCCGAGCCAGGCCAGGATGAAAAAGGCGAGGGCGATCAGGTCAAGCGTTGAAAACAGCTTCATTGGGGCGCCCGGAATCGGTTCCCGGCATTCTCCGGGAGCATTTAGCCGCAGGCAAACCCAACTAATGCGCGTATACACGGTTGAACTTTAGGTGTAAGACTAAAGTTCTAGAAGCAGCCTGCGGAATTGGCGCTGTTTTCGGGCGGTGCGTATCCCCTCCGCCTTTCAACCCCCGCAGCACGATGGAGGTAACTCATGTCGACGCAACATCACTCGGACGAGCAACAGCAGGATTCCGGCCTGACGACGTTGTTCTGGCTCGGCGGCGCCCTTCTGGTTCTCGGCGTCCTCGCATACTTCTATTTTGGCGTCTAAGCGCGTCAGCCCGACGCATTCCTGCAGCGGCGCGGCCTTCCGGCTGCGCCGCTGTCCGTTTGAGAAGCCGCGCTTATCCGGTATGCCTAGCCGCGTTGCGATCGCAGGAGCCGTTGCATGCCGCAGACCATCACCACAAGCGTCAAATCCCTCGTCGAGGCTGCGGAAAAGGAACTTGAGAACCTCACCGTCGAACAGGCGAGGGCGCTGCATGGACGCGACGACGTTGTGTTCGTCGATATCCGCGACATCCGTGAATTGCAGCGCGACGGCAAGATGCCCGGCGCCTTCCATTGTCCGCGCGGCATGGTCGAATTCTGGATCGATCCGCAAAGCCCGTATCACAAGGACGTCTTCGCGCAGGACAAGAAATACGTCTTCTTCTGCGCCGGCGGATTACGCTCGGCGCTTGCGGCGCAAACGGCGCAACGCATGGGGTTAAAACCGGTCGCGCATATCCGCGGCGGCTTCGGCGCCTGGAAGAAAGCGGGTGCGCCGGCCGATGAGCCGCAGCCGCGCTGAACTCGATGCCGTCAGCGCGTGCTCGCGTTGATCAGCGCCTGGCCGGCACGGACGAACTGGCAGGCCGGACCGGCATTGCCGATGCTCTGGCGGCAGACAAAAGCGCCTTCGAGCAGCATGAATAATTGATCCGCCAGCAATTCCGGCTCGGCGATCTTCGCCCTGCGGCAGAGCGCGACGAGCTTTTCGCGGGATTCTTTCTTGCAATCCTCGATCACCTTGCGCGCCGGATGATCCTTTTCGGGGATTTCGACGGCGGCATTCGCGATCGCGCAGCCGCGCGATTTCGGATCGCTCACATGGACCGCGGCCACCTGCAGCCAGCCGAAAAGCTGCGCGCGCGGATCGCCGGGATGATCGGATTCGAGCTTCTCCCAAACCCGGCCCTTTTCGCTCCACAGGCCGCGCAGATATTCGGCCACCAGCTCGTCCTTGGATGCGAAGTGCCGGTACAGCGTCATCTTGTTGGTTTCGGCTGCCTCGGCGATCGCTTCGACGCCGACCGCCCGAATCCCGTGCTGATAAAACAGCTCCGTCGCGGCCGCGAGGATGCGCTCGCGCGGCGGAATTTTCTCAGCGATTTGAGTGGTTTGGATCATGGCTGCGGCAACGATGGCTCTTTGAACTTGACACGGGTGTTACCGGTCAGTACCTATCAGATAGATGTTACCGAGCGGTATCACAAGTGCGGTCCGCGGTCACGCTCTCATTCAGGCGCGCGGCCGCGATCGAGGAGCCCGAAATGACCAACGTTCTCTACGTTTCCTCCAGCCCGCGCAGCGGGTCCTATTCGACCAGCGTCGCTGACCGGGTGATCTCCGAGATCCGGCAGGCGCAGCCGGACGTCCAGGTGACCAAGCGCGACCTCGCGCGCGACCCGCTCCCGCATATCGATGCGGACTTCCTGCAGGCGACACGCAGCGCGGAAGGCCCGCAAACCGCCGCGCAACGCGCCATCGTCGCGCGCTCCGACGCGCTGGTGGACGAGTTGCTCGCCGCCGGCGTCATTCTGATCGCGGCGCCGATGTATAATTTCGGCATTCCCTCCACGCTGAAGGCGTGGGTGGACCATGTCTGCCGCGCCGGCCGGACGTTCCGCTACAGCGAGAAGGGTCCCGAGGGCCTCGCGAAGGGCAAGCGCGCCATCGTCGTGAATGCGCGCGGCGGAATCTATTCCAGCGGCCCGGCGCAGGCGCTCGAACATCAGAGCTCGTATTTGCGCGGCGTTCTCGGCTTCATCGGCATCACCGATGTCGAGACCATCGAGATCGAAGGCGTCGGTCTTGGTCCCGATGTCGCGCAGAAAGCCGTCGAACGCGGCCTTGTCTGCGCACGCGCGGTCGCGCGCGCGGCCTGATCCGAATTCAATAACGCGGCAGCAGCCCAGCCGCGTTCGCGCCGGACGGCGTTGCCGATTCCACCGGGACGCCGCCCGGCGCGTCACTATCGAAGAAAGGACTTTTGAATGAGCTGGTGCCATCCCGAACCCGGATTGAACGCCTTGCTGGCCGACCCGATGATCCGCGCCCTGATGGACGCCGACGGCGTGGACGCGGGCAAACTCGAAGCCGAATTGTCGAATCTCGGCGGAAAATTGCGCGAGCGCAGGGAACGGCATCGCACTCATTCCTGCTGCTGATCGGCCCGATCAGCAGAATTCGCTTGCGCGCGCCGCCGCCGCCCGGATCATGCGGGGGTAATCTTACCGGGGGACGCGATGGC
>CAMDXM010000181.1 GCA_945878025.1 Pseudorhodoplanes sinuspersici | reverse complement strand
TCATAGCTGGTTTCCGATTGTACGGCCGACGTTTCTTTGCAAGCATTGCCTTTTGGGGGAGTTGCGTATGCATCGAATTTTGGAGCGGGGTGCTTCAAAAACCGACCACCCAGATCGCGCGGACAGCTCGATCCGCCTCGTTCCCAATTGGGAGCGCCTTCGGCTCTTTATGGAACTCGTACGGATCGGAAGTTTTCTGGCCGCGGCCGACAGCAAAGGGATATCGACAAGCTCGCTGCGTTATCAAATTCAGGAGCTTGAGGACGAGTTTGGGCTGCGGCTGATCACCCGGCATGTTGCAGGCATCAAAGTGACCGCGGAAGGCGAGCGTATTCTTGTCGCTATCGAAAAGATGGAGAACGCCTCCTTCGACATTTCGCGCGCCCGAGGGATGTCTCTGCCGGAAATCTCAGGCGAGGTCAGACTCGCGGCAACTGAAGCATTCGGAACATTCTGGATCGTGCCGCGGCTTGTCGAATTTCAGCAATCGTATCCGCAACTGGTCGTGGATCTGCAATGCGCCATGCGTCCCGCCGACGTATTGCGGCTGGATGCCGAGGCTGCGATCCAGGTGACGCGCCCGCAAAATCCGGACCTGAAGATCGTCCGCCTGGGGCGGATTCACTCGGTCCCCAGCGCAGCCAGATCCTATCTCGCAAATTACGGCACGCCCAAGTCTCGCAGCGACCTTCAGCATCATCGGCTGGCGCTGCAATTCGCCGAGCAAATCCCCATGCAGCAGGTATACGACAACCTGTTTCCGGACACCCCGCAAAAGGGATTCGTGGCTTTCCGGACCAACAACAGCAGCGCGCTCCTCTGGGCGATCATCAAGGGCGCAGGCATCGGCTGGTCGCCGACTTACATGCATGCCATGCGGCCCAATATGGTCATGCTCGACTTGGGAGAGGACCTCATTTTTCCCTTTGACGTTTGGCTGACCTATCATCCGGACGCCGCGCAGACGCCCAAAGTGCGGCGGCTGATCGATTGGGTGATCGATTCTTTCGATTCCAGGAAATACCCCTGGTTCCGTGACGAGTTCATTCATCCGAGAGAACTGGCGGCCCATTACAAAGGTCCGCCGCTGGTGAATCTCTTCGAAGGCCTGTCCGAATAATCAATTTCGCTGAATCAATCGAAGATTCTTGCTGATCAGGCCTTCGGCCAGCATGTCGAACGGATGCAGCTTTCCGAAATACTCGTTCGGCTGCCAGCTGTCTTGAGCCGCGTCATAGTCGAACCAGGGTGAAACCCCCAACACAAGATGAATGCGCATCGTTTGCGTGGGCGCGGCGGCGAAAACGCGATGCGGTTTGTGCGTGTCCCAGGAATAGGCTTTGCCCACTTCCAGATGATAGGGCGTTTCGTCTTCCATCTGGAAAAGATAATTCTCGTCCGTCTGCAACGGAATATTGATGCGCAGGTTCTCGAAAACCGGCTCGTCCCGATGCCAGCCTTCCTTTTCCTTGTAGTGTGAATCGGACGGGTCGACATTTTCGCCGCAAATGATCCCGACACGGCTGCGCACGAGCGGGCGCTGAAATCCGTCGATGAACGCCCCCAGCGCCCCGACACGAGACGCCGGCGTCCGAATACGAAAGCCGTAGGTGTCGAAATAGGAATGCTTGAGTTCGAGGTGCTGTTGCACCGCGGCCCAGTAGAACTCGGAGCTCGCGTTTTTTGGGGTTCCGATCGAGCTCACATGGGCGTCGAGGGCGTCTTGATGATCGGGGTTATAGGTCAGGGAAAATCCGCCGTATGTCTTGCTTTCCCCGTCCTTGTGCCGCCAGCCGGAAAATCCATATTGTTCGACGATGTCCGTGACCGACCGCTTGAGCGCGGCGACGTCGACCCCGACCAAATCCATTTCCAGCTTCCGGGTATCGCGAACGTTCGGCGTCACGACGGCGCAAGCGGCGTCGTAAGACGTACGTTTTTGAATGTGAGAAAAAATCGTCTCGGTCACGGGGACCATGGAAACGGGGAACTCGGCCAGCATCTGCGCCTCCTGTCGTTTGGAGGAGTATGCGCTCCGGTTTCAAGCATGCAACGGCGGAAGCGGTCGGTTATTCGCCCGGGGTGAACTGCTTTTTCGCGCGCATTCCGCGATGACGCGTGCGCGACGAGCGCAAGCATTCGATTTGCTTGCGCTGGGCGAAAATCATGCGCCGCCATGACTGGCGCCAGGGGCGGGCCAATGTCTTTCAGCCTCGTCAATAGCTTAGTGCCAATCGAAAAAACCTATGTAACCCGTACTGCCCTTTATTGATTGCCACACCCGGTGGCTTCGTCAGAGATCATAATGCTTGTCGCGCCGGGCGCATCGTTAGCGCTTGCAAGCCGTGGTCATCGCAAGGTCAGAAGGGTTGCTCTTGCAGCGCGGACCGGGACTATTGAATTGGAAGCAGCCTGATGAGAGACACGCAGATCGCCTGCGGGCGCACTCTGCGGGGTTCGGGGCCGCTCCGCTCGCCGTCCGCACTCTCATGCAGACCGTGTGCCATCCACCGCAGAAAGTCGAGTTTGAACACTCGGCGGCATCCGCCGAGCTGGTCGAAAATACCACAGAGCCTGAGATGCTGAGTAACAGCGTCCCGGCAAAAACAAATTCACGATATGCCATTGTCGCCCTCCCCAATATGCCGGAGGAAACATCGTAGTGTAGAATTCATGCAACCAGCAAGTTCACCAATTAGGGCCGGCATCTTCTTGAGATCGATGAAAAGAAGAGTGTCGGAATAGCCGACGGCTCTTTCATATAGCTGAGCGCGGCCGATTTCCCGATTCTTCTCATCCGCGAAAGGGAAAGCCGCCGGGGCATCCCGGCGGCTCCCTTGAGCGGCGGCGCCCGCGGGGGGCTGGGGGGCAAGTAGAGCGCCGTCGCGACTACCGATCTGGATGTGCAATCCGGCGAAAGCCTGTCCCGGATTCGATCCGGAACAGGAACCGCTTCGCCGCAAGATTGCGCGACACGCAAAAACTCAGCGGCCGCGATCAGGACCACGCGGTCCGTCGCCACGGTGGCCACCGCGCCAGTGATGGCCGCCCGGACGCATATCGCGGGTCAGCATGGCGAGCCGGCGCTTCTGGCCGTCGTCGAGGGTCTTGTAGAGCGGCTCGGCCGCGTCGGCGAGACGCGCCAATCCGGCGGCGCTCTTGCTCATGACATCGGCGCGCTCGCGCAGCGACACAACCATGTCGCGATCGCGCGGCTGATCTGCGCGCGCTTCACGCTGTTTGCGCCGTTCGTCCATGCGCGCGATCCGGTCCTTGGAGAGCTCGCGCATCGCGGCTTCGACCGCGGGCCAGCTCTTTTCCTGGTCCGGCGTCAGCCGCAATCCGGCTTTAAGCCCGGCAATGCGCGCATCGGCAAAAGCCTGCGCATCCTCGGCCGACATCTGCCAGCGCGGATGGTGTCCGCGCTGATCCTGCGCGGCCGCGTCCGGTCCAGCCGGGCGCTGCTGCGCGTAAACGAGAGTAGAACCGGCAATCGCAAGAGCGGTCGCACCGGCAAGCATCACTTTCAACATGGCCACCTCCAGAATGAAGATGACTCAGCGTGAGCCGCGGCCGTTGCGGAATCAAATTAAAGTTTGGTCAGAGATTACAGCGCTGTAATGTTCGGGCGCGATCACGCACGATGGCTGCCGGTTTCCGGATAGGGCCCGCGCTCGAAAACAATCCTCTCAAAGAAAAAGGGCCGGAAATCTCCGGCCCTTCTTTGTTAACGATCCGGCGGAAAGCGGTTTACTCGAACCGCTCCGCGACGCTGCCCAATCCCATTGAGCGCGCCATCGCCAATGCCTGGCGTTTCTGATCGTCGTTGAGACTCTTGATCAGCGGCTGCGCCGCGGACACGAGGCGCTTGATCGAAGTCGCGTTCAAGACGAGCTCGCCCGCGCGCGCGCTCATCTTTTGCACGAAACCGCCGGCGCTCGCCTCTTCGACATTACTCTTGCGTTGGGCGACATCGCGCAACGCCACTTCGACGCGCGGCCAATGCCGTTCCTGGTCCGGAGTGAGACGCAGCGACGCCTTCGCGCGCGCGATCTTGGAGTCGACTTCAGCCGTCTGTCCGCCATTGCCAAACGATTGCAGCGTATAGCGCTGACCCGCCTGGGCGGAATTATCTGCGAGGTCCTGAGCCGAAACAAAAGATCCCGTGGCCGTGAGTGCTATCGCACCCACGAGTGCTGCCTTCCACATGCAGAACTCCGGTGTGTGAGGTGATTGCTGCATTGCGAAATACATGACAGTGCGATGTCAAACAACCCTTAATCGGTTCATCACGCCTAAAAGATAATCACTTAATCTTACAATAGGTTGCGGGAATAATCGGCAGGCGCCGAACACATATTAGGCTATTGTGCGGCACGGAAAAAACCCTCTGCCGCAGGCACTTTTGGAATGTCTTGGCGCTGCCTTGGGATGCGCTTGCCGCAATTGCGGGCAGCGATGCGCGCGAGCGGTAAATTCGTCGCGCACGAATCAGTTGTACGGAACCGGAACTATTTCGTTCCTGTCATCCGCCACATCGCGGCGAGCACGTTGGAGAAATCGTCGGTCCATACGCGCAGGGACGGGTCGGCATTCTGCTTGATCCAGCCGGAGCGCAAGCCCGCGAGATCGCCGTCATTGCGGGCGACCGCGGCCACCAGCGAGGACGCCTTCATGCTGCGCTTGAAATCGTCGGGCGTGACCGAAAGGTCGCGCTTCACGACGGTGACAAGGCCGCGTTCGGCGGCCATCGCGGTCACGGCGCTGGCGAGTTCGAGATAGCGATTGGAAATGTGAAACACCAGCACGCCGCCGGGCGCGAGCTTGCTGACATAAAGGTCGAGCGCTTCGCGGGTCAGAAGATGCACCGGCACCACATCCGATGAGAACGCATCGAGCACGATCACATCGGCGCTCTCCGTCTCGTCGGCGAGCGTGAGCCGCGCGTCGCCAAGCACGATCGGCGCGCCGGGCGCGCATTCGCTGAGGAACCGGAATTTCGAGACGTCCCGCGCAAGCCGGATCACCACCGGATCGATCTCGAAATACGTCCAGCGTTCCGCGGGCCGCGCCTGGCAGGCAAGGCTGCCGCTGCCGAGCCCGACCACCACCACGCGATCGAGCTTGCCTTTGCTTGCGCGGACCGCCGCCACGGCCTCGGCCATCGGGCCGCCGTTATGATAGTAAGTGAGCGGTTCGGGACTATCGGTGACGCGCGCTCCGGATTCGTCGCGGATGCGTTGCGCGCCGTGGACCGTGGTGCCGTGATACAGAATGCGGAAGCGTCCGTCGGCGCTTTCCACGATCTTGTGGACGCCGAAGAAGCTGCGCATGGTTTGCGCGTCGCGGCTGCCCGGCTGATAGAACGAGGTCACGATCAGCACCGAAGCAACGAGGCCCGTCAGCCGCGCCGGATAAGACGCCTGCAGCATGATGATCGCGGATACGATCACGAGCGCGGCCGTCCAGATCAGTTCCGATTCCTGCGGCAGGGTGGCTTTGAAAAGAAGACCCGGAAGCAGGATCAGGACGAGGCCCGCCGCGATCGCGCCGCCGTCACGCAACCAGGGCTTGGCGCCGCCGGAAAACGCGCCCGGCCGGCAGAGCAGCGCCAGCACGATCAGGATCGGGTATTCCCAAACATCGGGGAAAATCGCGGGCGCGAGCAATCCTGCCGCGATGCCGCCGAGCACGCCGCCGGCCGAGATCCAGAGATAGAATTCGGTCAGATGCGCCGCCGAGGGACGCCGCAGATAGAGCTCGCGGTGGCAGATCATCGCGGAGATGACGAACATCGACAGATCGAGAGCGATCGCGACCATCCAGTAAGCGCGCTCGCCCCACATCAGCCCGATCACCAGCGGCGCCACCACATAAGGCTGCACGCGCACGAGAATGTCATGCGCGCGGTCGCCGCCGTGGCGGAAGGTCAGGACGAAGGTGCCGAGGAACAGCGCCAGCGGGACGATCCAGAGGAACGGCGCGGACGCGATGTCGGTCGAGATATGCGAGGTCACCGCGATCAGGAGCGCCGACGGCACGAAGGCGAGCGCCATCCATCGCAGCCGGTCGCTCCAGCGCAAAGCCGCGTCCGCGATCGCCCGCGGCGAAGACTTCGCCAGCGCCTTGAAATTCACGGTCAGCGCCAGTCCGGCGATGGCGATAGCAGCCATCAGCGCCACAAATCCAGCCGACCAGAGCGCCGATTGCTCGCGCAAGGTGAGGAACGGCTCGATCACGACCGGATAGGCAAGCAAAGCGGCGAACGAGCCGAGATTGGACGCGCCATAGAGAAAATACGGATCCCGCGCCTGCGGATGACTTGTCCGCGCAAACCAGGCCTGCAGCATCGGGGCATTGGCGGCGACGGCAAAGAACGGCAGCCCGATGGAGACGCCGAATAATCCGATCAGCCAGAAGGCTTCATATTCGGATGGCGGCCGCCCCCACCCGCTTGCGATCGACAGCGGCAGCGCGATCAGCGCAAGCGCGAACACGCACAGATGCACGATCGCCGCGCGGCGCGGATCGAGCAACCGGGTCATCGCATGAGCATAGCCGTAGCCGAGCAGCAACACGGCCTGGAAGAACACCATCGCCACCGACCAGACCGACGGCGAGCCGCCGAGCAGCGGCAGCACCATCTTGGCGAACATCGGCTGCACGGAAAACAGCAACAGCGCCGACAGGAAGATCGTGCCGGTGAAGACGCCGATCAGGATCAGGTTGCTTGCGCGCGGCTGGAGCGCCGCGGCGGAGCCAAGAGGATGGGTCGTGGACATGCGTTCGCGCCTGTTTGCGGGCGCATGGTGACGGCGGCGGCTTAAGGAATGGCTTAAATGGCCGCGACCGTCATTCCGGGCTCGCGGGCTGCACCCGCGCCCCGGAATGACGCTTTGGGCAGTACACGCGACTTTGAAACACGGAAAACCCGCCGCTCTCGCGACGGGCTTTCCTGAATAGTAAACGAAAGCTTACTGCGCCGAATGCTGGGCGTGCGTGCGCGCACCGCGCGCCATCAGCTTGTTGAGCGCGCCGAGATAGGCCTTCGCCGACGCCACCAAAGTATCCGGATCGGCGCCGCGCGAGGTGACCGACTGCTCGCCCTGCGCGAGCCGCACCGACACCTCGGCTTGCGCGTCGGTGCCCTCGGTCACCGCATGCACCTGGAACAATTCGAGCTTGGCTTCATGTGGCACCATCGTCTTGATGGCGTTGAAGATGGCGTCGACCGGGCCGTTGCCGCTCGATTGCACGGTCTCGTGCCGGCCGTCGAAATCGAGCGTGAGCGTGGCCGATTGCGGCCCCATCGTGCCTGCGATCACCGTCAGCGAAACAAGCTTGATGCGATCCTGCGCGGTCGCGATCTCCTCGTCGACCAAAGCCTCGATGTCCTCGTCATAGACATGCTTCTTGCGGTCGGCGAGCGCCTTGAAGCGAACGAAGGCGTCTTCCAGCTGATTGTCGGCGAGCTTGTAGCCCAGTTCATCCAGCTTGTGCACAAACGCATGACGTCCGGAATGCTTGCCCATGACCAGCGAGGTCTGTTTCACGCCGACCGATTCCGGCGTCATGATCTCGTAGGTCTGGGTGTTCTTCAGCATGCCGTCCTGATGGATGCCGGATTCATGCGCGAAGGCGTTCCGTCCGACGATCGCCTTGTTGTATTGCACCGGGAACGAGGTCGCCGCCGATACGAGCTTGGAGGCGCGCATCAGCATGGTGGCGTCGATGCCGGTCCAGAACGGCAACACGTCGTTTCGCACTTTCATCGCCATCACGATTTCCTCGAGCGCGGCGTTGCCCGCCCGCTCGCCGATGCCGTTGACGGTGCATTCGATCTGCCGCACGCCGGCTTTCGCCGCCGCCATGGAATTGGCGACCGCCATGCCGAGATCGTTGTGGCAATGCGCGGAGAACACCGCCTTGTCCGAATTCGGCACGCGCTCGCGCACCATCTGGAACATGGCGAAATATTCTTCGGGAATCGTGTAGCCGACCGTGTCCGGAATATTGATCGTGGTCGCGCCCGCATGAATCGCGGCTTCCACGCAGCGGCAGAGGAAATCGTGCTCGGTGCGGGTGCCGTCCTCGGCGCTCCATTCCACGTCGTCGGTATGCATGCGCGCGCGGGTGACGGACGCGATCACCATCTCATAGACTTCGTGCGGCTCCTTCTGCAGCTTCCACTTCATGTGGACCGGCGAGGTCGACAGGAATGTATGAATGCGGCCGCGCTTGGCGGGCTTGATCGCCTCTCCGGCGCGGTCGATGTCCTTCTGGCCGGCGCGGGCGAGGCCCGCGATGGTGGCGCGCTTAGAGCGCCGCGCGATTTCCTGCACGGCCAGGAAATCGCCGTCGGAGGCGATCGGAAAACCGGCCTCGATGATGTCCACACCCATATCGTCGAGCAACTCGGCGATTTCGAGCTTCTCGTCGAAGGTCATGGTGGCGCCGGGACATTG
>CAMDXM010000180.1 GCA_945878025.1 Pseudorhodoplanes sinuspersici | reverse complement strand
GTCCGGAGCGTGTTTTTTGCGTATCTGCCCGTGGATCGATGTGCCGGTCTTTGCCGCGTTGGCGTGCCTCGTCGCCGGGGCCCCTGCATTCGCAAGCGACCACGATGCCTGGAAGCCCGCATCCGTTTCGATTGTGCCGCCGGACTGGGATGCGGTGCGCGCCGATGCCGCGGAGCTTTTCGGCGCCGGCGGCGGAGAAAAATCCGCCGACGCATTGGCGAGACTGAACGAGGCGGCCGGCAAGGTGTTTCCGGCAATCGCCACAAGCGCGGCCCCGGTCCTCGTCCCGTTCGATACGCGCGCCTTCCTGCGCGAACCGGCCAGCGAGCCGGCCAAACCGGCGGCCGGATATTCTCCCGGATTTCAGGCGACGCCGTTCTTCCTGACGGGACCCGCCGGATATGACGCGGTGTTTTCGGTCAAGCCCGGCGCGCTCGAAGGTCTTGGCGGCGTCGGAGAATCCGACCCGGTGCTGGTCGAAATCTCCGCGTCCACGCTCCTTTACGATCTTCCGCCCGCGAAAGCGGTGAGCGAATTGCCGGTGCGCGGCGTTGAGAAAAACTTTCCGAATATCCGCCGCTTCATCCTCGAAAACTACCTGCGATACGCCTTCGAGAAATACGGCATGACCTACGTGGTCTCGATTTCCTGTTTCGACGGCCGCCCGCGCGCGCGCTGGATTTCCTGCACGCAGGCAGAGCGCGTTGCGCAGCATTTCCTCAATGCGCTCAATCTCGCGGGCGGCAATCCCGACGCGCCGAAAGCCTCCGCGTTCGCCGCGGCCGAGCGGCCGAAGGATGCCTCGCCCGATTTCACCTACCATCCCGCGGGGCGATTGCTGCCCGGCACCGGCTTCAATCGCAATGACGGCGTCGCCGACAATTCGGTCTATGCCAATATCCGGTTTCCGTTCGACAAGGCGCCCGCCTTCGCCAATTCGCAATCCTTCATGAACTGGGGCGATTGCGACCAGACCGGCCGCTCGCCGTCGCCCGGCGACCGCAAGGACGCGCCCTATCGCTGCCGCGTCAACCGGAAACTGCTCGTATTCAACGAAGCCGCGCCGGAAAATTACGCCTATCCGTGGCGCGACAATTTTTGCGAACACCGGCATTTCTACGTCGGCCAATGCCCGTCGGGACAGGGACATCAGGGGCAGGATCTGCGGCCCGCGGCCTGCAAGCTCGCCAATGACGGCGCGGATCGCTGCGAACCCTATCAGGACGACCTGGTCGCGGTGCGCGCAGGGCTGATCCTGCGCACGCCGCAGCAGGAAGCTGTTTTTCTCACCGCCAATTCCTCGTCGGAGCATGTGCGTTTCCGCTACATGCATATGCATCCGCGTCAGCTCGACGAGGACGGAGTGCTCAGCGGCCGGGCCGTGAGGGAAGGCGAGATCATCGGCAAGGCCGGCAATTTCAATCGCAAGGAAAATCTCACGACGTATCATCTGCATTTCGAGATCATGGTCCCGACCCGCGACGGATGGGCGCGCGTCAACCCCTATATGACGCTGGTCGCCTCCTATGAGCGCCTGATCGGAGGGCGCGGCGCGCAGGTTGACGATCCGGAGCCGATGCCGGATGCCGCTGTGCAGACCTCCGAAGCCGGCGAGACGACGGCCGAGGCCCCGCGCGCGACGAAAAAGCGCTACAAGTCGAAGCGCAAGCGCTACCGCCGTCACCGCTGAGCCCCTGCCCGATTGTCGACTTGAAGATGCCGGATAGGATGGCGCAAAGGATTCGGGCATCATGATTGCAACGTTCTCGCGCCGCGCCTGCTTGCGCTCCGGTCTCGCCGCCGCGGCGTCATTCGCACTTCCTTGCGCACTTCCTCTTCGCGCATCGGCGCAATCGGCGGCGCAGCCATTCGAGCAATGGGTCGAAAGCTTCCGGCCGCGCGCAAAGGCGCGCGGCGTTTCCGACGCGACCTATCATCGCGTGATGACGGGCTTGAAGCCCGATCTCGGCGTGTTCGCCCTGCAGCGCTCGCAGCCGGAATTCAGCGAGCAGCTCTGGCAATATCTCAATCGCCGCGTTTCGGAATGGCGCATCACCTATGGCAAGGAGCGCGCGCGCGAATTCGCCCCGCTGCTGGCCCGCATCGAAAAGGATACCGGCGTCGCCCCTGTCACGCTGCTCGGTCTCTGGGGCATGGAGACCGCATTCGGCGATCCGGTGGTGCAGCAAAATCATTTCCGCCCGGTCATTCCCTCGCTCGCAGCGCTGGCCTGGGGCGAGCCGCGCCGCAGAGCCTATTGGGAAACCGAACTGCTCAACGCGCTGGTCATCATCGAACGCGGCTGGAGCAATCCGCAGGAAATGCGCGGCTCCTGGGCCGGCGCGATGGGTCACACGCAATGGATGCCGGAAGTCTGGCTCAATATCGGCTACGACTATGACGGCGACGGCCGCGCTTCGCCGTTTGGCAAACCCGATGACGCGCTCGCGGGTTCCGCGCGCTATCTGATCCAGCGCGGGCGCTACCGGCGCGGTGAACCCTGGGGCTGCGAAGTGCGATTGCCGGCGGGCGCGTCCGGCGGCGAACGCAAATATGCCGAATGGCAGAAGCTCGGCGTCGCGCGCGCCGACAAGCAGCCGTTCACGCATCCGGAGGCCGCGGCGAAACTCTGGGTGCCGGTCGCGGGCGGTCCCGCTTTCCTGATCGGACAGAATTTCGAAGCTGTGAAAAGCTACAATCCGTCGATGAATTACGCGCTCGCGGTCTGTCATCTCGGCGAGCGCGTTCTCGGGGCCGGCGCCTTCGTGCAGGCATTTCCGGGCAGCGAACGCGCGCCGACGCTCGCCGAAGTGCAGGAAATCCAGAAGCGCCTGACCTCGCTCGGTTTCGACACCGCGGGCGTCGACGGCCGCATCGGGCTCGAGACCATGAAGGCGGTGCGCGATTTCCAGCGCAAGGCCGCGATGGCGCCCGCCGACGGCTATGCCGGGATCAAGCTGCTGGCGCGGCTGCGGCAGGGGCTGTGATTACTTCTCCCTCCCCGCTTGCGGGGAGGGAGAAGAATCGCGCTCGCGTCGCGATGTCGCGCATTGTCCCGATCCAAATTGTCAAACAGCCAAGTTTCGTCCTTCTCGCGAGGCGGTTTCCCGCCGGAGTTTTCCGGTCGTCTCTGTCGATGCGCGCTCCCCCACAAAAGGGCGGAGCCCGTCTTCACTCCGCGAAAGCGCGGAGCGCGTCTTGCCCCCAAAGAGAGGGAGCGGAGCGCCGTAACGGCGCGTATTCATCAATCGCGCGCTCTTGCGAAGAGCACGCAACCGGCCTTGCGATCGGCCGGTCTCGCCTTACGGCGCTCCACTCGGCGTTATCAGATGGTGGGACCCCTCTGCCCCGCCGAGGCGTCAGGCGGTGTTACCGGCCCTGACATCACCCGGCGGCGCGACGGAAGATTCCATCCGGGGCTCCCTAGTGAGCCAGGAGGCCTTCTCCACACATCTCCCGGGGACAGGCTTGCGAAGCCTGCGCGCGGGGCGCCGTCCCCATCCGCGCTCAGTTTCGCTCTGCAGAGCGCCCCTCAGCGAATGGGGAAGAACCGAATCTAGCGGACAGGAAATCGCAATCCAGATTAATATTTTTCTCGACGGGGGTTCACACGCGAACCGATCGCGCCGCAGTTGCGATGCCGGCGCGGGGAGATTCGCGCAAACCGCGATTTGCGCACACATTTCTCAAGCGTTGCGCTGCGACGTATGGCTGACGTCATGCGCCGCGAACCATGTGGCCAGGAAATCCACAAAGACCTGCACTTTTGTTGGAATCACAGGCACGCGCGGAAACACCGCGATCAGCGGCCGCGACGGCGGCTTGTAGCGCGGCAACACAGGCGCGAGCGCGCCGGCGGCCAATTCGTCAGTCACCGCATAACGCGGCACCAGCGCGATCCCGAGTCCCGCGAGCGCAGCTTTACGCAAGGCGAGCGCAGAGTTGGAAAAGAACGAGCCGCCGACCTTCGCCGAAATATTTCCTTTCGGCCCCTCGAACCGCCAGATGCGGTCGTTGGCGGTGACGTTGATATGCACAAGGCAATCGTGCTCCGCGAGATCGGACGGATGGCCGGGGCGTCCCTTGCGCGACAGGTAGCCGGGCGAGGCGCACGCCACCCATTCCAGCGGCGCGATCTTGTGCTCGATCACGGACGCGTTGCGCATCGACGAAATCCGCAGCGCCAGGTCGAGACCCTTTTCGGCGAAGTCGTAACTGCGAAACGACACGTCCTCGAGAATGAGCGTCACCTGCAGCCGCGGCTGCGATTTCGCAAAATCGATGATCGCGTCGGCAAGATGCAGCGTGCCGAAGGATTTCGGCGCCAGGAGCTTGAGCATGCCGGTCGGTTCGGCGCGCGTGCGCACGATCGCATGCTCCTTGCTCTCCACCTCGCGAAACAGGCGCTCGCAGAACTCGAGATACGAGCGGCCTTCATCGGTCAGATTGAGCGAACGCGTCGAGCGGTTGAGGAGGCGCACGCCAACATGCGATTCGAGATCGCTGACATGGCGCGAGACCAGCGCGCGCGAGAGCCCAAGCTGGTTGGCGGCGATGGTGAAGCTGCCGGCGCGCACCACCCGCACGAAACTTTCCATCGTTCTGAAGCGGTCCAAGCGGGCCTCGCCGATCCTGTCATTGTTGCAAATTATGCACCAATGAAGTCAGAATTTAGCGGCTTCCAAGCGCAAATGTCAAAGTCTATGCTGGCTCCGCCTCGTCAGAAGGCCGCGCGTTTTCACGACGCGAACGACAAGAAATTCAGGGAAACGCCGGGGAAACGCCAGTGAGTTCTTCGCAGCGCAAATCGGCGTCCGTTGCCTCGACCGATGGCGCGATCGAGCGTCCGGTTCCGGCCGGCAGCAATGCCACAGCCTTCGGCAGCGACGTGGTCGCTGAGACTTTGCGCGCGCTCGACATTCCCTATATCGCGCTCAATCCCGGCGCCAGCTATCGCGGCCTGCACGACTCGCTCGTGAATTATCTCGGCAACGAGCGGCCGCAAATGCTGCTGTGCCTGCACGAGGAATCCGCGATCGCGATCGCGCATGGCTATGCGAAAGTGACCGGCCGCGCGATGGCGACCGCGGTTCATTCCAATGTCGGACTGATGCACGCGACCATGGCGATCTTCAACGCCTGGTGCGACCGCATGCCGGTGATCGTGCTCGGCGCGACCGGGCCGGTCGACGCGCCGCACCGGCGGCCGTGGATCGACTGGATTCACACCGCGCGCGACCAGGGCGCGCTCGTTCGCGGCTACACCAAATGGGACGACCAGCCGGCCTCGCCCGCCGCGGCGCGCGAAGCGGTTTTGCGCGCGGCATGGATCGCCAACACCGCGCCGCGCGGTCCGGTTTACGTCAATCTCGATGCCGAAATGCAGGAGGCAAAACTTCCCGAGCCATTGCCGCCGGTGGAAACCGGACGCTTTGTTCCGCAAGCCGTGAGCGCCGCACCCGCCGCTTTGATCGAACAGGCCGCCGATGCGTTGAGCGCAGCGAAACGGCCGGTCATTCTCGCCGGACGCGTCTCGCGCAATGTCGAAAGCTGGAATGCGCGCGTCGCGCTCGCCGAAACGATCAACGCGCGCGTGGTCACCGATCTGAAGATCGGAGCTTCCTTTCCGACCGATCATCCGCTGCATGTCGCTGCGCCCGGCACATTGCTGCCGGTGCCCGAGGCGCTCGAGGCGATCGCCGCGGCCGACGTCATCCTGAGCCTCGACTGGGTCGACCTCGCCGGAACGCTCAATGCCGCCAAAGCATCCGGAGCTTTGGCATCCGGCAAAGTGATCCAGGTTTCGATCGACCATCATCTGCATAACGGCTGGAGCATGGATTATCAGGCGCTGCCGCCGGTCGATCTGTTTCTCGCCGGAGATCCGGACCAGACCGTGCCGGCTTTGCTCGAACATCTCGGCGGTCCGCGCAGCCCTTCCGTCGTCACCGCGCCGGCACGGGTCCTCCCGCGCCTCCCCGACGGTCCACTCACGGTCGAGCATCTCGCGCTCGGCTTGCGGCAGGCGGTCGGGGAGCGTGTGGTGTCGCTCACGCATCTGCCGCTGTCGTGGAACGGCGCGTGGTGGCCGTTCCGCCATCCGCTCGATTATCTCGGCGGCGACGGCGGCGGCGGCGTCGGCGGCGGGCCCGGCATCTCGGTCGGCGCGGCGCTCGCGCTCAGAGACTTAGCGCTAAAAGATTTGGGCCGGCTGCCGATCGCGATCTGCGGAGACGGCGATTTCCTCATGGGCGTCACGGCACTTTGGACGGCGGCGCATTACCGCATTCCCCTCCTGCTCGTCGTCGCCAACAATCGCTCCTTCTTCAACGACGAATTGCATCAGGAGCGCGTCGCCCGCATGCGCAATCGCCCGGTGGAAAACCGCTGGATCGGCCAGCGCATCTCCGATCCCGACATCGATCTCGCCTCGCTCGCGCGCGCGCAGGGCGCGCAAGCGTTCGGCCCGGTGGAAACGCAAGCCGATCTTGCCGCGAGCTTCGCCAAGGCGATCGAAGCGGTGCAAAACGGCGCGGTCGCCGTCGTCGATGTGCGCGTCGAACCGGGCTATGCTCCGGCGATGACCGCCGCGATGTCGCGGAAAAGCTGACAGGGATCGCCATGTCCGTCGCCCCCATGCCATCGCCACGCGCCGCCCCGATCCCGAAACCGGACGGCATTCTCGTCGTCGACGACATCGTGAAGCGTTTCCCGACGCCGGACGGCGTCATCACCGCCGTCGATCATGTGTCGTTCGCAGTGCGGCCGGGCGAATTCCTCTCGGTGATCGGGCCTTCGGGCTGCGGGAAGTCTACCTTGTTCAACATCATCGGCGGTCTCGTGACGGGTTTTGACGGCAGCGTCACCGTCGCGGGCGAGCGCATCGATGGGCCGCACGCCTCCGTCGGCATGGTGTTCCAGGAGGAATCGACATTCCCCTGGCGTACCGTGATCGAGAATGTCGCCTTCCCGCTCGAAATCGCCGGCATGCCGAAAACACAGCGGCTCGAAAAGGCGATGCATTTCATCGCGCTTGTGGGGCTGAACGGTTTCGAGAACCGCCATCCGGTCGAATTGTCCGGCGGCATGCGCCAGCGCGTCTCGCTCGCGCGCACGCTCGCCTCCGAGCCGAAAATCCTTCTGATGGACGAGCCTTTCGCCGCACTCGACGAACAGACGCGGCTTCTGCTCGGCGACAAGGTGCTGCAGATCCAGCAAACGCTGAAACAGACGACGCTCCTGATCACCCACAACATCACAGAAGCCGTGCAGCTTTCCGACCGGATTCTGGTGATGACCTACCGGCCCGGCCGCACCAAACGCGTTGTCGAGATCGATCTGCCGCGCCCGCGCTCGTCCGAAATCGTCGGCTCCGACGCGTTCGGCCATTACGTCGCACAGGTCTGGGCCGATCTGCGCGAGGAAGCGACGCGCGGCCTCGACGAGGCCGAAAGCCGCGCGCGAGAAAAAAAATGACCTCGCTCGCGCTCTCCCGTGTCCGCTTCCTGCCGTTCGCGCTCGGCCTCGGCACATTCCTGGCCGCGGCGCTGATCGTCGAAATCCTGATCCGGGCCGGCCTGATCAATCGCTTCATCGTGCCGATGCCATCGCAGATCGTGGCGAGTTTCGAGCGCGTCATCGTCGAAGAGCACATGTTCGAGCGCTTCGTGATGACCTTCAAGGAATGTCTCGCGGCCGCGGCTTTGCTCGCGATATTCGGCATCTCCATCGGCGCGGCCATGCACAGATTCGAATTGTTGCGCCGCGCGACCGAAACCTGGGTCGCGGCCATGGCCTCGGCCCCGACCGTGCTGATGTATCCGCTGTTCCTTGTGATCTTCGGACGTTCCGCGACGACCATCGTGATGATGGGCTTTGTCGCAGGCTTGCCGGCGGTCATCCTCAAAACCATCGAAGGCCTGTCGAGTACGCGGCGAGTCCTCTTGAATGTCGGCCGCAGCTTCAAGCTGACCCCGTTGCAGATGTTCCTGAAGATCCAGCTTCCCTCGGCGCTGCCGACCATCTTCACCGGCTTCAAGCTCGGGCTGATCTTCGCGCTGATCAACGTCGTGGGCGTGGAATTCCTGATCAATTTCGGCGGCCTCGGCCAGCTCATCAACGATCTCGCCGAGCGCTACGATCTGCCCGGCACCTATGCCGCGATCTGTTTCGTCATTCTGGTGAGCGTCATCTTCTTCATCGTCATTGAATGGATCGAGCGATGGCTGACGCGGACCGATTGACGTCCGGCGCGACGGCGCCCGCTTTGCTGAGCCCGGTGACGGCTCTGCGGATCGCCATCGTCGTCACATTGCTGCTCGGATGGGAACTGCTCGCGGCATCGGGGCTTCTCTACCGCGATGTGGTGCCGTCTTTCGTTGCGATCGCAAAGGCGATCTGGACGCTGCTTCTCAGCTCCGAATATTACTGGAATCTCGGCTGGACCGCGGGCGAGATCGGCATGGCGCT
>CAMDXM010000179.1 GCA_945878025.1 Pseudorhodoplanes sinuspersici | reverse complement strand
GGCGCGGCTGTCGGGCGTGCCTTATGCCGGCATCGGTCTGGACTCGGGCTTGAACTGACCCTCGCCATATCCAGATAAGCCGTCCGGTCTTCATTTCATCATCGAAGGATCATCCATGCCGCTTTCCATGCATCAGGCGTCGGTTTCGGTTTTCACGCGTTCGCTGACGGCGCTTGACGCCATCCTGGACAAAGCCGCCGCGCATGCCGAGGCGAAGAAGATCGCGCCCGACGCCCTGCTCACGGCGCGGCTGTTCCCGGACATGTTCACCTTCACCAAGCAGGTTCAGCTCGCGACCGATTTCGCCAAGGGCCCGGCGTCGCGGCTCACCGGAAGCGAGATTCCGAAATATGCCGATGAGGAGAAAACGTTCCCGGAATTGAAAGCGCGGATTGCGAAAACCATTGCGTATCTGAACTCCTTCAAGCCGGAACAGTTCAACGGCAGCGACGACAAGGAGATCACCTTTCCCGCAGGCCCCGAAAAATCGTTGACGCTATCCGGATCGCGTTATCTCTTCGGCGTGGCTCACCCGAATTTCTATTTTCATCTGACCACCGCCTACGACATCCTGCGCCACAACGGCGTGGAACTCGGCAAGCTCGATTTCATCGGCAAGCCGTGACGCCCGTCGCGGGCGAATGCCTGCAGCGCCCGAACGGATGTCCCGGATTAGAGCGGCGGCGGCCCATCGCTGATGAAGGGAATAAGCGCGATTGCCAAAGCAAGCGCGAGAACCGGCAATATTTCCAGCGGACTGATCATGGCGGTCTGCCTCCGTCGTCCCGGATACGCCGTGATCCCGCTTCGGGCATCGTGGCAACCGGCTCGAACGCAGGACGGATGCGGATAGACAATCCGGTGGAAACAGAAGCAACGCGCGTAAATTCCGCGTAATGTCCGGAGCGATACTTTCCGCCTTTTATTCCCGCGCGACACGCGAGGAAGCGCCGCCATGATGAAGACCCAGAAATTTCCGATCGCCCACATCTACGTGCCGGTCAAACGGCGGGCGACGCTTGAGCAGAAGAAGGTGGACGAAATCGCGGAGAGCATTCTGGAGAAGGGGCAGGAGACGCCGATCTATGTGCGCGCAGACGGCGACCGCTATGTATTGGTGGAAGGGCTGCATCGTCTTGAAGCGTGCCGGAAGCTCGGCGAGCAGACCATCGTCGGCTATCTCGTGCAGGCCAGGCGTCACTGATCTCCTCAAGATTCGAATCGAATCAAAACCGCGTGGAGCGCAACCGCGCGCGGACCGCTGCGTCATCCGCGAACGCGCATCACGATTCGTTACGAAGCATTGCGATGCAACTTTCGTATGAGTCGTGAACGAAAAATCGCCGGCAAGGACGTCTGCAATCATTGAAGAAAAATCGGCGCGAACAAATTAACGATTCATTCGTTCCAGCGAAGTTCCTTCGTCGTCACATGACCTCCTCGCTGCCTCATTCTGCTCGCAAACGGCCAGCAAAAGCCGCCTCACATTGAGGGGACACCTCACCGATTCACTTGTTGCCAACGCGCCGACGGCGTCACGATCTCGCCTGCGCGCAGGGAGGCTTTGCGCGCATGCGACTTCTGCTGGGCTCGCTTTTCATCGCCATCTCGATCATTCCGGCTGTCGTGCACACGTCCGGCACGACGTTCCGGGAGATTTTCGATTTCTCCTGGCAATACGCGCTGTCGCCGGCGCGCGCCGACAAATCCGATCGTCTTGCGATGGTCGATCCGGCGATCGACCACGATCGCACAACCGGACGCGAACAAAAACGCGTCGCGTTGCAAAAGGCGGACGTGACGTTGCGCAATCTTCAATTGCCGGACGTCATTTCGGCGCTGCCGGTCGAACTGACCTCGCCGCCCGACCTGCCGGTGGTGCTGGTCTGCGACGCGCTCGCCGCCGCGGCGGAGGATACCGGCCTGCCGCCGTCATTCTTCGCGCGGCTGATCTACCAGGAAAGCGGATTCCGCCAGCGCATCGTAAGCCGAGCCGGCGCGCGCGGCGTCGCGCAATTCATGCCGGAGACGGCGCTGCAATTCGGCTTGCATAATTCATTCGATCCGATCGCCTCGATCGCAGCGTCGGCGCGTTTCCTGCGCGAATTGTTTCAGCAATTCGGCAATCTCGGTCTCGCCGCCGCCGCCTATAACGCGGGGCCCCGCCGGATCACGGACTGGCTCGCCCAGCGCGGCCCGATGCCGGACGAGACGCGCAATTACGTCAAGATCATCACCGGCCAGCCGATCGAGAAATGGACCGAGAAGGCCGAGATCGAGGTCGCCACGCATCTTCCGGCGCAGGCGCCTTGCGAGGGCGTGCTGGGACTGTCCCGCGTCGCGGCCGCCGATCGCATCCCGGTCGATATGACGCCGGCGATTGCAAAGATCATCGACGAAGCCAAAGAGCGCGCCGCGAAAACCAAGGCGGCGAAGATCGCCCGCCTTGCCAAGCCGAAAAAAAGCAAGGACGACAAGAACGACAGCGCCGACAAGGATGGCGGAAAAGATCAGGAGAAGCCCTCCGGCAAATCCGCCGGCAAGGCGTCCGACAAGCCGAACCTGAAAATCGCCGACGCCGAAAGGAACTAAAAGCACTTTCCGGCGCTGACGGCCCCGGACGAGCGCGGCGCTTGTTCCGACCCTCCAAAGCATGGAATAGAGAAGGCCTGCGAGGACAGGCATGGCCTTCGACACCATCTTGCGCGGCGGAACGATCGCGACCGCGTCCGACACCTTCGCCTGCGACATCGGCATCCGGGACGGGCGCATCGCCGCGCTCGGAGAGAAGCTCGGCGACGCGAAGGACATCGTCGACGTCACCGGCAAGCTGCTGCTGCCCGGCGGCATCGACAGCCACGTGCATATCGCCCAGCCCTCCGGCCCCGGCATCGTCATGGCCGACGATTTCGCCTTGGCCACGCGTTCGGCGGCCTTTGGCGGCAACACGATGGTCTTGCCCTTCGCCATGCAGCAGAAGGGGGAATCCCTGCGCGAGGTGGTCGCCGCCTATCACAAGAAAGCCGAGGGCCGCTGCTATATCGACGTCTCTTTTCATCTCATCATCGCGGATGCGAGCGACGCGGTGCTCGGTCAGGAATTGCCGGCCCTGGTGCATGACGGCTACACCTCGTTCAAGGTCTTCATGACCTATGAGGGCCTCGCGCTTTCCGACATGGAAATGCTCAATGTGATGAGCGTGGCGCGCGAAACCGGCGCGCTCGTCATGGTGCACGCGGAAAATTACGACGCGATCCGCTTTCTGACAGACCGGCTGGAACGCGCGGGAAAAACCGCGCCGCATTATCACGCCGCCTCGAGGCCGATCCCGGTCGAGCGCGAGGCGACGCATCGCGCCATTTCGCTCGCGGAAATCGTCGACGTGCCGGTGATGATCGTGCATGTCTCCAATCGCGCGGCGATGGAGGAAATCCGCCGCGCGCAGCAACGGGGCCTGAAGGTCTATGGCGAGACCTGTCCGCAATATCTCCTGCTGACGGAAAAGGACCTTGAAGGGCTGAATATGGAGGGGACGAAATATGTCTGCTCTCCGCCGCCGCGCGACAAGGAAAGCCAGCAAGCCTGCTGGGAAGGATTGCAACAGGGCGTGTTCTCGCTGTTCTCGTCGGATCATTGCCCGTTCCGCTACGACGACCCGCAAGGAAAAATGAATCCCAAAGGACGCACATCCTTCCGCTGGGTGCCGAACGGAATTCCCGGGGTGGAGACGCGGCTGCCGATCCTGTTTTCCGAAGGCGTGAGCAAGGGCCGCATCACGCTCAACGACTTCGTCGCGCTGACCTCGACCAACCACGCCAAGACCTACGGCCTCTATCCGAGGAAAGGCACGATCGCTGTCGGCGGCGACGCCGATATCGCGATCTGGGACCCGCAGCGCAAGGTGACGATTTCGCAATCCCTCATGCATGGCGGCTCCGACTACACGCCTTACGAGGGCATCGACGTCACCGGCTGGCCGGTTTCGACCATGGTGCGCGGGCAATTCGTGGTGCGCGATGGCAAGCTGGTCGGCAAGGAAAATGCCGGCGCTTACGTGGCTCGCGGCAAGTCCGATCTCGCCAGGCCCGCCGGAACCCAGACCGCCGGACGTTAATACGGACGGCCAATTCTTTCCCAATTTCGGCCCCGGTCAGGCCATCGAGTGGCCATAGCCGGAAGCGTGGATAGCGCCACAGGTGTCGAAGGGGACATGCCATGACGATCAGCCTTGCCAGATTCATCGGCGCCGCATGCGCGGTCATGACCGCATTCGTTCTTGTGTCCGCGACTTCCAATGCTGCGCCATCGGCGCCGTTGTCGCTGACGCCGTCGGCGCAACAGACGCCGAAAGCGAATGCGGCGCCGGCGGCGGCGAAGGTCCAGCCCGACCGGAAAGCGCCGAAACAAAGCGCGGTTGCCGCCATGCCCGCGAGCGGCAAGGCCGAGCTCGCTTTCGCGTCCGCCATCCAGTATCTGGACCTGTCCGCCAACGACAATGTCATTCCGGTCGTTGCCGAGAATGAGTTCAGTCCGCTCGATTTCTCGGCCGGCGCGGTGCGCGTGGTCGATCCCGATGAATTGAGCGAGATCAATCTTGCCAACGATCCCGAGGTTCTGCTCGCCCAGCGCCCGGGCGCATTGGATGCGCGGCCGATCCAACAGGCATCGGCGGCACCCGCCCGCACCGACGATTCCGATGAAGACGACGGCGTCTTCAATCGCATCCTGATGACATTCGCAGGCGCATTGGCCATGGCGTCGGCCATGCGGATGATCATCGCCTGAGGTTCAGTTTTTTGTTTGTCGCGCAATCTTGCGGCAAACCGGTTCCCACTTTGCCGGATTGCGCTCCAGTCATCGCGCCAGCCGTTCGAGCTCCGGGAACGGCTGGTATTTGACGCCGGTGCAATCGTCGCGGCGCGCTTCGACCATGGTGTCGAGCTTGCCGGCCAGGAACACGACCATCCGATCCTTGCTGCCTTCATATTTGCCGGTCGAATTCCTGGCATTGAACCGGACGCAAAGAACATAGCGGTCGACCCGCCCGGCCGATTTCAGAACCGGCTCCGAAATGGAGGCCTCGCGGATATTGCTGGTGTCGTTCAGCCAGGTCTTGAGGAAGGCGATCGTGTCGGCGCGATAATTCGCGGGAAAGATATTGGCTTCGCCCGTCACCGTCGCCTGCGTATAAGTGCCTTCATACTTGCCGCATCCCGCGCACAGCAACAGGGACGCAAGCGCGGCGGCTCGAACGATTGTCTGGAATGTCATCCTGCACGCGATCAGCCGGAAAAGGCCCCGGCGATCCATATATCACGCCGGCGCGCATTGGGAACGGCATGCTCCGGCTCGCTATTTGAGCATGATCTTTCCCGAGCTTCCTTTGCCCGCCGAAGCGGGCTTCGCGAAGGCGGGAAACCGGTCCCCACTTTTCGGGATCATGCTTCAGGGATCGGTGCAGCTGATCCGCTCATGCGCGGCCGCCGCCTTGGCGGGCATCGCGCGTACGGTCTTGATCCTGCGGAACGTCCATTTGCGTTCGACCAGCAGAAACAGCCCCGTCCGCGCGCCCGCGACGATCGCCACGGTGGCGAGCGCCGAGCCGACGGAGAGCGTCGAGAGACCCGTTACGCCCTGCCCGATCGAACAGCCGAGCGCCATGATGCCGCCGAAGCCCATGAGGAACGCGCCGAGCAGCCGCCGCTTCATGTCGTTGGCGTCGGCCGGCGCTTCCCATTTGAAGCTGCCGTCGGATTTCGCGGCGATGAAGGCGCCTGCGATCACGCCCAGCACCGCGCCGACCGGAAAATCGGGCTGCAGGGCGGTTGAAAGCATGAAATAATAGAGCGTTTCGCCGAGCGGGCCGACGAACGTGAACGACTCGATTCTGCGGGTGTCGAAGGAATCGAAGCCCGCGATGCCCGTCGCCCACCATCCGAGCACGATGAGCGCGCCGACCGCGGCGCCCGTCGCCGCGAAACGCAGCTTCGACCGGAAGCCGGAATGACCGAACGCCAGCAAGGCGATCGTGCTTCCGATCGCGATGGCAAGGAGCGAGGCGCTCGCGCCGCGCAGGCCCGCCATTTCCGGAAGGCGCTGCGAGAAGGATTGCGGCAATTGCAGCGTGAACGGCTCGGTGAGCGCGATGCGCGCGACGCCGGTCAGGCCCCGCATGGTCATCATCGCGGTGATGCCGATCACAAGAAAGCTGATCAGGGCCTTGAGATCGCCGCCGCCGAGCTGGCGCAGCGTGCCGAGCCCGCATGTGCCGTTCAAAGCCATGCCTATCCCGAACAGGAAACCGCCGAGGATCAAGGCGCCCCATTCGAGGCGCTGCCCGAGATAGATCGAGCGGGTCAGATCGAGTCCGCCCCACCATTCAAGCGCGTGCACGCCGACAATGGCGACGCCGATGGCGACCACCCAGCTGCGCAGCCGCCTGGTGTCGTTCGAATAGACCGCGTCCTCGATCGCCCCGAGCGTGCAGAAGCGTCCGCGGCGCGAAACAAATCCAAGCGCCAGGCCGAGCGCGAACCCGAGCAGCAGGCGAACCATGAACAGAGGCAAAACGTCGAACATGTCGGTCATCACCCTGAAAACCCTGAAAGCAGTTGCCGCCTATCGTTTCCGCCGCGGCTCGCAGAACGCGTCATGCAGCGCCTCGATGACCTGACGGACTTCGGGGCGCGACAAGGAATAGTAGATGTTCTTTCCGTCGCGGCGCGTCTCGACCAGATTGTCGGCGCGCAGACGCGCCAATTGCTGGGACACCGCCGGCTGCCGCAGATCGAGGATCCGCTCGATTTCCGTCACCGATTTTTCGCCATCCGCCAGCAGGCACAGGATGACAAGCCGGGCTTCGTGCGACAGCGCTTTGAGAAAATCGCTCGCCTCGCGCGCGTTTTCCAGCAGCGTGTCGATATCGGCGCCGGTCTTCCTGGTCCGGCGTAAAGTCGCGACTGCCGCATTCATGGGATGCTCCGCGCATTCATTCAGAACGATGAATATCTAGCGCAGAGCTGAAAAAATGTTGTTCCAAGTTTACAAACGATGTTGGAGCAATAATCTCTCCAGGAGCCCCCAGAAGAAATCTTCTCCCGGATAGCCCTCAAGGCGGCCGAGTTCGCGGCCGGACTCCGCCAATACGAAGGTCGGCGTGAAGCGAATCGGGCTCATGAGCGCTATTTTGCCGTCCGCGCTCCGGTCGAGATCGACCTGCCGCAGCGCGATCCGCTTGCCGATATCGGTTTTGGGGTAGATCGGCCCGATCGCGCGGTCGAAGGCGGCGCAATAGGGACACCCGGCCCGCCGGAACATGACAAGCTCGGCCGCGGCGGCCGGCGCCGAGAACGCGAATATTGCGATCAACAGGCCCATGGCCGCGAGGGCGCGGCGCGTGACGAGACAATGCTTGATTGCCGGGATCGACGTAATATAGATATTATTGAATATGTTGAGTGACGCTGTCATGAAGCCATTGTCCTTGTGCGCGCGGGCCGGGATATACATTTTCGGCCGATCACATCCAAGAGAGCCCCGATGATTTCACGCCGCCGCATTCTCGCAAGCCTTGCCGCGACGATCGCGATTCCCGGCCGTTTCGCCCTGGCGGAAGCGATCCTGACGGAAGACGGCGTTTACCGGCAGCCATGGTTTCTCGACAGCCTGCTGGAGCTTTCCGACGACCTCGCCGCCGCGTCCGCCAGCAAGAAGCGGTTCGCGATCCTGTGGGAATTGAAGGGTTGTCCCTATTGCAAGCAAATGCACGAGGTCAATTTCGCCAGGCCCGAAATCGAAACCTTCATCAAGGACCGCTTCGACATTCTGCAGCTGAATATCATCGGCTCGCGCGAGGTGACCGATTTCGACGGCGAGAAATTGTCGGAAAAGCGTTTCGCGGCGAAATACGGCATTCGCGGCACGCCGACATTCCAGTTCTTTCCGGAAAGCGCGGCCGGTCTCGCCGGCAAGAAGCCGATGCAGCGCGAAGTCGCGCGCCTGCACGGCTATGTCGAACCGGCGCCTTTCCTCGCCACCTTCCGCTATGTCGCCGAGCGCGGCTACGAGAAGGGAAGTCTCAACGACTTCCTGAAGGCGAATAGCTGAGCCGGCTTTATTTGAATCAACACCGACTCCATCCACCGTCATGGCCGGGCTTGTCCCTGCCATCCACGTCTTTAGTTGCTGCAAAAAAGTAAGACGTGGATGGCCGCAACAAGTGCGGCCATGACGAAAATTGAAAGCGGTGTCCGTAGCTTTCTTGCCGCGCGCTCATTCCAACCCAAATTGTCAAACAGCCCAGCCCCGTCCGCTCTCGCGGGCGGTTTCCCGCCGGAGTTTTCCGTCGCCTTCTCTCAATTTTCACTCCCTTCATAAGAGGGAGCGGAGCGCCGTAAAGGCGCAACTGTATCGAGCGTGCTCCTGCGAAAGAGCACGTGCCGGCCTTGCGATCGGCCAGCTCGCCTTACGGCGCTCCACCGCGGTGTTTTGTGACGGTG
>CAMDXM010000178.1 GCA_945878025.1 Pseudorhodoplanes sinuspersici | reverse complement strand
TAGTAGATGCCCGCGAACATGATGAGCGAGCCGGCGGGGTCGAGCTTGTAGGTGACCGGCAACAGCAGCGCCACGGTCAGCGCCGGGCCGATGCCGGGCAGCACGCCGACGGCGGTGCCGAGCAGCACGCCGATCAATGCGAACAGGAGATTCATCGGCTGGAGCGCGACCAGCATGCCTTGGGCAAGCGCGGAAAAAGCATCCACGGGATGAACCTCTAAAGCAGCCGTTCGAGCGGGCCGAAGGGAAGGCTCAGTGTCAGGAGCTTGTCGAAGATCAGGAAAATCACGAGGCCGAGCACGAAACCGATGACGAGATCGACAATGAAAGCCTTGCGGCCGAACGCGGCCGAGGTCGCCGCGAACAGGATCGCGGTCGCGGGAATGAATCCGCCCCCAAGGCCGATGAGCGCGATCAGCGCCGCGAGGCCGCCGAGGATGAGAAGGATGGCCTTTGGATCGGCGCTTTCGCGCGGCGGCAGGTCGCCACGCGCCGCCATCACAAGGTTGGCGGCCGACAAAATGAGGAGCCCGCAAGCCACCGCGATCGGCATCATCTTCGGCCCGACGCCATAGGCCGAGGTGATCTGCAGCCCGGATGCGTCCCAGAGCATGATCGCTGCGATCAATGCGAGCGAAGCGGCGATGATGCCGCCGGCGGGATCGAAGCGCTTTTCCGTTTTCTGCATCATCACGCCGTCATTCCGGGTCCGTGCGTTTCACGCACGTCCCGGAATGACAAATTTCAGGACTTCACCAGGCCGACGGATTTCAGCACGTTGTTGACGCGGACCTGCTCGTCTTTCAGGAATTTCTCGAACGCATCACCGGCGAGGAAGGCGTTGTCCCAGCCCTTCTGCTTGAGGATGTCGTTCCAGGTCGGCGAATTCGCCATTTTGGTCACGAGCTCGGTCAGCGTCTTTCTCTGCTCCGCCGTGATGCCAGGAGGAGCCACCACGGACCGCCAGTTGGTGATGACGAGGTCGATGCCCTGCTCCTTGAAGGTCGGGATGTCGACGCCGGGAATTCGCTGCGGCGAGGTCACGCCGATGGCGCGCAATTTTCCGGCCTTGATCTGTCCGTCATATTCGGCGACGCCGGAAATGCCGGCGGTGACTTTCCCGCCCAGGATCGCGGCGAGCGATTCGCCGCCGCCGGAAAACGGAATGTAATTGACCTTCGCCGCCTCCACGCCCGCGGAGCCGACGAACAACGCCGCCATGATGTGGTCGACGCCGCCGGCCGATCCCCCTGCGAACGTCACCTTGGCGACGTCGGCTTTCACGGCCGTCGCGAGATCCTTCGCGGTCTTGATCGGCGAATTGGCGGGAACGACGATGACCTGCGTTTCCTGCGTGATGCGCGCGATCGGCGTGATCTGGTCGAGCGTGACTGGCGACTTGTTCATCAGCAATGCGCCGACCATCACGAAGCCGTTGACCATGAGCTGATTGCCGTCGCCCTTGGCGCCGGTGACGAATTGCGCGATCCCGACGCTGCCGCCTGCGCCGGCGACATTGGTCACCTGCGCGTTGCGCACGAGTTTCTCTGCCACCAGCGCCTGCTGCATCGAGCGCGCGGTCTGGTCCCAGCCGCCGCCGGGCGCGGCCGGCGCCATGATCTTCAATTCCATTTGCTGGGCGAGAGCCGGCGAAGCGGCGAGGGCGGCCGCAAACGCGGCGCCCGCGAGGGTCACGAGACGCATGTCATTCCTCCCAAAGCCCCGGTTTTCCGGGTTTTCCCGGCCGCTGATGCGACCGTTCGCCGCATGCTAGCGTAGCGAAGGGAAAGCGCCTAGCCCTTCAGCCCGATCCTTCAACCCTTGAATCCGCCGCCATCGAGAAAGGCCTGCTCTTCCGGCGTGGTCGTTCGGCCAAGCACCGCGTTGCGGTGAGGAAAGCGCCCGAACTTGCGGATGATGTCGGCGTGGATGTCCGCATATTTCATGTTGTTCTCGTCGCCGAGCGCGCGATAGAGCGCAAGCGAGCGTTCCTGATCGGCGAGGTTCTCCGAATGCTGGAACGGCAGATAGAAAAACCCGCGCATGTCGGGCGGCACATCGCTGTCGAATCCTTTTTTCAGCGCGCGATGGGCGATCGCGCGCGCCAGCGGATCGGTCGCGAAAGCGCGCGCGGAGTCGCGGAACATGTTGCGCGGAAACTGATCGAGCAGGATCATCAGCGCGAGCGCGCCTTCGGCATCGCTTTCCCAATCCGGCAGCTTGCCTTCGCTCGCGGCCTCGTGCGCCGCAAGGAAACGCTCGCGGATCTCGCGATCGAAAGCGTCGTCCTTCTTGTACCATTTGCCGGGTCCGGCCTCCCGCCAGAAGGCGGCGACGGATTGCGGTGAGGCGATTTCGGTCACGCGGTCCTCTTGTTGTCATTCCGGACGCTGCCGGCGGGTTCGCGCTTAGCGCGGCCCGGCGGCAGCGATCCGGAATCCAGTAACATAAAATAAAAAGTGTTGCTGGATTCCGGGTTCGCCGACTTCGTCGGCGCCCCGGAATGACGGTTATAGCCTGATCTGCCCCGACTTGATGCGCTCGTATTGCGCCTTGTCGAGCGGAACGAAGGCGCGCAAAGCCCAATCGTTGAAATAGAGCCGATCGGAAATGCGCGACGGGTCGAACCCTTGCGCCGCCAGATCGATCTTTTTCTGCTTGAAAGTCGCGGTCGTCTCGATGTGCTTGCGGATGCGCAGGAAGACGGGACGCGCATAATCCGGCAGATGGTCGCGCAAATGCGCGTAGAGCGCGGGCAGATCGCAGTCCTTTTCGCAGACGATCACCGCCATGCCGGCGCGCCCTTCATGGCCGGGAATGCCGACCCCATAGATATTGGCATCCTCGATGCCGGGAAAGGTGTTGATCGCTTCCGTCACTTCGGTGGTCGAGACATTCTCGCCTTTCCAGCGGAAGGTGTCGCCGATCCGGTCCACGAAGTAGAAATAGCCGCTGTCGTCCTTGCGCATCAGGTCGCCGGTGCGAAACCATTCATCGTCCCGTTCGAACACGTTGCGCAGGATCTTCCGCTCGCTTTCCTCCTTGCGCGCATAACCCTCGAACCGGCCGCTCGGTTTTTCCGGATCGTTGACGATCTTGCCGATCGCCTCGCCGATCTCGTCCGGCTCGCATCTGATGCAGAAGCCTTGCGCGTTGCGGATCGGCTGCTCCGTCTCGATATCGAAGCGCACGAGCGCCACCGGAAATCGGTTCTCGACGTACCACGGCAAACGGCCGACGGCGCCGCGCTTGCCTTCGAAATTGAACATCATCACGTTGCCCTCGGTCGCCGCGTAGAATTCGAGGATCAACGGAATTCGGAAACGCGTCTTGAACTCGTCCCAGATATCGGGGCGCAGGCCGTTGCCGCAGGCGAGACGCAGGCGATGCCTGGTTTCGTTCGGATGCGGAGGCGAATTGACCAGATAGCGGCAAAGCTCGCCGATATATTGCACCAGCGTGCAATCGTGACGCACGATATCGTCCCAGAATTCGCGCGCCGAAAAGCGCTCGCGCAGCACCACCGAGCCCCCTTGCACCAGGAGCGAGCCCGTGGCGCAGACGCCGCCGACGGTGTGATACATCGGCAGGCAATCGTACATGCGGTCGGACGCCCGCGTGCCCATCACGCCGGCAAAGCCGTAGCAGGCGAGCATCACGCGGTAATGATTGACATTCGCGGCCTTGGGCATGCCGGTCGTGCCCGATGTGTAGATGTAAAGCGCGCGATCCTCGATGGTGAGCGGCCGCCGCTCGGCGGCGGACAAGGCGGCCTGCGCGAATGTCTCGACCGCGCGGTCGATGCGCGGAAAATCATGCGCGGTCTCGCCGTGAATCCAGATTTTGGGCGCGCATTTGAGCGACGGCCTGATGGCGAGGAAGGACTCGATCAACTCCGCCGCGACGATGATGTGCCTGGGCGTCGCGATATCGATGCAATGCGCGAGCGAGGGGCCGACGAGATTGGTGTTGAGCAGTGCCGTGACGCCGCCGACGCGGGTGATCCCGACCCAGACCGCCATGTATTCCGGCCGGTTCGGCATCAGGAGGCAGACGGCGTCGTCCTTCTGAAGATTTTCCGACAGCGCCCATCGCGAATAGCGGTTGGAGCGTTCATAAAGCCCGCGATAGGTCAGCTGCTCGCGCTCGGACAGCAGCGCCGGCCTGTCGGCGTATTTTTCGGCCAGTTCCGCGATCACATCCGGAAAAATCCGTTTCGGATTCTTCGCGATATGCGTCGTCATTCGCAGCGAGCGGAATACGCCGCGCAGAAAGACGAAATTGCCCGCAAGCTGCCCGAAAAAACCCATGCCTTCTCGCCTCGCTGGGTGGCCGTACCATCAAAGAGTCGCGCCGACGTGGCAAGAGCAGAAGCGGCCGGAGGCGCAATCCGGCGAAGTAGGCGCCGGTTCACGAGAGACCTAGCGATCCCGCCCGCCGAACGGGACGAGCGGGTTGTCGGCGAGCGCCGCCATGTCCGGCCGTCCGGGCGCGGGGGTTCCGAGGAACGCATCGAACAATTCGCCGATGACGCGCGGCTCGATGTCGCGCACGATGAAAACGAGGCGGCTGCGGCGGTCGGCGTCCGGCCAGCTTTCGAGCCGCGCCGGGGGATGCAGGACATGCTGGACGGCGTGGATCACGACCGGCGTGTCGGGCGTTTCCTCGATTTTGACGATGCCTTTCATCCGCAGCAGATTCGGCCCGTGCATCGAGCGCAGCAATTCGAGAAACAGATCGAGCACCGAGGCCGGGATCGCGGTATCGGTCGCGAGTGAAAACGACCGCACACGGTCGTCATGCCGGGTGACGTCGTGATGGTGGTGATGGCCGTGTTCATGCGCGGCGGCATAGGCCTCTTCCACGAGCCAGGCATTCACATCCGGGATTTTGTCGCCGGGCTTGTAGAGGCCGCATTCCAGCAGGCGCTCGGGCGTCGCCTCGCCCTTGGCGGCGTCGAGAATGGGAGCGGCCGGATTGAGCGCGCGCAGCCGCGCGATCAGCTGCTCCTTGCCGGCGATGCGTTCCGGGGTGTCGACGAGATCGGTCTTGGTCAGAACGAGACGGTCGGCGACCGCGGCCTGTTTCACCGCTTCGCGATGCGCGTCGAGCGTGGACAAGCCGTTCACCGCGTCGATCAGGGCCACGACGCCGTCGAGCCGGAATCGCATGACGAGATAGGGATGCGACATCGCGATCTGCAGGATCGGGGCCGGATCGGCGAGGCCGGTGGTTTCGATCGCGACGCGGCGGAAGGATACGCGGCCATTGTCGAGGCCGCGCAGGAGCTTCTCCAGCGCCGTCACGAGGTCGCCGCGCAACGTGCAGCACAGGCAGCCGCTCGAGAGCACCATCATCTCGTCGTCGATGCGCTCGACCATCAGATGGTCGAGCGACACATCGCCGAATTCGTTGATGATGACCGCGGTGTCTTTCAGGGCCGGATCGGCGAGCAGCGCGTTGAGAAGCGTCGTCTTGCCCGCGCCGAGAAAGCCGGTGATGAGCGTGAGCGGGATCGGCGGCAAGGGTGCGCGTCGCCGCTGCGAAGCGTCCGTCACTGAGCGGTCGGCTTGGTCGCCGGTTTGGCCGCGGCTTTTGCCTTCGCATCGGCCGGCTTCGTGGCCGCGACTTTCGGGGCCGGCTTTGGCGCGGGGGCGCCCGGCGCGGCTGCCGGCGCCGAGGCGGTTGTCGGCGTGAACGCATTCGGCGTCGGATAAGCCGGGGGCGTTGCTGCGAAGGCGGGCGCGGTCACGCCAGCTGGCTGCGCCTGCTGCTTCGGCGAGGGAGTAGCAGCGCCGCCCGCGGTCGCAAGCGCAGCGCCTTTCTTTGGCTTGGCGGCAGGGGCGGTCGCGACAGCCGTGCCGGTTCCCGGCTTCTGCGCGCCGACGAACACCACGATCGGCTCCATCGAGGGCGTCAGCGGCCCGATCAGGGTCGAGGGCTTGGAAATGCTGCCGCGCAGATTGGAGAGATTGATCGAATGCGGCGAGGCATTGTCGACCTGCGTTCCCGGCGTCTCGTTGTCATCGTCGTCTTCGGATTCGGCGGCCGGACGCTTGCGCTTCTTGCCGCACATGTCGTCGCGCAGATTCGGCGGCTCGGCCTTGATCGGCACCAGCGCCTCCACCGAGCCGAGCGAGGGCGCGAGCCAGCTGAAACCGGTATTGCTGAAACCGCGCTCCAGCATCTGCGCGGCTTTCACCGCGCGCACTGCGCCTGAGGGCGCGCCGAGCACCACGGCGATCAGCCGCTTGCCGTTGCGTGTGGCCGAGGCCACCACATTGAATCCGGAGGCGCAGATGAAACCGGTCTTCATGCCGTCGGCGCCGGGATAGCGGTCGATCAGGGTATTGTAGTTGCGCATCACGCGCTTGCCGAACTTGATCGCGGAAACGTGCCAGTACAAATCGTATTCCGGCAATTCCCGGATGATCGCGCGGGCGAGGATGGCCTGGTCGCGCGCGGACGTGATCTGGCCGTCCGCCGGCAGGCCGTTCGGATTGACGTAGCTCGTCTGCACCATGCCGAGCCGCTGCGCGGCGCGGTTCATGTCGTCGGCGAATTTTTCGATTGAGCCGGACACGCCTTCGGCAAGCACCACGGCGACGTCGTTCGCCGATTTCACCATCAGCATCTTGAGCGCGTTATCGACGGTGACCTGGGTGCCGGCCTTGAAGCCCATCTTGGTCGGGGCCTGCGCCACGGCGTTCGGGGAGACTGTGAGCAGCGAGTCGAGCGTCAGGCGGCGCTCCTTGACCGCGCGCAAGGTGACATAGGCGGTCATCAGCTTGGTGACGGAGGCCGGATACCATGGCTTCGTCGAATTCTCGGAATGCAGCACCTTGCCGCTCTCGGCATCGATCAGCAGCATCGCCTCGGCGGCGGCGCGCCCGGGGAGCGCAACCGACAGGCCAAGCGACAAAGCCGCGGTGGCGGCTAAGGTCGCGACGAAAATGCGGGGCAGCCTTGCGAAAAAGGTCACAGGTCGCGTCGATCTCTCGGGCCTAGATAAATCAGCAACTTCCGGCGGCGGTGATTGCGATTATGTAGACCGAACGGGGACCAAAACGCAAAGCGAGTGTTCCCGGATGCGTTGTTTTTACCGCCGGGTCTGCTAATCACCCAAGAAAGCGACCAAAGTTCGGCAAAGGATGGCAACAATGAGTGGCTGCATCATAGGCCTCGCCCATAGCCCTTTTGGCAAGCTCGATACCGAAACCGTTGAAAGCCTGATCGTTCGTGTGGCCAACGACGCTCTCAAGGATGCCGGCATCGAGGCGCGCGAGGTCGACGAGATCGTGCTCGGCCATTTCAATGCGGGCTTCTCGGCGCAGGATTTTACCGCCTCGCTGGTCTTGCAGGCCAATCCGGACCTTCGTTTCAAGCCGGCGACAAGGGTCGAGAATGCCTGCGCCACCGGTTCGGCGGCCGTGCATCAGGGCCTCAAGAGCCTTGAAGCGAAAACCGCGCGCATCGTGCTGGTCGTCGGCGTCGAGCAGATGACGACGACGCCCGCCGCCGAAATCGGGCGCAATCTGCTCAAGGCGTCTTATGTGCGGGATGAAGCGAAAATCGAAGGCGGCTTTGCCGGCATTTTCGGAACCATCGCCGGGCTCTATTTCCAGAAATACGGCGACCAGTCCGACGCGCTGGCCATGATCGCGGCCAAGAATCACAAGAACGGCGTCGGCAATCCCTATGCGCAGTTCCGCAAGGATCTCGGCTACGATTTCTGCCGCAAGGAAAGCGAGAAAAATCCGTTCGTCGCAGGTCCGCTCAAGCGCACCGATTGTTCGCTCGTCTCCGACGGCGCCGCCGCGATCGTGCTGGCCGATGTGGAAACTGCCCTGCGCATGAAAAAGGCCATTGCGTTCCGGGCGACCGCGCATGTGCAGGATTTCCTGCCGATGGCGAAGCGCGACATTCTGAAATTCGAAGGCTGCGCCCTGGGCTGGAAACAGGCGCTGGCGAAAGCGGGTATCGCGCTGGGCGACCTCTCACTGATCGAAACCCATGACTGCTTCACCATCGCCGAATTGATCGAATATGAGGCGATGGGTCTTGTGCCGGAAGGCCAGGGCGCGCGCGCGATCAAGGAAGGCTGGACGCAGAAGGACGGCAAGCTTCCGGTCAATCCGTCCGGCGGCCTGAAGGCCAAAGGCCATCCGATCGGCGCGACTGGCGTATCCATGCATGCGCTCTGCGCCATGCAGCTGATGGGAGCGGCCGGCGACATCCAGATCAAGGACGCCAGGCTCGCCGGCATTTTCAACATGGGTGGCGCGGCGGTCGCGAATTACGTCAGCATTCTCGAGCGGATCAAGTAGCGCTCTAACGTTGGAATTCCGTCGTGGCCGGCCTTGTCCCGGCCATCCACGTCTTACTTCAGAACAAATCGTCATAAAGATCGCGCCATTCCGGATTCATGGCGTGGATCAGGCGCACCTTCCACGCGAGTGGCCAATGCTTCGTCGTCGTTTCACGCTGAATCGCAGCGCGGATATCGTCATGTGGCTCGAACCAGACAAGGCTCTTCAAGCCGTATCGTTTCGTGAATCCCGCAACAAGACCGTTCCGGTGCTCAAAGATGCGTTTCGGCAAATCACTCGTGACGCCGACATAGAGAATGCCATCGCGTTTACTTGACATCATGTAGACGAAGCCGCGTGCCATAGCCGAAGTAAGCAAGACGTGGA
>CAMDXM010000177.1 GCA_945878025.1 Pseudorhodoplanes sinuspersici | reverse complement strand
CTGGTCGCGGCCGTCAGCGTTCTCATCATCGCCTGCCCCTGCGCGCTCGGCCTTGCGACGCCGATGTCGATCATGGTCGGCGTCGGACGCGGCGCGCAGTCCGGCGTGCTGATCCGCAACGCCGAAGCGCTGGAACGCATGGAGCGGATCGACACGCTCGTGGTCGACAAGACCGGCACGCTGACCGAGGGCAAGCCGACGGTGACCGCGATTGTGCCGGCCGAAGGTTTTGCGGAAGTCGACATCCTGAAATTCGCTGCGAGCGTCGAGCGCGCGAGCGAGCATCCGCTGGCGGCCGCCGTCATGCGCCATGCGAAGGAGCGCGGCATCGAGACCTTGCCGGTGCGCGGCTTCGATTCACCGGCCGGCAAAGGCGCGATCGGCATGGTCGAGGGCAAGCGCGTGGTGCTCGGCAACGCGGCGTTCCTCGGCGAATTGAGCATCGCCACGGCCGTGCTTGAGAATGACGCCGACCGGCTCCGCCGCGACGGCGCGACGGTCATCTTTATCGCGGTCGATGGAAAGACGGCCGGAATATTCGCCATCGCCGACCCGGTCAAGACGACCACGCCCGCGGCGCTCAAGGCGCTCACCGGCGACGGCATCCGCGTCATCATGCTGACCGGCGACAACCGCACCACCGCGCAGGCCGTCGCTCGCCGGCTCGGGATCACCGAAGTGGAAGCCGAAATATTGCCCGACATGAAAAGCGCGGTGGTGGAGAAACTGCGCGGCCAGGGCCGTGTCGTCGCCATGGCCGGGGACGGCGTGAACGACGCGCCGGCGCTCGCCGCCGCGGACGTCGGCATCGCGATGGGCTCGGGGACGGATATCGCGATGGAAAGCGCCGGCATCACCCTTTTGCGGGGCGACCTCAACGGCATCGCCGCGGCCCGCAAGCTGTCGGCCGCGACCATGCGCAACATCCGGCAGAACCTGTTCTTTGCGTTTCTCTATAACGCCGCGGGGGTGCCGATCGCCGCCGGATTGCTCTATCCGGCTTTCGGCATCCTGCTCTCGCCGATGATCGCGGCCGCCGCCATGGCGCTGTCGTCCGTCAGCGTGATCGGCAACGCATTGCGCCTGCGCACCGTCCGCCTTTGACGGCAGCGCGCAGGCGCTTGTCAGCGTTCTGGTATCTTTCCGTTTATCGCGCGACGGCGCTCTAGAAGATCGCGAGATATTTCAGCAGCGACAGCAGGCCGATAATGATGACGATGATGCGGACGATCTGTTTCGCGCGCCTGTCGATCGGCAGCATGTTGACGAGGTAAAGCACGAGAATAATGACAAGAAACGTAATGAGAATGCTGATCAACCAGCTCACATTCATGGCTTCACCCCTATTCCATGGCCACAATAAACCGGCGCCGTTGGCGCCCGCCGTACCGTCATAATCGCATGGCCTGTAAAAATTTCCAGTCTTGAATTGCGCGTCTACTGGATGGCGCCGTCGCTCTGCGTCCGCAATGCATTGCGGCAATTCTTCTGATTGGCCATCAATTCGAGCTCCTGCAGCTCGCCCTTCACGGTCAGGTATTCGGGCCGGTAGACCGAGGCGACGATGACATCCCCGCCCGGCCCGCGCGACGCCTTCTCGATCGCAACGCGCAACTCCTGTTCGCGGATGCTCGATTCGCGCGCCTGGGTTCCGATCGCATGGCAGTCATAGAGCGAATATTTCCCGCGATTGACCATGGTCAGCGCCTGGTCGTCGGGCAAGGTGCAGCCGGACAGCAGCCATGCCGCAAGCATGGCGGCGCAACAGGCCCGGCCCGGCAAGAGACCGTTCACACGCGAGACAAAAGCGGTGTTTGCGTCCATGAAAAGCGCCAGACCCGTCCGCGCGAAACAATCACGATAAATAGCGCCGATGCCCCGGCGGGTAATCGGAAAATACGCCAAACTTGCGACGCGCCCGGAAACAAGGTTACCGGCGCAATCCCGCCGCATGCCCCCTGCGTCGCGTCCGTCTTGATCCAGATCAATCGGCCCGGTCCGGATTTGGATGAATGCTACCGGGGTATGCCCTCCGGTGCCGCATGAATGTCCTGCCCCCCTGCCTCAATTCCATCAAGAGTGAAGCGCCCGCAGCCGTACGGTGCGAAGCCTGCCCCGCGCCCTGGATGCATTGTTCGGTGCGGAAATTCCAGAAAGGACAATATCCGTTCTCCCAGGGCGACGCCCAAGGCTACGTTTACCGGGTGCAGAGCGGCGGGCTGACCCTGTTCCTGAGCCTGGCAAACGGACGCCGGCAGGTCGTGGATTTCGCGTTCCCGGGGGATCTCGTCGGTCTTGGATCTCACCGCCAGTTTCAATTCACGGCGCAGGCCATCACGCGCACCGAATTGCGCTGCATTCCAAGAGACGAGCTTCGGCTGCAATCGCTTAAAGACGCCCGCATCGCCTCCATGCTGTACGAGACGGCGGCGTTCCAGCTGGAAGAGGCGTACGATCACATATTGACGGCGGGTCAGCGGGGCTCGGAAGGAAAGCTGGCGGCGTTTCTTCTCGCGATGTCCCGCCGCAACGTGCATCACGGCGACGATCCGGCCGTCGTCCATCTGCCGATGCTGCGAACCGACATCGCCGACTATCTTGGATTGACCGCCGAAACGGTGTCGCGAACGTTCACGAACTTCAAGGCGCAGGGATTGATCAAGATCGTCGACCAGCGGCACGTTCGCCTGATCGAACCCCGATCGCTGGTCCGGCTGGCGAACGCGATCGCTGCTTCCGGCTAGACTGTGGTCCGATTCAATTGAATCGGACCACAGTCTAGATTCCTTTTATTTGTCGCATTTTCTACGGCGAACCGGTTTCCACTTCGCCGGAAAATGCTCTCGACCATGTCCTGACTTTCGATCCCGGTTCACGTTGCAAATCGGCCACATGGCATAACAAATGACCGAAACTGATGTGGATCAGTTTTTGTCAGGCCAGCCTCGCCGATTTTGCGCGGACAGAAATCGGGGGCGTTATCATGAAGAAGATTTTGCTGGCTGCGCTTGCATCGGCTGCCATCGCAGCCGCGGTCGATACGGCGCCGGCCGTTGCGGCCGACATGGTGGTGAGAAAGGCGCCGGTGGCGGCGGCCGCCCCCTGGAGTCCGTGGATGATCAGGCTGCGGGCGCTTGTCGTTGAACCGAACGATTCGGTCACCTTCGACCAGCTGCCGGGCACAAGCGCCGACTGGAATACGACCGTCGTCCCCGAACTCGACATCACCTATTTCTTCACGCCGAATTTCGCCGCCGAACTCGTTCTGGGCGTCACGCGCCATCACGCGACCGGCAACGGCATTGCAACCGGCGGGGTTCCGGGGGCCAATCTGAACGGGCTGAATGTCGGCAAGTCGTGGCTGCTGCCGCCGACCCTGACCTTCCAGTATCACTTCACGGATTTCGGCGCGTTCAAGCCCTATATCGGCGCGGGCGTGAATTACACGATGTTCTTCGGCCAGAAAGCCGGCAACACGCCGAATAACGGCCTGACCGTCACGCATCTCGATTTCGAGAACACGTTCGGCTTGGCGGCGCAGGCCGGCTTCGACTACATGATCGACAGGCACTGGGGTTTGAACTTCGATGTCAAGAAGCTCTACCTGCGGCCCGATTTCAACGCCACCGTGAACAACACGATCGCGCTGACCGGCACGGCGAAGCTCGATCCGTGGCTGATCGGCGGCGGATTGACCTACCGGTTCTGATCGCGGGTTCTGATCGATTGCATCGACGCAGCGTAGATGGCGCGCCGTGTAGCCTCACGCGCCATCGCGTCGCAAACGCCAGGGCTCGCGCCCTGGCGTTTTTGTCTCAAGCGGCTTGCGGGACCGCGATGCTCACGCGTCCGTCCTCCCGGCTGCCGCCGGCCGAAAATTTCCGGACCAGCGACACAGCGGAGGGGCCGAATTCATCGATGTCGACTTCGATCGACGTCATGCCTTGCTGTTTCGCTTCGGCGACGGCCCGCTCGATGAGCGCCGTTCCAAAACCCTTCCGGCGCCACTCGGTCTCGACGGAAAAGACAATTTCGCCGCAGCGGCCGGCCGGCCAGAGCTCAAGGCCGCCCCGCAAGACGCCATCGACATATCCGCCGATGACGACGGGGGATTCCCCCGCCAACCGCAGGCAATGGGCGTTGACGCCGGCATCGTCCATCGCCCAGCCAAAGCGGGCATGCCTGGTCTGGCCGTCGAGCCGCAACAGGTGCTGGCGATAGTCGTCCAGGGCGGTTGAATCCAGAACTCGAATTTGCACATCTGCCATCGGCATGACCAACATCCTTAGGGTCGAACAGGGGCTTCTCGCCCCAACAGGCATTGCGTGGCTATTGCTGAGCGGCGCAGGATACCGGACCGCGATTATTGCGAGGTTAACGGCGGGATCGGAGGCCAGGATTGCAGGCCAAGATCGGAGGTCACGAGAGCGGATTTGGCGCGGATAGAGCATTTTCCGGCGAAGTGGAAACCGGTTCGCCGCAGAAAATGCGACAAATAAAAGGAATCTGGACTGTGTTCCGATTCAATTGAATCGGAACACAGTCTAGAACCATGATTGCCCGGCGGATGCGAACATCGCCATGAGCCAGGCCGCCGGGTCAGGAGCTTTAGCTCCGCCGCGATCGCTTTCACGCAAAGGCGCGGGCGGAGGGCTCCGCCCGCCGGGGTTATCCCCGATGCATGGCCTGTCTGCCGCATGCCCGGCAGCGCATAGGCTCTTTCAAGCTTGGGCTCTTTCAGGCTTGGTCGTCGGTGGTTGCCGCCGGCGCATTGGACTTCACGGATGCGATGCCGTTGTCGCGCGCCGCTTCGGTCTTGTACGTCTCGCTCGTACCGACAACCTGAGCATTCGCCGCTTTCAGATTGAACATGAACTGGCCATTCGAAGCGGACTTGCGCTCGTAACGCTCATCCAAAGGCGCATTCGTTTTGACAGACGCGATGCCGGCCTCCGCGGACGCCTTGGTTGTGTACATCTCGCTTCTCAGGATCGGCTCGCCGTTGCCGGCCTGCAGGCGGAAGAAGAACTGACCGTCGGTCGATTTCTTTAAAAGGAATTTCCCAGCCATGACGCATCCTCCCAAATGAAAGCAATTCTATCATGTGTTGCGATGATTGTTACAGGCAAAGTGCTGGTGCGGACGGAGGGACTCGAACGTCATCAGCAAAAGGAGCATCGCTTAGCCGCCGACGAGCGACTGCGCTAACTTAGTGAGATCTTGGCCCATTCAAATCCGGGCCCGATGTCCCATTTCCCGGAGGGACGATAATTCACATGGGACGCGATTCCCTTAAAATTCGCAGCCGCCGTTCCGGACTCAAACACGCCATAACGCTTCGTCAGCGGCAGAAATCTCTTCGGGATTGCATATTTGTCGCAAAGCGCCGCCAGCAACCGGCGTGTCGCCTCATATTGCGGATCGGTGTAGGTCGCAAAGAAGCTTTCGCCGCGATAATCGACCTCATCAAAATGCTGCGTTTCCGACCGCAAGCAATAGGGGGTCCAGACCGTCATTGTATGGCCGCCCGATGTTTTCGTCGTCACGAAATAGAGCTTGTCTTCTTTCGGTTTCAGTTGGCCGACATTGGCCAGCTCGATCCCGATTGTCTGGCGCGACATCGTCTCGTTGCCGCCGACCGTGCCGTTACCGAGATGATATGCCCAGCTCTCGTCGGGATCGAACAACTCATAGATGTTGCCGTTTCGACCGATCACGAACGGGACGCTGACGTGATAATCCTCGCGCGTCAGCCACGATATCCCGTTGAGATAGCCCGCGAGGAAATGCAGCACGATGCTTTTTCGGCCCGAGGCACCAGGATAGCAATAGGTGTCATACGATTTCCGAAATCGGTAGACTTCGATGCCGTATTTGCTGGTGTCGACGGTCAGGAATCCGCTTGATTGGTACGACGCATGAGTGTCCTGCTCGATTGACGCGAGCTTAGGAACGATCATATGCGTGTCCGGTAAAACGACCGTGTGGCTCATGGTGCCCGTCCGATTGATTGCGACACAATCCGGAAGCGCCATGACCATTGGTCGCGACGGCGCCCCTCCCGGCACCATTAGAATTGACCTCGCGACGCATTGCAACCTAAGATGGCATCGCCAATAGCGATTTCCGGTGCACGGGCGCGCCGAGGTGGAGCACGGCGATGGGCGTCGAGGAAGACATCGCAAGTCTGCAGAAAAAAATCGAAGAACTGACCACTCAGATCAAGAAGCCCAAACCTCCTGAGCTACCGTTCGATAATTGGGGTCGCTTCTGGCAATTTGTCGGAAGCGGATTCTTTTTCATGATCGTGGGCGCGATATTTCTAGCGCTCGCGAACCACTACATGGGTCACGATCATGCCGCCTTCAGTTTCGTGATGGTCGTCGTCGGTGTCGCTGTCTTCCTTTATGGCACCGGCACCCAAGGCATAGGAGAATTCAATAGCGACGCCAGCACCGCCAAATACAAAGTCGCCCTCGCTGGCGGTGCGGGCGTACTGGCCTTCTGCGTCGCATATGGGATCGTCGAATATCACGGGAAGATGAAGGAAGCATTTCGCGTTGAACGTAAATATGTGTGGGTGACTTTTTCCGGTTCTGATGGCGGAACGAGTCTTGCAAGTTTTCGACCGAAGATCGAGATCGATGGCGTCGCCACGCCGGTTCGATTTCATCGCAATGACATTGACGTATTGATGCCATACTTGTCGACAGAGTTTCGCGCCGAGAAAGAGGAGACTGCGGAGTCCGTACTGAACGGTGCCATGAATCGAAATGTCGTAGTGACGGGAAATTTATCCGAGGTGAAAAAGCCTCCCGTTCCGAAAAATGACCTGCCCATCGAGGAAAGATTGATCCTATCACGCACAGTTGAACTCATCATTCCAGATGCTTCTGCCGATAAATCCGGAACCTTGCAGGTCGAACCGCGAACCGCGATCCCCTTCATCATCAAATATAAAGAAATCAAACCTCGTGATGGATGGTTGGATTTTCCGCGAGTTGAAAGATCGATTCTTGTAACTTTCAAAGATCGCCAACAGGCAAGGAACGCGATTGCGCAGACTGACAGCAAGTCAAATGCTCTTCAGGCCGAGCTTGCGCCGAAAGTCGGCAATGTGCCCGACGTTAAGGATTCTCCTCTATTTCCTGAGAAGCCATGATGCAGCAGTTATCAAAGATACTCATCTTCGTCTGGATCATGTTCGTCCTTCCCGGATCGGGGCTCGGCACGGCTCAACCGGCAAATCAATCTGACCAATGTCAAGTCATTCACAACCTGGCTGCCCAAGGTTCGAAGGGCTCGGTGCCGGTAATTCCCGATGAATATCTAGAGATCAGCAGATGGAGTTCCAGCCTGCCGTGCCTGATCGATGTCCTGCGCAGGCTCGCGCGGAACATCGATAGAGAAACTGCTCAGTTCAGCGAGAACGATCGAAGCAGATACCTGAGTGCGACCGGCGCGATGCGAAAGGTAATCGCGATGTTAAGAGCGGCGGACAAATCCGGCAACACGAGCACCAACATCATCGAATTTATCCAGGTATTTCGAGACGCGCATGATACCGACGTCGCGACAGTGCTCTCTTTCGGCGCGAGGAGCATAGACGAAATTATGCGATCCGATGCGCTTTTGATACTAGGCAATGTCATCGACAACAAGACCGTATGTGCTTCGATTGATCATCTTTACGATCCCAAGATCAGCGCGAATGGCCGGGCGAATCTGCTTGCGATCGTTTCTGTTGTGGCGCCATGGGCCTATGCGGAAAACTTCGATAATATTTGCCGCGTTTCCAATTTCATTGGTAGCAAACTGACCAACGAGCCTTCGATGCAGCAAACAAAGGCCATCGTGGAAAACGTTCAAAAGAGGCTGAATAGTCAGACCGCAGCCACAAACCAGGGAGTCTACCTGCCGGTGGCTGAACGGGCTTGTTACCGATATCCAGTGGAATGGGCGAATAAGGGCCCGACCAAATACTTGATTTACGAAGAGCGGCGGCCCTCACCGTCGCTCGAAAATTGCCCGGCGAGATTTTGAGCGTACCAGGATTGGTTGGTGCGGACGGAGGGACTCGAACCCTCACGGGATTACTCCCAACGGATTTTAAGTCCGTTGCGTCTACCATTCCGCCACGTCCACAGCAGGCAAGCCAAAATAGGCGCAGGCGACGCTCAAGAGCAAGCGGCGCTCGTTCGGCAAAGCCCTCACCCGCCTTCTCTGATCGGCGGCACGAAGGCCAATCCCGTGTCCCAGGGAAAATAGATCCAGGTGTCCTGCGACACTTCGGTGATGAAGGTGTCGACCAGCGGCCGCCCCATGGGCTTGGCATAGACGGTCGCGAAATGCGCCTGCGGAATGATCTCGCGCACGACGCGCGCGGTCTTGCCGGTATCGACAAGATCATCGACGATCAGGATGCCCTTCCCCTTTCCGCCGCCGGCCGACACGACCTTTTCGGCGACGCTCTTGAGGATGCGCAATTCGCCCTGCTTGCCGATGCCGGTATAGCTTTCGACGCAGACGGTCTCGATCAGCCGCACGTTGAGTTCGCGCGCGACAATCGCCGCCGGCACGAGACCCCCGCGCGTGATGCAGACAATGGCTTCGAACGGACCGGACGACGCCAGCCGCCAGGCCAGCGCGCGGGCGTCACGGTGAAACTGGTCCCAGGACACCGGAAAGGCCTTCTGGCTTTGCGCTTCGGTCATTATCTGCCTCCGGCCTCATCCTGAGGAGCGCAGCGCAGCTGCGCGTCTCGAA
>CAMDXM010000176.1 GCA_945878025.1 Pseudorhodoplanes sinuspersici | reverse complement strand
AGGCTAGACTGCGCTGCCGGGCATGACGATGTGGAAGCGTTCGGTGCTTCGCCCGGCCATGACGATGTTGTGAGAGCATCGGTCCGGCTATGACGAGTAAGAGACGTCACCGCTCATCTCCGCCACGCGATCAACTCTTCCGAGGCGAGCGCGCGCTGTTCCATGTCGCGGGCGCGGAATTGCGCCTCGCGCAGCGCCCCTTCCGCCGCGATGGCGCGCTTTTCAAGATTCCGCGCGCGCTCCTGCGCCTCGCTGAGCCGTGCGAGCCTGTCGCGCTCGTCGGCGCATGGCGCACGGACCGCTCCCGACGCGTCAAAAATGTCCGGCCAATCGGTTTTCAATTGCGCGAGCAGTTCCTCGTTCGCACGCTCCCGCGCCTCCAGCTCGCGAAGGCGCGCCTCGGCGCTGATCTCGGGTTCACCCGAGATCAGTTCGTTAAGTGGCGCAAGTCGGGTGGACCCGACTTGCGCGAGCGCACGCTCTTCCATTTCTCGGACTCCCGCTTCAGCCGTAAGTGCGCGCTGCTCCATCTCACGCAACTGTGTCTCAGCGGCCGCGCGCGTATGCTCTTTGTTTTCGTCATGGCCGCACTTGTTGCGGCCATCCACGTCTTGCTCGCCATGAAAAGAAAGACGTGGATGCCCGGCACAAGGCCGGGCATGACGGATGAGAGAGTCTTCGTGCGCCTCGTTCTCGTTCACCGGCGCGGCTTCTCCCGCGACCTCGCGCAACGGGATGGCGCGTGAATCCGCATCGGAAAGACCGAGCGACGGCGACAGCTTCTCCTTCGCCTCTCGCGGATCGGAGCCGAGCGGACACCAGCGTCCATGCACATAGGGCAGGGCCGCTTTCGCCAGACTCGCGCGCAGCGCATCGGGTTTCAACGGATTGCGCATGACGGCCAGCGTGAAGTCGAGCGGACTTTGCGGCGGCAGCTCCGCAGGCGTTGTGGGAACAATGCGCAACTCGCACCGCTCGGCCTTGTGCCCTTCTCTTGCGTGGGACGCCATCGCTTTCCTTTCCTTGCCATCCAGGCATGCTTCATCGTTCTCGCGAGCGGTTTCCCGCCGCGAGCTTCAACCTGTTTTTCGATTTGCCCCGAACCGGGGCGTTGCATTTGCGCTCCCCCACAAAAGGGCGGAGCCCGTCTTCACTCCCAAAAGGGAGCGGAGCGCCGTCAGGCGCGTATGTCTTCATCCCGTGCCCTATACGAAGAGCACGCGACCGACTCTTTCCAAGCCGGCCTCGCCTTACGGCGCTCCACTTCGGCGTTTTCAATCCCTGGTGCCCCACTTCCTTTGCCCCGGCTTTCGCCGATGGGGGAAGGTGTAAGGGACATTGACCCTAGGCCTCATAATGGGCCCGGAGGCTGCCCTCCAAGGACTCCCGGGACCACGATTGCGAATCGTGGGCGCGGGCGCCGATCCCCATTCACATCCAGTTTTCGCCTGCAGGACGCCCCTTAGGCGAATGGGGATGGGCGGATATATAGCAATAATGTAACTTCAGTCAAGAGTATTTTTACTCCGGATGAATGAGCTGGATGGAAAATTCTCCTAGGCACTGTCGCGGGCACTTGGACGGCTAGCGCCGGCGTCATCATCTTGCATAGCAATATCCGGGCGCCTGATCGGCAGCATGAGACGAACCGTCAATCCCCGCGGGATATGATCGTGCAACCCGATCTCGCCGCCATGGCTGCGAACCACGTCATGCGCGATCGAGAGGCCGAGACCAAAGCCGGTGTTTTCGTTACCGCCGCGGGCGGCATCGCCCTTGAAGAACGGCTCGAAAGCCTTCTCGCGTAGAGCAGCTGGCATGCCGGGCCCGTTATCGGATACTTCGATTTCGACCACGTCATTCCTGAGTTTCAGACCAACAGACACCTTTGAGCCGTGCTTGACACCATTCTCGATCAAATTGGACAGCGCGCGGGTCAATGCGCCCGATCGGCCTCGATATTCAAGCCGATTCGGGCCTTGATAGGAGACTTCGTGGCCGATGTCTGCGAACTCGGAACAGATCGTCTGTAACAGACTCGGCAGATCAATGCGTAAATTCTTTCCCGAGCGGAGATCGTCGCGCACATAGCTCAATGTTTCTGTAAGCATGTCATTGATGGCGGTGATGTCGCGGATCATGCCTTGCCGCGAAGCTGTATCGTCAAGGCGTTCGACGCGCAGCCGCAGACGGGTGAGCGGTGTACGCAAGTCGTGCCCAATTGCAGCCATCATGCGGGTTCGATTGTCCACAAGCGTGCGGACGCGCGTACGCATCTCGTTCAAAGCCCGCGCCAGCTGAGTGATTTCACGCGGGCCTTTTTCATCGAACTGCCGATCGCCGGAGGGATAGCGCCCGAATGAATGCGCCGCGGCGGCGAAAGAGGACAGCGGCGCGGTAATCCATTTTGCTGCGTAAACCGACAATACTATAATCACTACAGCGGCTATCGAGAGAATGAATACAGCTGGAATCGTAAATATCCTCGGCGCTCCGGATTTTGGTGAGAGACCGAAAACCAGCGCGTTACTATCGCCGAGTTTCACGATAGTAGTCTGATCGGTTCTGCCCGGAACGACCGCATTTTCGAGCACCACAATCCCGTGTGTATCGCCAAGTCGATTGAGTCTCGTTGACAACCGCGGATTTTCGGACTGCTCGGTATCGACCGCGATCTGCGTTAAAGGAACTTGTTCAACCGGGATGCCAGCGCTCCGCGCAGCGGCAAGCAGCCTATCGGCGTCCCCGATAGACTTTGCTGCGTTTGCCAGCTGCGCAATCGTCGCAATTTTTACTATGGCGGCAAACTGATCTCGTGACGGCGCGGGCGGGTCAAATAAAAAAAACACAACGATAGTCATGCCAAAGGCCAACAAGAGAGAGGCGATCACCAAGCTCGTGATTTGCATCGCAATGGTTTTCGGCAAAACGTGCCAGAAGAATTGTTTCACGCCGCTTCCACCGTTAGGGCGAAGATATAGCCGCCCAGGCGAACGGTCTTGATCAGAGTCGGATCGTTGGGGTCCGGCTCGATCTTCTGACGAATGCGACTGACGTGAACATCGATACTGCGTTCAATCGGTCCGGCGAGCCCGCCATGAGTGACTTCAAGCAGTTGCTCACGTGACAATACTTTTCCTGGATTGCGGCAAAAAGCAATTAGCACGTCAAACTCTGCGCTTGTAAGCGAAACTGTTGCGCCTTCCGGATTGAATAGCGCGCGCGCTCGATCGCTGCGAACTATCGGCCCGCTTTGCGAACGACGCAGCAACGCTCGTATGCGTGCGACAAGCTCGCGCGGATTGAATGGCTTGGTGATGTAGTCGTCCGCGCCGATTTCAAGTCCGACAATTCGGTCCACATCTTCTTTCAGAGCCGTCAGCATGATGATCGGTATTCCCGATTCGGCTCGAAGCCGCTGGCAGATGCTGAGCCCGTCCTCGCCAGGCAGCATGATGTCGAGAACAACGAGATCGATGTCACCCTTCACGAGAGCGGCATCCATCTCCGGAGCAGACGTGACCGTCTGTGTCTTGAATCCGTTCTCTTTCAATACATCAGCGAGCATGCCCGAAATTTCGGTATCATCCTCAACGAGCAAAACATAAGCCGAAAGAGCCAGAGGTAATGCTAATGTTCCGATAGCTGTGGGTGCCGATGTCATGGCCGCAATATATCGATTCCCTGCGCATATTGTCCGCAATTTCAGAGGCATAAATTCCCCCTCAATGTGTTTTTTTGTTGCTGTGCGCGCGAGCCGCGAAGGAATTGGGTTAACCTCCGCTGAATTCAGCAATCTTTCTTAACATCACTTAAAGCCCGCGGTGCCGCAGGCAGCTTATGTTTCAAGCGCCGAACCGGCGGGATTTCGCGGATGCCCCAAGAATAACCCAGGCGAGATTTCCGTCTGTTCGGCAATCATCGGGCGTGTCTCCAGAGGCTCAGAACTCCACCATTCGACACCCCTTCGAAATGCGAACGCTCCGTTCTGCAAACTATTCCTCCTTTTGCAGGTCGCATCTTACAGGTCGCATCATGCTGAGACATTCGACGCTTATCATCGCTGTCGTCTGCCTCTCGATCGGCGCGTGCGCCAAATTGTCGAAGCTTCAGCAGGGGCCGCAACAGCAGGCTCAACAACAACAGGCCGAGCCGCAGCAGCAACAGCAATCGCAGGCCCAGCCTGCTCCCAAAGCACCTGATGTAAGGGAAACCTGCCTCGCGGAGCTTCGGCAGGTGTGTGCAAGCATGACGCCTGCTCCGGATTCGATTCAACGCTGCATCGATCAGAGCCAATCGAAATTTTCTGAGCGCTGCAAATCGATGCTTCAGTTACGCGCGAGGCGCTGATGCGTCCCTGGCCCGCAATGATCGCGAAAGCAGGAAGGCTTGTGTAATGAAACAGGTTACTTTCCTTTGCGCTCTCGTTTTCCTGGTAGGCCTTACCGATGCCGCTAGCGCGCAGGATCGGCGGGGAATGACAGCGGGCGAGCCGCGGCCGCTCAGGAGCGACGTGCTTGTACAATCCGCTCCAACCTGGGGTGCCAATAACGACGGAATCTTTACCTGTGAAGAATGGAAGCAGTACGCAGCCCGCATTTTCAATATGGCTGATCGAAACCGGAACGGCACGATTGAGACCAGCGAGTTTGAAACGATTCGGAATGCTGACAAACTATTCGCGGACGCCGATCTCGCCTACTTCGACACAAACGGTGATGGAAAACTAAGCCGCAGTGAGTTTGTCGACAAACCAAGCCCTTTCTTTGCGCGCTACGACAAGGACGGCAATTGCAAAGTTACCAAGGCGGAGATGAGCCAGTCGCCTTCTGACACGAACCGCGGGGGCGGCGGGGGCGGCAAAAAAGGTGGCCGCAAGTCTCAGTGAGCTTGTTCCTTCAGCCCAGCAGGATTGTTGCCGCAACTACAACTCTTAACATTACTTAAATCGCGGCCGGCGATAAGACGTCTACATTCATTCCGTTCAAGAACTTTTGGAATTGCCGAGAATGCAGATGTGTAAAGTCATTTTCGTTTGTGCCGCCGCTATCGTGGTTGGCAATTCCACAGCTATCTTTGCGCAAGGCGCGGCATTGTAGATCGGTGGCCGAGTTCGGAGAACCTTTCGATTTTTGCGATGTCGTAATTTCCGAGGATAGCCGAGAATGACGAATCGATGGCTCCATAGATTCATCTTGTCGCTTGTAGCGGCAGCAATTGCATTTTGCGTTGTCAAAATATATGCGGTTAAGTCCGAGACTCTAATCACTCTGTCACGGTCTGAAAAACTTCCGCAGCGACCCGAGCTCTCTCAGCTTCAGTACGACGCCGACATGGAGCGCCTGAAAAAGGAATTTCAGCTCGAGCCGGGCCAAGACGAACTCTGGACGCATCTTGAAATAGCGCTCCAGCAGAGTTCTAACGAATTTATGAATATTCCGCTGAAGATGTTTGAGCAAAAAAATGGCCTTCTGGAGAGAATTGAACTCGTTGCCGGTGCAAATCCAAAATCGGCATCGATCCAAAATTTGTGCCAGGCTCTGAGATCTCTTTTTTACAAGTCGAACGACAACCAGCGCATTGTATTGGAGCGACGCATACTACCGGTGTCCACGCGAGAGTAACGCCGCACCTGTCCGTCCGTGTCTTTGCATTCCAAATCTATCCGGTCACGACGGATTGTAAGTTCGGCATTCTCGTATGAGTGGGTCAGTCAGCGCACATTGCTGATGGCGTTTTTCGCCGTGTCGTGTCTTGTTTTCATGATGTTGCGCGAGGTCGGGGTGCGGTGGTCTCGCACGGCCCGCGCACCGCGACGGTGGACGGCACGCGCGGCGGGGGCCGCCGCGTCGCCTGCCTGTGCTGTCGTGCCGCCATTCGTCGTGCTGCTCGCCGCGCCGGCGGGCGCGGTGAACGCCACGGATCCAATCACCAGACATGCGCCCGCCAGACATGCGCCGGCCAGCTTGAGAGCGATCAAACCGCGCATGACGGTGCTCCTCGATGGTTCCGGAGGCGTGCAACATCGCAACGCGAAAGCCGAAAGCAGCCTTCGAGGCCGCTCGCGGGCCGGCCGGACCGGCAGACGCCGCCGCGGACATTCAGGTCCGGATTCCCGGAAAAAACCATCTGAACGGGATTGAGTCCGCTACATGCGGTAGCGTCAGGATTTAACGCGAATGCCCCACGGGGCTTTGCCGGGGAGAAACCCATGAGAGCGTTCCCGATCGCCATTGCGTTCGTCCTTTCGCTCAGCGCTCCCGCTTTTGCCGATTGCAAAGAGCCCGAGACAGGCACGTATAAAATCCCGCTCTTTTCGTTGCCTCTGAGCGAGGTTGTGGTGGGCGCGGGACGCCTTCAGTTTTATGCGGCTCCTAACCTCAACTGCATCTTGACCGGTGTCTTTGTCGTTCCCAAGGATGAACTCATCGCCTATGCGCAATCGAACGATGGGTGGACTATCGCCACCGTCGATGCAGCCACAGCCATTGTTCCGGCGTCTCGCGGATCCAGCCCTCCACCACATTGGTGATCGCCTGCATGGTGCCGGCGATGTCGATGCGCCCGTCGCCGCCACGCACGGGCTCGACAGCCTCGGTCAGGTCGGCGCGAAAGCGATGGCCCGGCAGCCGGGTGACGCGCGCGCCGTGGATCGGACAGTCGATTTGACGCGCAAGACGCGCGATCAGCGGATTCGCCATTGTCTGCCGCCCAAAGAAGGTAACCGGGACCCCGCGCACATAATACTGGTCGACCAGCATGCCGACATGCTTGCCGGCCGCGAGCGCGTCGGCGGCCCGCATCGGCGCGTCGAGGCCGGTCTTGATGAGCTGTCCCATATTCACGCCGCGCGTATTGAGCACCATGTCGGCGACCGCGCCGATATTGGGCGCGCGATAGAGCACCGCGCTCGGCAGGCCATGCGCCGCGCCCGGCAAAGCCGGCATTTCCCAATTTGCCAGATGTGCGGCGAAGACGAGCGCGGGCTTGCCGTCGTCGCGCAGGCGGATGAAACGGTCGAGCGTCGCTTGCGAGAATTCGATATGCCCGGCGCCGGGCTTTTCCGGATCGTGGTCCCAGATGCGGTCGAGATGGGCGAATTCGATCCCGATGCGGCCGAGATTGTCCCACACGCCGCTTAAGATTTTTTCAATCTCCGCGTCGGATTTCTCGGGAAACGCCATCCGCAGATTGGCTTGCCCGATCCGGTGCTCGCGCAATTTCGGCCCGACGCGCCGCATCAGATTGCCGGCGAAATCCGACATCCGGTGCGGGTCGGTCCAGCGGATCGCTTTCATGGCCCCGACCGCGAGCCGGCCCAGCACCGCGTCGCGAATGGAATTCGGAATCCGGATGCGCATCAGATTTTTTCAGTTGTCATGCGCGGGACAAGCCCGCGCATGACAGTAAAGAGTGGGGCAATCGCTTCGGCATCAGAACGTGACGATGACTTTTCCGAACACCTTGCGGCCCTCGAGCCGTTCCAGGCCGCGCTCGAGGTCTTCGAGGCCGACCTCGGTGTCGATCACGGGCAGAAGGCCGTTCGCCATCTTGGCGAGGCCGTCACGGATGTTGCGCATCGAAGCGCCGAAAGAGCCCAGGATCTTGTATTGCTGCTGGAAGAGCTGCATCAGGTTGAACTGTATCGATGCCCCGGCCGTCGCGCCGCAGGTGACCAGGCGTCCGCCCTTTTTCAGGCAGAGCAGCGAGCCGTTGAAGCCCTCGCCGCCGACATGCTCGAACACGACGTCGACGCCCTTCTTGGCCGTGATCTTGCGCACGCGGCCCTCGAAACGGTCGGTGCGGTAATTGATGACGTGATCGGCGCCCAGCGCTTTGGCCTTCTCGATCTTGTCGTCGCTGCCGACGGTGGTGATGATCATGCAGCCCATCGCCTTCGCCATCTTGATCGCGACCGAGCCGATGCCGGAACCGGCGGCATGCACGAGAATGCTTTCGCCCGGCTGCAATTTCGCGTTGTCGAACAGCATGTGCTCGACGGTCGAGAAGGCCACCGGCGCGCAGGCCGCGTCGCGCATCGAGACGCCTTTGGGAACCGGGATCACCAGGCGTTCCTGCATGTTGACGAGTTCGCACGCGAAGCCATCGACATGGAAGCCCATGATGCCGCCGACATTCTCGCACAGGTTGTCGCGGCCTTCCTTGCAATATTTGCAGACGCCGCAGGTGAGCGCGCCGTACATGACCACGGGATCGCCGGCCTTGAATTTCGTCACGCCCGCGCCGGCGGCGACGATCTCGCCAGCCGCTTCCGCGCCCACGACCAGCGGATATTTCCGCTTGGCGAAGGCCATGCCGCGATAGCCCCAGACATCGATATGGTTGAGCGCGACCGCGCGCACGCGAATTTGCACCTCGCCGCCGGCAGGCGGGGGCGGGGGCGGGAGGTCGGTGAGTTCGAGCTTTCGGTCACCGAGCAAGGCGAGCGCACGCATGGACGCGATATCTCCGGATGGCAGGCAGGAGGCAGGAATTGGTGCGTCTGCCTATCGTCCGGTCAACGCCGCCGTCAACCCGCTTGGTTCCGGCCGTGAAACGAAGGGCCGGGCGGCGGGGCTATCGGGCCGGGCTTGCCGGTTTTTTTGAGCCGCCTTGCGACGACGGATTGCCATCGCCGGGGCGCACGGCGCCCCAGGGATCGACCACGGCGTCTTTCACGGGAATTCTTTGCAGCGACGATTTATAGGCCGCGTCCTGCTCGGCCTGACGCGCCGCGCTCAACTTCCCGTCATCCTTCTTCACGTCCAGATTCGGCGGCGCCGCGTAGGCG
>CAMDXM010000175.1 GCA_945878025.1 Pseudorhodoplanes sinuspersici | reverse complement strand
TTGCGCGCTACAAAACGGATGTCGGGCAAGCCCGACATCCGGCGGGGAGAGGTCGCTTTCGGAGCGTAGCGACGAAAGCGGGTGAGGGGCAATCGCGATCCGGGGGCGGAACGCGCCAACTTCACACCATCATCACATCACCGCGTGCGGGTCATGTCCGCGCTTGCGCCCGCCGCAATCCCCGTGCATGTGAGGCTTTGCATGACGCCCGATGTCTCCCTGTTCGCCGCCCTGTTCGCGGGTCTGATCTCGTTTCTGTCGCCCTGCGTGCTTCCGCTGGTGCCGCCTTATCTGGTCTATATGGCCGGCACCTCGCTGGAACGCCTCGCCGACCGCGAGCCGGAACCGCGCGTGAAGCGCGAGACGGTGCTGGCCGCCTGCCTGTTCATCCTGGGTTTTGCCACCGTGTTCGTCGCGCTCGGCGCGAGCGCCAGCGCGGCCGGCGGGTTGTTGCGCGCCTGGTCGGCCGAATTGTCGATCATGGCCGGCATCGCGATCATCGTGATGGGATTGCATTTCCTCGGCGCATTCCAGCTCGGCTGGCTGATGCGGGAGAAACGCGCGACGATCGTCAAACCGGCCGGGCTCTGGGGCGCTTATATCATGGGGCTCGCTTTCGCCTTCGGCTGGACGCCCTGTATCGGTCCGATCCTCGCCGCCATCCTGGCGGTCGCGGCCTCGGAGGCGACGGTGGCGAAGGGCGCGGGCTTGCTCGCGGTCTATTCGCTGGGTCTCGGGATTCCGTTTCTGATCGCAGCAATTGCGATCGAGCCGTTCGCGAAATTCCTCTCCCGCTTCCGCAAGCATATCGGCAAGGTCGAGAAGATCATGGGCGCATTGCTGGTGCTGACCGGGATCGCGTTTCTCACCGGCACGATCACGACATTCAGTTTCTGGCTGCTGGAAGCATTTCCGGCCTTGGGCCGCGTCGGATAACGAAAAACCCGCCCCGGACGACCGGAGCGGGTTTCCGACTTTCAGAATGTCGCGCGAGATAAATCCGCGCGACCGTCAAGCGTTACGACTTCGGGCCTTCCTCGGCATAGGTGATCTTGCCGTCGGCGCCCTTCTTCCAGACATACATGACGTAGTCCAGACGGGTGATGTCGCCCTTCTTGTCGTAGGACAATTCGCCGATCACGGTCTTGAATTTCTGACCGGATCTGATCTGCGCGGCAACCTTCTTGGTGTCGAGGGTCTTGGCCGCTTCAGCGGCCTGCTTGATGATCTCGACCGCTGCGTAGCTGTAGAGGGTGTAGGCTTCCGGCTCGAACTTCTTGGCGCGGAATTTCTCGACGGCGGCCTTGGCGGCCGGATTCTTGCGCGGATCCGGACCATAGGTCATCAGCGTGCCTTCGACGCCGGGGCCTCCGACCGAAGCGAATTCGTCGGTGGTGATGCCGTCGCCGCTCATCATCACGGTCTTGACGCCCTGGTCGCGCATCTGGCGCACGATCAGGCCGCCTTCGGTGTGCAGGCCGCCCCAATAGACGAGGTCGGCGCCGGACGCCTTGATCTTGGAGACAAGGGCCGAGAAATCCTTCTCGCCGATATTCACGCCTTCATAGAGGGCTTCCTTCATACCGCCCTTGGCCATCGCCTTCTTGGTTTCGTCGGCAAGACCCTGGCCGTAGGTGGTCTTGTCGTGAACGATCGCGACCTTCTTGCCCTTGAATTTCTTCACGATGTATTCGCCGGCAACCGCGCCCTGCTGGTCGTCACGGCCGCAAGTGCGGAAGATGTTCCACAATCCGCGCTCGGTGATCTTGGGATTGGTCGCGGACGGCGTGATCTCGAGGATGCCGTTCTCCTGGTAAACTTCCGAGGACGGCATGGTGACGCCGGAATTGAAGGGGCCGACCACGTATTTCACGCCTTCGGAGGCGAACTTGTTGGCAACCGAAACGCCCTGTTTCGGATCGGAAACGTCATCGCCGTAGGTCAGCGTGATTTTCTGGCCGAGGATGCCGCCGGCCGCGTTGATATCGGCGACAGCCTGCTCGACGCCGTTCTTGATCTGCGCGCCAAAGGCGGCGTTCGGGCCCGTGATGGGGCCGGTCACGCCCATCTTGATCTGGGCATGGGCGGTGCCGGCCAAGGCTACGGCAAAGCCGAGCGCCAGGCCGAGCGTGGTAACTTTCTTCATACGCATCTCCCGTTGGTATTGAACCTTGCTAAAAATCGCGAAAGTGCCGGACCTTAAAAAGGGGCGCCGGACCTCCTGACAGTCATTTAACGCCAATTCCGGGGAAAGGTCATCCGGATTTGGCGTCTCTTTTCGCCGACTTTTGTCGCCGGTCCTGTTCCAAGTCCGGTTGCCAAGTCCGGTTGCCAAGTTTTTCCGCTTAAGTTTTGGCCGGGTCGCGCGGGGTCCATTTCAACGGTCCCGTGCGGCGGTAGAGCCAGCGGTATTGGGTGCTCATTTGCCCCGCCCGGGTGACGCGGAAACCCAGGAAGCCAAACAAAAGGCAAAAAGCGAGGTCCACCGCATAATAATGCGGCGACACGAGCGTGCCTCCAAACAGGGCGAAATGCATGAAGCGGACGGTCAGGGCGAGAATGAGCATGTAGAACGCAACATGCCACCACGGCCGCCAGGTCGCGGCGATCGCGCGGCCGGCGAGATACGCCGCGCCTCCGCCGAGCGCGACCGTGATGAGGAGGAAAACCCCGAACGAATCTTCCTCAAACAGGAATTGCGGAAGGTTGAAATCCATCACCGTGCCTCCGCCGTGGCTTCCTGCCGGCCGCCTTCGAGATAGGCGGCGCGAATTTCGGGCCGGTCCAGCAATTCCTTGCCGGTTCCGGACAAGGTGATGCGGCCGTTGACCATGACATAGCCGCGATGCGCGAGCCGCAACGCATGGAACGCGTTCTGCTCGACCAGGAGCACCGTCAGTTTCGTCCGCCTGTTCAGATCGGCGATGATGTCGAAAATCTGCCGCGCGATCAGCGGGGCGAGACCGAGCGAGGGTTCGTCGAGCAGAAGCAGGCGCGGTCGGCTCATCAGCGCGCGGGCGATCGATAGCATTTGCTGTTCGCCGCCGGAGAGCGTACCGCCGCGCTGACCGATGCGTTCCTTCAGCCGCGGGAACAGCGTGAAGATGCGTTCGAGATCCTCCTGGAAATGGCCGGGCTCGGCGATCTGCGCGCCCATCTGCAAATTTTCCATCACGGTCATGCGCGAGAAAATACGGCGGCCTTCCGGCGCCTGCGCGATATTCAGGCGCGCGATTTCGTGGGTTTGCAGCTGCGTGATGTCGCGGCCCTGATAGACGATCCGGCCTTCGCGCGCGCGCGGATTGCCGAAGATCGTCATCATCAGGGTCGACTTGCCGGCGCCGTTCGCGCCGATCAGCGTGACGATCTCGCCGTCATGCACGTCGAGATCGATTCCGTGCAGCGCGGTGATGTTGCCGTAGCAGGTCTTCACGCCGCGCACCGAGAGAAGAGGGGCGTTCACGGTCATAGCCCGACCTCGCTGGCGACGGCCTCGACTTCGTCTTCCTCGACGCCAAGATAGGCCGCGATCACTTTCGGATCGTTGCGGACATCCTCGCGCGAGCCGTCCGAAATCTTGACGCCGTAATCGAGCACGACGACGTGATCGGAAATCTGCATCACGACCGACATGTCATGTTCAATGAGCAAGACCGATGTATCGGTCTCATCGCGGATCGAAAGCAGCAATTCGTTGAGCTCGGTGCTTTCGCGCGGATTGAGCCCGGCCGCGGGCTCGTCGAGGCACAGGAGAACAGGGTCGGTGCACATGGCGCGCGCGATTTCGAGCCGGCGCTGCGCGCCATAGGGCAAATCTCCGGCCGGATCGTCGGCGCGGTCGATCAGGCCGATCTTCTCGAGCCATGCGGCCGCCCTTTCGATCGCGGCGCTTTCCGCGCGCGCATAGACCGGCAAGCCCAATATGCCAAACAGCGTGAAGCCGGAGGCGATCATCAGCTTGTTGTGTTGCGCGACCAGCAGGTTTTCCAGCACGGTCATGCCGCGGAACAGCCGGATATTCTGGAACGTGCGCGCAACCCGCGCATCCATGGTCACGAGATAATCCGACATCCGCTCGAGCAGATAAAGCGACCCACCCGGCCCCTTGCGGCTTCGCACCGAACTCGCGGTGAGGGCGTCGAGTTCGTTCCAGAGCGAAGGGCCGCCGCGATTGAGCGCAATGCGTCCCTCCGTCGGCTTGTAGAACCCGGTGATGCAGTTGAACACGGTGGTCTTGCCGGCGCCGTTCGGCCCGATCAGCGCCGTGATCTCCCCGCGCCTGGCGGCAAATGACAGATCGTGCACGGCAACCAGGCCGCCGAAACGCATGGTCAGATGTTCGACCCGCAGGATCGCGTCCGGAATCATCCGCGGCCTTCCTCGACGAATGTGGCTGCGACGGTCTTGCGCTCCTTCAGGAAGGCGCTCGGCTCGCGCGTGGAGATCAATCCCCGCGGCTTCCAGATCATGATCAGCACCATGGCCAGGCCGAACAGCAGCATTCGGTATTGGGTCGGTTCGAAGTCCTGGCCGAATATCAGCTTGAGGAATTCGAGCTCGCGCATGATCTCGGTGCCGCCGATCATGGCGACGGCGGCGATGGCGACGCCGATCATGCTGCCCATGCCGCCGAGAACGACAATGGCGAGAATGATCGCGGATTCCATGAAAGTGAAGGATTCCGGCGAGATGAATCCCTGCCTTGCGGCGAAGAAGGAGCCCGCGAAACCGCCGAACATCGCGCCCATCGCGAAGGCCGTGAGCTTCGTATTGGTGGTGTTGAGGCCGAGCGAGCGGCAGGCGATTTCATCTTCGCGCAAAGCCTCCCAGGCGCGGCCGACCGGCAGCCGGCGCAGCCGCACGGTCACGAATGCCGTCAGCAAAGCCAGTCCGAGAATGACGTAATAAAGGAAGATCGTCCGATAGAGCGGGGTGAATTCCAGGCCGAAGACCGCGGCGAAGCCGTCGTCATTGGCGTTGAAGGGGATGCCGAAAAATGTCGGACGCGGAATGCCGCTGACGCCGGCATAGCCGCCGGTGAAATCCACCCAGTTGATCAGAATGAGCCGGATGATCTCTCCGAAGGCCAGCGTGACGATGGCGAGGTAGTCGCCGCGCAGGCGCAGCACCGGAAAGCCGAGCAGAATGCCCCAGAAGGCGGAGAGCGTTCCGGCGAGCGGCAGCAGGATCCAGAACGACAGCCCGAATTCCTTGGCCAGGAGCGCATAGGAATAGGCGCCGACCGCGTAGAAGGCGACATAGCCGAGATCGAGCAAACCGGCGAGGCCGACGACGATATTCAGTCCCCAGCCCAGCATCACATAGATCAGGATCTGGATTCCGAAATTGTCGATCCATTTCACCGCGCCGCCAAAGCCCGTGCCGAGCAGCACAATCACCGGATAAAGGACGACGAAGCCGAGCGCGAAAGGAACGAGCCATTTGGCGACATGCGCGCGCCAATGCGCGCGGCGAACGCTCTCGCCGGGAATATGCGCGGCGGCGCGGCGCTGCTTCCACGGCACGAGCACGAGCGAAACGAGGAGCGAGCCAGCGATCGTCAGCAGCACGAATGACGCGAGCAGGAGCGGGCGCGTTTCCAGCACCAGCTCGTTGCGCATGTCCTGGATGGTGCGGAAGCCGATCAGCGGCAGCAGCATGCCGAACGAGACAAGGCCCGCTATCGCGGCATGCTTGAGCGCGCGGGCGACGTCGGTGCGCGGCTCGGACGCGGGCGAAGGCGCCGTCATCGGCTTACACCTTTTCGACTTCCGGCCGGCCCAGAATGCCTTGCGGCAGGAAGATCAGCGTGATGACGAGAACGGAGAATGCCGCGACGTCCTTGTAGTCGATGGAGAAATACGCCGACCACATGGTCTCGATCAGTCCGATGAGAAGGCCGCCGATGACCGCGCCGGGGATCGATCCGATCCCGCCGAGCACCGCCGCGGTGAACGCCTTGATGCCCGGCACGAAGCCGTCGGAGAAGCTGACCACGCCGTAATACATGAGATACATCGTCCCTGCGACGGCGGCGAGCGCCGCGCCGATGACGAAGGTGATGGAGATGGTCTGATCCACATCGACGCCGGTCAGCGACGCCATTTTCTGATCCTGCTCGCAGGCGCGCTGCGCGCGGCCGAGCGAGGTCTTGGAGACGACATACCAGAAGGCCAGAAGCAGAAACGCGGTGACCGCCCAGATCACCAATTGCCGGTACGACACCGTCACCTCATAGCCGTCGCGCTCCATGACGACGATGACCTGTTGCAGCATCGGCGGCACCGCCTTGTTGCGCGGGCCTTGCGCCACTTGCACGAAATTCATCAGGAAGATCGACATGCCGATCGCCGAGATCAGCGGCGCGAGACGGAACGATCCGCGCAATGGCCGGTAAGCCAGGCGCTCGATGGTCCAGCTCACGAGCGAGGTGAGGAGCATGCCGACGATCAACACGATGAAGAGCGACAGAAAGACCGAAGAGATGCCGAGCCAGGTCGTCAGGACCAGGGCGGCGACCAGCGCGATGAAGGAGGAGACCATGAACACGTCGCCATGGGCGAAATTCACCATCCCGATAATGCCGAAGACCATCGTGTAGCCGATGGCGATCAGCCCGTAGATCGAGCCGAGCGTGATGCCGTTGATCAATTGCTGGACGAAGACTTCCATGCGCGGACACCCCTCCCGTTCGCGCGACATCGTCATGGCCGGCCCCGGCGATGACAATGCCGGATAAAAACACTCCACCCGGCAGTCGATTTTCTTAGCAGCGCAGGCACGCTCGGGCAACGCGGCGGATGCCTGCGCCCGGACCTTTCCCGCAGTGAATCGCCGATTGCCGGAAATAGCAGCTGGCATTGAGACTTTTGGCCGATAGGCCTGGCGGCCGAAAACACAATCGGGCGGCATGCCGCGCGACATTGCCCGCCGCCACGGCCTTGCGGGAGGGGCGCCTTCGCAGCCGTGCTGTCGTGGAGGCGCTGACGGCGCCGTCCCGAGCGAGAGCGCTGAATGGAAGCGGAACTTTGCTCCGGTTTTGTTTCAAACGCTCGATTTCATGTTTCGGAACAAGTCATGTCTTGATGCGTTGATCGGTGGGGCAAAGTCCATGGAGTAAAGTCAAATGGGTAACCAGACTCAGAATCCCCAACAGCAGCAGAACAATCCCGGGCAGCAGAAACCCGGCCAGCAGACCCAGAATCCCGGGCAAGGTGGCCAGCAAGGCGGCCAGAAGCCCGGTCAGGGCGGACAGCATGGCGGTCAGAGCCGCTAAGACCGGAATTCGGAAGGGCGAATTTCCAATGATTTTCGCCTGACGATGCGAGAGCCCCGCCGGCAACGGTGGGGTTTCGCATTTTTGCGCGCGCTCCGTTATGCTTTCGTCCATGTCCGCGCAAAGCCTGCCGTTGTTTCATCTCTATGGCGATCCGCCCGACGAACAGGCGTTCGATTTCATTCATATCGAAACGATCGCATCGCGTTCGCAGGTTCATGACTGGCTGATCCGCGCGCATCGCCACCGCAATCTGTTCCAGATTTTGCTGATCGAGCGCGGCGGCGGTGAAATGATCTTCGAGGCCGCGGCTCTCGATTTTGCTGCCCCGGCAGCCATCATCGTGCAGCCGAATGCCGTGCATGGATTCCGCTTTCGAGCCGGGATAACCGACGGCTGGGTCGTCAGCTTTACCGAGGATGTGGCGAAGACGATCGGCGACCAATCCGTGGAAGCCCTGGCGCGGCTGCGCGCGCTTTCGGCCGAGCCGGTGGTGAGCCTCGAATCCGAACAGGAAATCCGCCGGCTGTCGGCGCTCTGCGGCGATCTTTATCAGGAGCGTTTTCTCGCACGCGAGGGTCATCGCTTCGCCATGCGCGCGCTCATGGCCCTGATCGCGATCGAGGCGGCGCGGCTCGCGGCAAGCCGCGCGCGCACCGGCAGCGTGACGCTCGCGCCAGCCGATCCGACATTGCAGGCGTTGCAGACGCTGGTGGAGGATCATTTCCGCGGCGAACGGCAGATCGGTTTTTATGCCGGCCGGCTCAACATGACGGCCGACCGGCTGAACGATCTGGTCAAGCGGGCGACCGGTGTCACCGCCGGTCATCTGATCCGCCAGCGCGTGCTGACCGAAGCCAAGCGCGAACTTGTCTTCACCAATCGGGCTATCCACGACATTGCCTACGACCTCGGTTTCTCCGATCCGTCGCATTTCGCGCGGGTGTTTCGCAAGCAAACGGGGATGACGCCGCAGGATTTCCGGCAGGGCCGCAGCAATTAGACCCTCCTTTATCGTTCATCCTGCAGCGAACCGGTTCCCACCACCCGGGGGCAAGTCCAGCGCGAGCACTCGCTCGATCGCGCGCAGCCGGTATCTGACGGCCGTCGCGGCCTTAAGGTAAACATCCGGTTTCGATTGCCGGGGCAATTAAAACCAATTTTGATCGATCCGAAAGCGAACGCGCAAATGGGGAACGCGCCGTTCTGGGAGAGTTTATATGCGGCGCTTTTCGATTGCGATTCCCGTCCTTGTCACCGGCATCTGCCTCTATTTCGTTTTCGTGTCCGGCCGCGAGGCGATCATGATTTTCTCGTCTCCGATCTGGGGCCTCGAGAACGCCGCCTTCGCGCGGGCGGTTTACGATATCGGCCGGCTCGCCAATGTCGGGCCCGGCGGTCTCGCGCCGTTCGCGGCTTTTTTCGGCGCGCTGAAGCTCGCTGTCGCCGTCGTCTTCGCGCTGCATTTGATCGACCGGTTCCGGCCGTTTCGCGAGACCCCCATCAATCATGAATTGCTCGACGCCGGCGCGCTCCTTGCCGTGTGCTCGACCTTTATCGTGGCGATGCCCGCCTTGCTCGAATCCGCGCCGCAATT
>CAMDXM010000174.1 GCA_945878025.1 Pseudorhodoplanes sinuspersici | reverse complement strand
CGCCCCACGATCCGAGCCGCACAAGACTGCGCATATCGATCTGTTCGTCGGCCTTGCCGGGCGGTGTTTCGGTCGGGTTTTTCGGCATGCGTGCGATACGGCTCGGGCGCTCGGGACAACGCGAATCAGCCAGCAAATGGTAGCAGGATCGATCCGGGACCGCTGTGTATCGCGACAGACGGTTCTTCGGCCTTTTCCACAAGGATGCGCTCGTTTATACGGCGCCGGTGTCGCGGAGGGAGTGATGCGAGGGGAATGACCAAGGCCCGCACCTGTCTGACCATCGTGCTTGCGGCGGGCGAGGGAACCCGCATGCGCTCCTCGCTGCCCAAGGTGTTGCACCAGGCCGCGGGCCGCACACTGCTGGCGCATGTGCTCGATGCCGTGCGGCAAGCGGCGTCCGGCGCGACCGTTGTCGTTGTCGGTCCCGATCATGACGCGGTCGCGCAGGAAGCGCGGCGCATTGTCCCGGATGCGCAAATCGCGGTGCAGACCGAGCGGCGCGGCACCGCGCACGCCGTGCTCGCGGCGCGCGACGCGATCGCTCGCGGCTACGACGACCTGCTGGTGATATTCGCGGATACGCCGCTCATTACGGCTGAGACTCTGTCCAAGCTGCGCGGCGCTCTCGCACAAGGTGCGGCGGTCGCAGTGCTCGGATTTCGCCCCGTGGATCCATCCGGCTATGGACGGCTGGTGATGGAGGGTCCAAAGCTCGTCGCCATCCGCGAGGAGAAGGATGCAAGCGAGACGGAGCGCGCCATCACGCTTTGCAATGGCGGGCTGATGGCCTTGTCGGGGCGCGACGCGCTCGCCTTGCTGGAACGGATCGGCGATGGCAATGCCAAGAAGGAATTCTATCTGACCGATGCGGTCGCCATCGCGCGCGCGGCCGGGCGCGACGCGGTTGCGATCGAAGTGGGCGAGGAAGAAGTGACGGGCATCAACACCAAGGCGGGGCTCGCATCAGTGGAGGCCACAATGCAGGACAAATTGCGCAAAGCCGCGCTCGATTCCGGCGTGACCATGATCGCACCGGAGACGGTGTTTCTGCAGGCCGATACGAAATTCGGAAAGGACGTGACGATCGAGCCCTATGTCGTGTTCGGCCCGGGCGTAACCGTCGCCGACAAAGCCGTGATCCATTCGTTTTCGCATCTAGCCGGCGCGGACATCGGCGAGAATGCTTCGATCGGCCCCTACGCGCGGCTGCGGCCCGGCACGAAGATCGGCAAGGGCGCACGCGTCGGAAATTTCGTCGAGGTCAAGGAGGCCGTGATGGAAGACGGCGCCAAGGCCAATCATCTGGCCTATATCGGAGATGGCCGCGTGGGCGAGGGCGCCAATATCGGCGCCGGAACGATCTTCTGTAACTATGATGGCGCGTCCAAACACCGCACCGATGTCGGCAAGGGCGCGTTTATCGGCTCCAACTCCGCCCTCGTCGCCCCGGTGACAATCGGCGACGGGGCCTATGTCGGTTCAGGGTCCGTGATTACCGAGAATGTGCCCGCGAATGCGCTGGCGCTCGGGCGGGTGCGGCAGACTATTAAGGAAGGCTGGGCTTCCCGCTTGCGCAATCTGAAGGCGGCAGGCAAGAAGAAGGATCAGGGGTGAACGCGGCGCGCCAGACCTCCTGACACAAGGCGAAATGGATTTTGATTTCCGGATCGGCAGCGCCGCCGCTTTAACCTTATCCGGGCGCCGTGAGGCGGCGGGGAGGCAATAGCTCGATGTGCGGGATTGTCGGGATTCTGGGACGCGAGGCTGTGGCCGGCCAATTGGTCGATGCATTGCGGCGGCTTGAATATCGCGGTTACGATTCCGCGGGTGTCGCGACCGTCGAGAACGGTCATCTCGAACGCCGGCGCGCCGAAGGCAAACTGAAAAATCTCGAAATCAAGCTCGGCCTCGAGCCGCTCGCCGGCATGGCCGGGATCGGTCACACGCGCTGGGCGACGCATGGCCGCCCGAACGAGACCAACGCGCATCCGCACGCGACCGACAAGCTCGCAGTCGTGCATAACGGCATCATCGAGAATTTCCGCGAATTGCGTGAAGAACTGGAAGCGGCCGGCGCGATATTCGGCACGGAAACCGATACCGAAGTTGTCGCGCAGCTCGTCACCGCGCAAATGAAAAAAGGACTTTCGGCGATCGAGGCGGTGAAGGTCACGCTGCCGCGATTGCGCGGCGCGTTCGCGCTCGCTTTCATTTTCGCCGGCGAAGACGACCTGATGATCGGCGCTCGCCGCGGCTCGCCGCTCGCGATCGGACACGGTAGCGGCGAAATGTATCTTGGCTCGGACGCGATCGCGCTAGCGCCCTTCACCGACACCATCAGTTATCTCGAAGACGGCGACTGGGCGGTCATCCATCGTGGCGGCGTAGAGGTTCGCGACGCCGATGGCCTTCTCGTCAATCGCGCGATGATCAAGACGACCGGCTCGGCGTTTCTGGTCGACAAGGGCAATCACCGCCATTTCATGGCGAAGGAGATCCACGAGCAGCCGGAAGTGGTCGCGCATACGCTGTCGCATTATCTCGACATGGCGAATGAGCGCGTGGTGCTGCCCGGCAAGCTGCCGTTTGATTTTGCAAAGCTGGAGCGCATTTCGATTTCGGCCTGCGGCACGGCTTTTTACGCGGGCCTCGTTGCGAAATACTGGTTCGAGCGCTACGCGCGCATTCCGGTCGAGATCGATATCGCCTCCGAGTTCCGCTATCGAGAAGCGCCGCTGCGCAAGGGCGATCTGTCGATTTTCGTGTCGCAATCCGGCGAGACCGCCGACACGCACGCCTCGCTCCGCTATGCGAAGGAGCATGGCCAGCACGTTCTTTCGGTCGTCAACGTGCAGTCATCGACCATCGCCCGCGACAGCCACGTCATCATGCCGACATTGGCCGGACCGGAAATCGGCGTGGCCTCGACCAAGGCTTTCACCTGCCAGCTCGCGGTGCTGGCCTGCCTTGCGATTGCCGCAGGGCGCGCGCGCAACACGCTGTCCGAGGACGAAGAGCGCAAGCTCGTGCGAGCGCTGATCGAGGTGCCGCGCCACATGAACGAAGCGCTGGCGCTGGAGCCGGAAATCGAAAAGCTGTCGCGCGATCTCGGCAAGAGCAAGGACGTGCTCTATCTCGGCCGCGGCACGAGCTATCCGCTGGCGCTCGAGGGCGCGCTCAAGCTCAAGGAAATTTCCTATATCCACGCCGAAGGCTATGCCGCCGGCGAGCTCAAGCACGGACCCATTGCATTGATCGACGAGACCATGCCGGTCATCGTGATAGCGCCCCATGACGGCGTCTTCGAAAAGACCGTCTCCAACATGCAGGAAGTCGCCGCGCGCGGCGGCAAGATCATTCTCATCACCGACCCGAAAGGCGCGAGGGAAGCGACGATCTCCTCGATGATGACGCTGCGCATGCCCGAAATGCCGGCCAGTGTCACGCCTCTGGTTTACGCTATTCCGGTGCAATTGCTCGCCTATCATACCGCGGTCAATCTCGGCACCGATATCGACCAGCCGCGCAATCTCGCCAAATCCGTCACCGTGGAGTGAACCTGCAAGATTTGCAGGCCGACGGGGCGGTTCCCGGCTACTGCCTCGCGCAATATTTCCCCGATAAGTTATAGTGCTTTCGGCGAGAGTTTCCGCTACATGGCCGCACTGCAATGAACGCGCAAAAGGACCCGGCGTCCAATCCGCCGGACATTCTGGAAATCGATCTTCCGCCGGCCGGATTCGGCCAGCGGCTGCGTACGTATTTTCTGACCGGACTTGTGGTGGCCGGGCCCGTTGCCGTCACCGCGTGGCTGATCTGGTCCTTCATCACATGGGTCGACGATCTGGTTCGCCCGCTTATTCCGGCGATGTACCGGCCGGAAACCTATCTGCCGTGGAAAATTCCAGGCTCCGGTCTCGTGATTGCGTTTTTCGCGCTCACCATGCTCGGTTTCCTCACCGCCAATCTTGTCGGGCGCACCTTGCTGCAGCTCGGCGAAAGCGCACTCGACCGCATGCCGATCGTGCGGCCGATCTACAAGACCGTGAAGCAGGTCTTCACGATGCTGTTCTCGAAATCGGGAAACAGCTTCCGCAAAGTGGGGCTGGTCGAGTTTCCGGCGCCGGGCATGTGGTCGCTGGTTTTTCTGTCACAGCCGCCGAGCCAGGAGATTGCAAGCCGGCTGCCGGATGGCGACGATCAGATTTCGGTGTTCCTGCCCTGCACGCCGAACCCGACCACCGGCTTTTTCTTCTATCTGCCGCGCAAGAACATCATCGAGCTCGATATTCCGGTCGAGGCCGCCGCGACTCTATTGGTGTCGGCCGGCATGATCCAGCCCGGCGTCAATGGCGACCAGAAGAAGCTCGCGTCGCTGGCGGCGACTGCGCGGACCGCGCAAGTGGCGCGCGAGGTTCGCAATCAAGAATCAGTTAAATAGGAACCGCGTTTTCATTGCGATTTTCACAGGAGCAGGGCGATGAATTTCGGTGATGCGATCGCGTCCGGGTTTCGCAATTACGTGACTTTCTCCGGCCGGGCGGTTCGCTCGGAATATTGGTACTGGGTCCTGTTCTCTTTGATCCTCGGCGCGGTCACCGGCATTCTCGACAAGGCGGTCTTCCCGGACGTCGAGACGGATGCGGGACCGTTGAACATGATCGCGAGCCTGATCATTTTCCTGCCAAGCCTCGCCATCGGTGTCCGACGCTTGCACGACATCGACCGCACCGGCTGGTGGACGCTCATCATCTTCACCATCGTCGGAATATTCCTGCTGATCTATTGGGCCTGCCTGCGCGGCACAGCAGGACCGAACCGTTTCGGCCCGGATCCGCTCGCAGGAAAGCCGTAGCCGCGTTCAGCCGGCGCGAATGAGCCGTACGGCTTCGTCGCGTTCGAACAAATAGAGCAGGTGACGGATCGCCTGGCCGCGCTCGCTTTTCAATTCCGGGTCGCGTGAGAACAACAGATTGGCGTCGTCGCGCGCGGCCGGCAGCAATGCGCCATGGACGTCGAGCCGCGCCACGCGAAAGCCCGGCATTCCGCTCTGGCGCGTGCCGAGCACGTCGCCTTCGCCGCGTAGTCTCAAATCTTCCTCGGCGATTCGGAAGCCGTCCTCGGTCTCCCGCATGATGGCAAGGCGTGCTTTCGCGGTCTCGCCGAGCGGCGACTTGTAAAGCAGCAGGCAGGTCGAACGGCCTTCGCCGCGGCCGATGCGGCCGCGCAATTGATGAAGCTGCGCGAGCCCGAAGCGTTCGGCGTGTTCGATCACCATGACCGTGGCTTCCGGCACGTCCACGCCGACCTCGATCACGGTCGTCGCCACCAGCAATCTCGTTTCGCCGTTTGCGAAAGCCTCCATCGCGGCATCCTTGTCCGCGCCCTTCATGCGGCCGTGAACGAGGCCCGTGCGCGCGCCGAAGCGTGCTTTAAGCAGGGCGAAGCGATCTTCCGCAGCCGCGAGGTCGCTCACTTCGGATTCCTCGACCAGTGGACAGACCCAATAGACCCGTCCGCCTTCGTCGATCGCGCGTCCGACCGCATCGGTCATTTCCTCGAGCCGCGAGAGCGGAATCGTACGCGTGTCGATTGGCTGACGTCCGGCCGGCTTCTCGCGCAACTCGGAGATGTCCATGTCGCCGAAATAGGTCAGCACCAGCGTGCGCGGAATGGGCGTTGCCGTCATGACGAGAATGTCGACCGCTTCACCCTTGCGTGTCAGGGCCAGCCGCTGATGCACGCCGAAGCGATGCTGTTCGTCGACGATGGCGAGTGCGAGATCCTTGAATGCGACCTCGTCCTGGAACAGCGCGTGGGTGCCGATCAGGAGATCGATGGCGCCGTTTTCGAGCCGGGCCAGAATGTTCGCGCGTTCCTTGCCGCGTTCGCGGCCGGTGAGAATGGCGATGCGAAGGCCGGACGCGTCCGCGAGCGGGGCGATGGTTTTGTGATGCTGGCGGGCGAGGATTTCGGTCGGGGCCATCAGCGCCGCCTGCCGCCCGCTCTCGATCGCCGCCGCGGCGGCCATCAGCGCGATCACGGTTTTACCCGATCCGACATCGCCCTGCAGCATGCGCAGCATGCGTTCGGGCTTGCCAAGATCGGCGACGATGGCGTCGATCGCTTTGTGCTGCGAGAGCGTCAGCGAATAGGGCAAGGCGGCGATGATTTTCTTTCGCACATGGCCGTCGCCCGCGCTGCCGCGTCCGGATTGCCGCCGCAGATGCGTGCGCAGCAATGTGAGCGCGATCTGGCTTGCCAGCAATTCGTCATAAGCGAGCCGTGTCCAGGCCGGGCCTTGCGGTGCGATGTCCTCGGGCTCCTGCGGCCGGTGCAACGACGTCAGCGCCTGATCGAATGGCGGAAGGCGATTGCGCGCGAGCCAGGCGGCGTCCTGCCATTCCGGCAGCTTCGGAATCTTGCCGGCGGCGGCGTCCGTTGTTTTGCGAACCTGATTGAGGCCGAGACCTTCGGTCAGCGGATAGACTGGCTCCACCATGGGCAAGGCGGCGAGACCTTTCTCGTCGACCACGCGATCCGGATGCACCATTTGCAGCATGCCGTCATAGAGCGCGGTCGTTCCTGACACGTAGCGTTTCTCGCCAACCGGAAAGAGCTTCTCCAGATAATCGGCTTTCGCATGGAAATAGGTGATGATGAGATCGCTGGTCTCGTCGCTGGCATAGATCAGGTAAGGCACGCGCGGGCGGTTCGGCGGGGAGGGACGGTGGCGGTCGATCGTTACTTCCACGGTCGCGACAGAACCGGGAACGACATCGCGCAGTTTCGGCCGCGCGCGGCGGTCGATGATGCCGGTCGGCAGGTGAAACAGCAGGTCGAGCACGCGCGGCACGTCGTCCCGTCCGAGCAAGTGGCGGAACAGCTTCTCGACCTTCGGCCCGACGCCTGGCAGCGTCGTGATCGTGGCGAATAATGGATCGAGCAGGGATGAGCGCATGGCTGCCAAACATAGTTCGATTTGTCGTGCGGTCTAGCGCCCGAAACAGTGTAGCGTCATCTTTGGTCGTAACCTTGGAGAAAATGGCGATGCGGCGAATTCTTTCGATGGTTGCGCTGTGCGCGACCCTGATCGCAACGGCAATGCCCTCGTTTGCGAAGGACAAGTCCGGAATCCAGAGCCGCTTCGCCGATGCCAACGGCGTGAGGATCCATTATCTGATCGCCGGCAAGGGCGACCCCATTATTCTGCTACACGGCTACGCGCAGAACAGCCACATGTGGCGGCCGCTGATCGCGGAGCTTGCAAAAACCCGCACCGTTATCGCGCCCGATCTGCGCGGCTTCGGCCAATCCGCCAAGCCCGAAAAGGGCTACGACAAGAAGACCATGGCGCAGGATATCCACGCGCTCGCCGCTTCGCTCGGCTACAAGCGCATCGGAATGGCCGGGCACGATATCGGATTGATGGTCGCCTATGCCTATGCCGCGCAATATCCGGCGGAGGTCGATCGCATCGCGCTGATGGACGCGTTCCTGCCAGGCGTCGGCGACTGGACCAGCGTCTGGCTGTTGCGCGACCTCTGGCATTTTCACTTCTATGGCGAGACGCCGCTAAAACTCGTCAATGGCCGCGAGCGGACCTATTTCGAGCATTTCTGGAATGACTTCGCCGCCGACCGCAAAAAATCGGTGTCGGAAAGCGACCGTCGCTTCTACGCAAAATCCTATGCGCAGCCAGGCGCCATGCGCTCCGGTTTCGAGGTGTTCAAGGCGTTCGAGCAGGACGCGAAGGACTTCGCGGTCTTTGCGAAGACCAAGCTGACCATGCCCATGCTGATATTGTCAGGTGAGAAGGCCGGCGGGCAATTTCTGATCGACCAGGGCCGCATGGTCGACGACAAAGTCGAAGGCGTCATCGTCAAGGGTTCGGGCCATTGGCTGATCGACGAAGCGCCCGATCAGGTCATTCCGAAACTGGTGTCATTCCTGACCCGCTGAAACGTCAGTCCTGCGTTCCGGTTCACAACCGGCGCGGCGGCCTCTATATAGCACCCGCCCGGCCCGTCCGGGCTTTTGGCGTTGAGGCGAAATGACCGGAACGACACGATCGAGCGAGGGGTTGAGCGAGCGCCAGCGCAAGCTGCTGTTTCGCTCGTGGCATCGCGGCATCCGGGAAATGGACCTGATCATCGGAGGCTTCGCCGATGCCTCCATCGCCGCCATGACCGATGCCGAACTCGACGAACTGGAGCGTCTGCTCGACGTGCCCGACCAGGAAATCTATTCCTGGTTCACCGGCGAGGGCGTGGTACCGGCGGATTTCGACTGCGCGCTGTTCAGGCGCATGCGCGCATTCAGCCGTCGCAGTGGGGACGTCCGCTGACATGAGCCGCTCGCCCGCCGAACTCCTGAAGCCTCATCAGAAACTCACGCTCGCCAATGTCGCGGATGGCGCCGAAGGACTGGTGCTGTCCGATCTGGCGCGCGCCATTGCGGCCAAGCCCGGCGCGCCCGCGATCAGTCTCATCGTCATTTGCCGCGACGGACCCCGCATGGCGGCGTTGTCGCGCAGCCTTTCATTCTTCGCGCCCGACATGACAATCATGGAATTCCCGGCCTGGGACTGTTTGCCTTATGACCGGGTGTCGCCGCATGCCGCAGTGCTGGCGCAGCGCATGACGGCTTTGTCACGGCTCGTTCATGTCAGAGGCCGCGACAAGCCCTCGATCCTGCTGACGACCGTGAACGCCGCCCTGCAGCGGGTCCCGCCGCGTGCGCTGCTCGCCGGGCAATCGCTGTCGGCGGCGCCCGGCAATGTGCTCGGCATGGAGAACGTGACGCGCTGGCTCGAGCTCAACGGCTATATGCGGGCCTCGACCGTGCGCGAGCCTGGCGACTACGCCGTGCGCGGCGGCATCCTCGATCTGT
>CAMDXM010000173.1 GCA_945878025.1 Pseudorhodoplanes sinuspersici | reverse complement strand
AGCGGGGAGAGGGAAGTAAGACGCACACGCTCTAAACCGCGAACGGCTTGCTCATATAACGCGAGCCTTTCAAACCGAACCGCCACGGCAGGTCCACGGCCTTGGTAATTCCGATCCGCACGCCGGCGGCGATCTCGGGTTTCCCGCTTCGCGCGCGCAATTCGAATAGCGGCTTGTCGAGCGGCAGACCATTATGCCCACCCGCAATGCCGAGCGCTTCGCACAGCCGCCCCGGTCCGGAGCACAGGAGCCGCTCTTCCTTCATGCCGCGCCTTCGCTGCATGGCGGGAATTCCGTGCGTGGGCTCAAGCGCGCGGATGAGAACGGCGCTGGCCGAGCCTTCCGCCTCGCACACGAAATTCAGGCACCAGTGGATGCCATAGGAGCGGTAGACATAGGCGTGGCCCGCCGGACCGAACATGACCGCGTTACGGTTGGTCCGGCCATTGAAGGAATGAGCGGCCGGGTCGGTATGGTGATAGGCCTCGGCCTCGACGATGATCCCGCCGATGCCGCGAAACATCAGCGTCGCCCCGATCAAATCGCGGGCGACTTTCAGGACCGGACGATCAAAGAAGGAGCGGCGCAGGCGTGGCGGAAGGGTCATGCCATTCCTCATGCCCGGCACCGATCTCGAGTTTACCCGAGATCGGCAATCAAAATGCGCCGGGCATCCATGCTTTTTCCGCGATACCAACACAAAGCCTTGTGTTTTCAGCGTTCTAAGGCTGTGACTTTACCGCCACATGTTTAGAACATTTAAGCCACGCGACCCAAAGATGGCGACTTGGCCGCGATTTGGCCATACGCCTCAACGAGACGAATGCCTAAGCCATTGGCATCAGCCGGTTTCCTGACCGTCTGGCCCAAGGGAGGGGGCGGGGGCCTCCAGGGTGTCGTGACCGCCACACCGTTCGGCTGTGGCATTCGGACCCTCTGATTTGGAAGCCAGATTTGGAACGCCGGGACGCATGGACGCCAAGACCAGCCTGAAATCGAAATTGCCCAGCCGTCACGTGACGGAAGGGCCGGAGCGTGCGCCGCATCGATCCTATTATTACGCGATGGGTCTCACGACCCATCAGATCCACCAGCCTTTCGTCGGCGTCGCCACCTGCTGGAATGAAGCCGCGCCCTGCAACATCGCGCTGATGCGCCAGGCGCAGGCCGTGAAAAAGGGCGTCGCTTCCGCCCAGGGCACGCCGCGCGAATTCTGCACCATCACCGTCACCGACGGCATCGCCATGGGCCATGCCGGCATGAAGGCATCGTTGCCTTCGCGCGAGGTGATCGCGGATTCGGTCGAACTTACCATGCGCGGCCACGGCTATGACGCACTCGTGGGCATCGCCGGCTGCGACAAGTCGCTGCCCGGCATGATGATGGCGATGGTGCGGCTCAACGTGCCCTCGATCTTCATCTATGGCGGCTCGATCCTGCCCGGAACTTTCAAGGGCAAGCCGGTCACCGTGCAGGACGTGTTCGAAGCGGTCGGCAAGCACTCGGTCGGCGACATGTCGGATGGGGATCTCGATGAATTGGAGCATGTCGCGTGCCCGTCCGCGGGCGCCTGCGGCGCGCAATTCACCGCCAACACCATGGCGACCGTGTCGGAAGCGATCGGGCTTGCGCTGCCTTACTCGGCCGGCGCGCCCGCGCCTTACGAAATCCGCGACGCCTTCTGCATGACGGCGGGCGAAAAGATCATGGACCTCGTGCGCGACAACATTCGCCCGCGCGACATCGTCACCCGCAAGGCGCTGGAAAACGCCGCCGCAACTGTGGCGGCTTCGGGCGGTTCCACAAATGCCGCCCTGCATCTGCCTGCAATTGCTAACGAATGCGGGATCGAATTCACGCTATTCGACGTCGCCGAGGTCTTCAAAAAGACACCGTATATCGCGGATTTGAAACCGGGCGGCCGTTATGTCGCCAAGGATTTGTTCGAGGTTGGCGGCGTTCCGCTCCTGATGAAGACGCTGCTCGATTGCGGATACCTGCACGGCGATTGCATGACCGTGACGGGCCGCACGATCGCCGAAAATCTCAAGAGCGTGAAGTGGAACCCGGATCAGGATGTCGTGCGTCCCGCGTCGAAACCCTTGACTGTCACAGGCGGCGTTGTCGGTCTGAAAGGCAACCTCGCGCCCGAAGGCGCGATTGTCAAAGTCGCGGGCATGCAGAATCTGAAATTCACCGGACCCGCGCGCTGCTTCGACGGCGAGGAAGCCTGTTTTCAGGCGGTGAAGAACAAGAAATACAAGGAAGGCGACGTTCTCGTCATCCGTTACGAAGGTCCGCGCGGCGGCCCCGGCATGCGTGAAATGCTGTCCACTACGGCCGCGCTTTACGGTCAGGGCATGGGCGACAAGGTCGCGCTCATCACCGACGGACGCTTCTCAGGCGCGACCCGCGGTTTCTGTGTCGGCCATGTCGGACCGGAAGCGGCGATCGGCGGACCGATCGGGCTTCTGCGTGACGGCGACATCATCGAGCTCGATGCCGACAACGGCGTCCTCAACGTGAAGCTTTCCGACGACGAACTCGCAAAGCGCAAGACGCAGTGGACGGCGCGCGAGGCCGAATATGGTTCCGGCTATCTCTGGAAATACGGCCAGCAGGTGGGCTCAGCGCTCCATGGCGCGGTGACGCATCCGGGCGGCAAAGCCGAGAAGATCAGCTATGCCGATCAATAGCCTCTCACGCATCGTCCTGACCTGCGCGTGTTTCACGCTTGCGCCGGCATTCGCCTTCGACGGCACGCGCACGCCCTCGGACGTCAAGCCGGCGGTGCCGCAGGTCTCGCCGCGCGAGGCTTTCGTCAGCGGAGCGCAATCGCTGCGCGCGGGCGAAAAGGAAAAGGGATTGTCCTCGCTGCAATACGCGGCCGAGCAGGGCCATGCGATGGCGCAATGGAAGCTCGGACGCATGTATGCGGCGGGCGATGGCGTGCCGCGCAGCGATCTGCGCGCCTTCGATTATTTCAGCCGCATCGCCGACACCCATGCCGAGGATAATCCGAACGTGCCGCAGGCGCGTTTTGTGGCGAACGCCTTCGTGCAGCTTGGAAATTATTACCTGAAGGGCATTCCGGATTCCGACGTGAAGGTCGATCACGACCGCGCGCGCGAAATGTATGCCTATGCCGCGTCCTATTTCGGCGATGCCGACGCGCAATACAGTCTCGCGCGGCTTTATCTCGACGGCATCGGCATGCCGCGCGATACGCGTCAGGCGGTGCGCTGGCTCAGTCTCGCGGCCAACAAGGGTCAGTATCGCGCGCAGGCGATGCTCGGCAATGTGCTGTTCAAGGGCGACGCCGGACCGCGCCAGGCCGCGCTCGGGCTGATGTGGCTCACGCTCGCGCGCGACAACGCCATCGCCGACGAAAACTGGGTCGCCGAGATGCATGAGGCCGCCTTCAAGCAGGCGACCGACGACGAGCGGCAGCTGGCGCTGGTCTTTCTCGAGCGCTGGCTGAAAAACCGCCGCGATTGATTTCTCACCAGGCGTCGATCACGACCTCCAGGCCAGCTTTGCGCAACGCGTCCGCGCGCGCGGCCATCCAGCCCTTGCTGAATTCGCCGTCATCCGCCGGCGCCTTTGCCGTATAGGCCTGCCACGCGGCGGCAAGCGTATCTTGCCGTTTGATCAGCGCGTCATTGTGGGTCTGGTGCTGCGCGGTCCACACGCCGCGCTCCTTGTAAAAGCTTACCGCGCCTTCGTGCATCGGGATCGCCCAAGCGAAAATCTGGCGCTTGAGATCCCAGCCGTTATTGCCCGGCGCGCCGTCCTTGTAATCGTCGAACAATTCCACCATCGCTTTGGTCATGTTGTAGACGAGGCCGGCTTCGGTCGCCTTCATCGTCATCAGCACGGGATAGGGATAGGTCGCGGCTTCCGCCTTGTTGTCTTTCGAGAGTTCGGCGCCCTCGGTGCCGAAAGCTGGAACGAAGAATGGCGCGATCTTCTGCGTGCGGGCCCAGCCGGCTTTGTCGCTGTGCGGGAAGGTCGGGTAGCGGAGGCCGCGCGGGGACGAGGCGATCTTGTAGACATTGCCCGAGATCGTTGACGAGAACGCCGCGTCGACCTGGTTGTTGATGATGCCGTCCATCGCCTGGCCGAAGCCGCCGAATTCCACTTTCTTGACGTCGTTCCAGGTCAGGCCCGCGAAGGCGAGCAGCGCCGTGATGTTCTGGTTGAGCGACGGTGCGCCGACCACCCAGGCGACGCGCTTGCCCTTGAAATCCGCCGCGATTTTGATCTCGGCATCCTTGGCGGTCACGATGGTGAGCAGTGCGTCGGAATTGTTCAGGATCAGCGAACGCACCGCCTGCGGGCCCCAGTCGCGCGCGCCGAATTCGTAGACGCCTTCCTGCGCCAGATAGCTGCCGCCGACGCCGTTGGCCGAGAACGGCACCTTGCCGTCGCGCAGCGGAATGTTGCGCGACACGTCGTTCTTGCCCGGCAACACGCGCAGATTGACCTGGAGCTTGTTCTTGAGCGCGTTGCCGATGGCGACCGCCTGATTGTAACCGCCCGATCCGACGTCATAGGCGGTCCAGGTCAAGGTTTCCGGCAATTTGGCAGTCTGCGCGACACCTGCGGAGCATGACAAGGCCAGTGCGCCGGCGGCAAGAAACGCGTGTCGTGCGATGCTATTCGATACGATCATGGCGTAATCCTCCGTTTCTCAGTTGCGTGAAGCGAGAGCGACAGAATCAAAAGTCCAGCCGCGGCGAGCGTTGCGCCTGCGGCAAGATTGGCGGCGAATGAAAAGCCGGTCAGACGGGGCGAGGGCGTCGCGAGCAGCATGCCGCCGGCTATCATGCAGGCGCGCGCCAGCCATCCGAAAATATGATTCGGGATTTGCCCGATCCACAGGACGAAACCCTGCAATGCCGCCGCCATGACGATGACGCCCGCGAAGGCGGCGCCGATCGCGATGGTTACAGTCGGGGGATCGCCGATGAAAAGGAGTGCGGGATTGAGCACGAAACAAAAGGGAACGAAGTAGATCGCGGTGCCGAGCCGGATCGACTGGATGCCGATCTTCATCGCAGACACGCCGGCAAGCGGAGCAGCCGCAAAGGTCGCGAGTGCGACCGGCGGCGTGATGAAGGACACCATGCCCCAATACATGATGAAAAGGTGCACTGCGAGCGGATCGAGTCCGGCCTTGATCAGCGGCGGCGCCAGAACGATGGCGAGGAAAATGTAGCAAGCGGTGACAGTCATCCCCATGCCGAAGATGAAGCTCGTGAGCGCGCCCATGACGAGAAGAACGAGTGGTGCGTTGCCGGCGAGATAAACCAGATCGTTGGCAAGCGTGCCGGCGAGACCGGTGACCGAAAGCGCGCCAATGATGAAGCCGATTGCAAGCAGAATGGCGACGAGCTCGGCGAGCCCGCGCGCCACGGCAACGGCAAAATCAATCAGCTGCGCACCGTTCATGCGATGCGACGGGAGCGCCTGATTGATCGCGATCAAGAGACCCGTCGCGTAAAAGGGTGCCAGCGCTTCTTCCTGCAGCGACACCAGGAGAAATACCAGCATCGCGAAAACCGGAATATAGAGCCAGCCGTCCTTCATCACCGCACTGAGTTTGGGTAATTCGGACGCAGGCAGGCCCTTCAGCCCAAGGCGCGCGGAATAGGCGTCCACCTGAACAACGAGCGCGATATAGAACAAGAGTGCGGGAATCGTCGCCGCCAGCGCGATCTCGCCGTAGGATTTTCCGAGAAACGAGGCCATGACAAACGCCGTCGAACCCATAACCGGCGGCATCAGCACCGCGCCGGTCGAGGACACCGCCTCGACTGCGCCGGCATAGTCGGCGCGAAATCCGCTGCGTTTCATCGCAGGAATGGTGACCACGCCGGAACTGATCACATTCGAGATCACGCTGCCGCTGATCGAACCTTGCAATGCGCTCGAAACGATGCCGACCTGGGCGGCGCCGCCACGCCAGCGCCCGACCAATGCGAAAGCAAGATCGTTGAAGAAGCGCCCGCCGCCGGTGTTGTTGAGTGCTATTCCGAAAATGATGAAGCCGACGACGATTTCGGCGAAGGCGCGCATCGGAATACCGAAGGCCGATTCCGCGCTCGCAAGATGATAGGCGAGGGTGTCGTCGAACGCCTGCGGGCTTCCTTTCAGCGGATTGGGAATGGCGCCTGCGACGACGGGATAAAGCGAGAAGACGCCGACGATGACGGTCATCGGCCAGCCGCTGGTGCGGCGCAGGCCCTCCAGGATCAACAGCCACAGAATGCCCGCGAAGACCTTGGCAAGGCGTGGCGCGCCATATTCCCATCCCTCGGACAGGATCCGTTCGGCCTGAAGAGCGAACCAGATCAAAAGCCCGTATGCGAGCGCGGCCAGCAGCCAGTCGTACCAGGGAATATGGCCAAGCGAATTTTTGTGCGCGGGGAAGACGAGAAAGATCAGCGGAAATAGCGCCGCGGCGAGGAGATAGAGATAGCGGTTTTCGATAAAGACGACGCCGACAAGGAGTTGCAGGTTGAGAAGCTGATTAAGCGAAAGACACGTCACGACAATTGCGGAAATCGCGAACAGCAGACGCGCGAATCCCGTGAGAGTTCGGCCGGTGAACTCATCCACCATCATGGCCGGCGCGGCATCGCCAATATGCCCGGAGCGCTCGCGCGCGATCGGCAACTCGTTCAACGTTTCCCCTCCGCGCCGGCTGCTCGCGCGAAGTGTCGCGATGCGGCGTCGTTTCCCGTGACCCGGGTTTATGCGGGGTGATTCCGCCTTATTGCGGTGGCGGTGGCAAGGCCATCGGGCCAGGAAAATGAAACCTCGTTTCGTTTTGCGAAACCGACAATGCGTGGGGTTTTTGGTCGATGGTCAGCCGATAGCGAGATCCGCGAAGACCGGAACATGGTCGGAAGGCTTCTCCCAGCTGCGCACATGGCGGTCGATGCCGGTCGTCACCAGACGGTCGGCGGCCTGCGGCGACAGCAGGATGTGGTCGATGCGGATGCCGTTATTCTTCTGCCAGGCGCCGGCCTGATAATCCCAGAAGGTATAGAGCCCGGGCGCGTCGGTGGTGGCGCGCAGCGCATCGGTCAAACCGAGATTGGTGATCGAGCGGAATTTTTCCCGGGTCTGCGGACGGAACAGGGCGTCCTCGATCCATGCCGCCGGGTCGTGGACATCGGCGGCGGCCGGGATGACGTTGTAATCCCCGGCAAGGATCAAAGGCTCTTCCAGTTTAAGCGTTTCAGAAACGTAATGAGAAATGCGTTCCATCCATCTGATTTTATAAGGATATTTTTCGCTATCTACTGGGTTTCCGTTGGGCAGATAGATCGAGGCAATACGGACGATCCGCCCGCCCGCCGATATCGTGGCCTCGATGAAACGGGCTTGCTCATCGCCATCGTCGCCCGGCAGGCGGGGCTTCACCTCATCGAAAGGGAACTTCGACAGGATGGCGACCCCGTTGAATGTCTTCTGGCCATGGATGGCGACGTTGTAGCCAAGGCTTTCCAAAGGTTCGCGCGGGAAGCTGTCATCGACGCATTTTGTTTCCTGCAGACAAACCACGTCCGGCTGGCGTTCCTTGAGCCAGGCCACGAGATTTTCGATGCGCTGCTTTATCGAATTGACGTTCCAGGTGGCGATGCGCATGAAAAAGCCTGTATTTCGAGCCCGTTGAGAAGCGGCAGCAATATTTGTCGATCGTTCCGGCTGCCTGCGCGGAAGCGGGCATTTACCGGAACCGGCGGTGTTTACCGCCTAACCGACTTTTAATGCGGCGCAAAGGCTGAATGTGGTACCCATTCGGCCTTGAATTCCAGGGTCTGCCAGTGTGGTGGTTCGGAAATTCCCTTCATTCTCGCCGCGAGTCCTTCGAGGGAATTTCTGAACCAAAACCACCCTGGAATCATCATGTTGCCGGTGCCCTTCGATTCCGAAGTTCGCTTACGAAGGCGCCGCAGAATGAAGCGAACTTCGGAATCGGGACACTAGGGGCCCGAATGCAACGAGGGAGCCTGGGTGAACCCGGGCCGAATTGCGGGAAATGACCAGACGGACCTTGCTCATCGCAGCGGCCGCGTTTGTCGCCGTCACGGCGGCATTCCTGGTCACCAAATCCTATTGGGCGGCCAGCAACGCGGCGGCGCAATCGCGCGCGCCGGCGCGCGTCGTCCCGGTCGATGTTGCGACGGCCGAGAAGAAGGTCGTGCCGGTGCGTCTTGATGCGCTTGGCAACGTGACCACCATCGCCAGTGTCGCGATCAAATCGCGCGTCGATTCCGTCATCACGGCGGTGCATGTGGCGGACGGCGCGCGGGTGAAGGAGGGCGACCTCCTGTTCACCCTCGATTCGCGCCAAACCGAGGCCGAGATCAGGCGCGTGCAGGCGGTGATCGACGGCGCGCAGGCGCAGCTCGAACAGGCCGAGCGCGACGTGCAGCGCTACAGCGAACTCGTCGCCAAGAACGCCACCACCCTGGTTACGCTCAATAACGCCCAGACGCAGGTGAACGTCGCCCGCGCCACCGCCGATTCCAATCGCGCGACGCTGGAAAATCTCAAAGTCCAGATCGACTTCACCAAAATCCGCGCTCCGATTTCCGGCCGGATGAGCCAGGCCAATGTGAAGGTCGGAAATTACGTGCGGGCGGCCGACACCGTGGCGCTCGCCACCATCAATCAATTGTCGCCGCTTTATGTCAGCTTCTCGGTGCCGCAGAAGACGCTGCCCGATGTCCGTCAGGCGCTGCTGGCCGAAACGGCCACCGTCGAGGCGATCGTTCCGGGCGAGCGGCGGCGTTCCACCGGCGCGGTGTCCATGATCGAGAACACCGTCGATCCGGCGACCGGCATGGTGATGATCCGCGCCACGATGCCGAACACGGACGAAATTCT
>CAMDXM010000172.1 GCA_945878025.1 Pseudorhodoplanes sinuspersici | reverse complement strand
GATCTGCCGGACGAGACGGTTTCGGCGGCACTGATCAAATACGTGAACCGGCTGTCGGATTTTCTGTTTGTCGCCAGCCGATTTGCCAATAACAAGGGCGCGCAGGATGTGCTTTGGACGCCCGGTCAGAACCGCTGACGGGTCATACGTTTTCGATTGGATCGCATGTCGCCTGATGCGTTGACACCCGCTCCGTGCCGCCTTTAGGTTGCCCGCGATTTCTTCAGATTTAAGAAGAGCATGATGTCCTCCGAAAGCCGCGTCGCACCCCGGATCAAGTCCGGAGCAGGCTTTTTCGGCGTCATGCTCTAAAGGATAAGACATGAAAATTCTCGTGCCCGTGAAACGGGTTGTCGATTTCAATGTGAAGGTCCGCGTCAAATCCGACGGCTCCGGCGTTGAATTGGCCAACGTGAAAATGTCGATGAACCCCTTCGACGAAATCGCCGTCGAGGAGGCGATCCGTCTCAAGGAAGCAGGCAAGGCGACCGAGATCGTGTGCGTATCGGTCGGCCCGGCGCAGTCGGCCGAGACCATCCGCACCGGATTGGCGATGGGCGCCGATCGCGGCATCCTGGTGAAAACGGACAGCCCGACCGAGCCGCTGGCGGTCGCGAAAATTCTCAAGAAGATCGTCGAAGAGGAAAAGCCCGGCCTTGTCATCATGGGCAAGCAGGCGATCGACGACGACAGCAACCAGACCGGCCAGATGCTGGCGGCCTTGCTCGGATGGCCGCAGGGAACCTTCGCATCCAAGATCGTGATCGAGGGCGATTCCATTCTGGTGACGCGCGAAGTCGACGGCGGGTTGCAGACGGTGAAGCTGAAATCGCCGGCCATCGTCACGACCGATCTGCGGCTGAACGAGCCGCGCTATGCCAGCCTGCCGAACATCATGAAGGCGAAGAAAAAGCCGATCGACGAGAAGACGCCGGAGGCTTACGGCGTCGACGTGAAGCCGAGGCTCGAAGTCGTAAAGACCGTCGAGCCGGGCGGCCGCAAGGCCGGCGCCAAGGTCGGCTCGGTCGCGGAACTGGTCGGTAAACTGAAAGACGCGGGAGTGCTCGGATGACCGTTCTTCTGATCGCCGAACACGACAACAAGACGCTGAAGGATTCCACCAACAAGGCGCTGACCGCCGCCACGGCTCTGGGCGGCGACGTGCATGTGCTGGTGGCGGGCAAGGGCTGCCGCGCGGTCGCGGATGCCGCCGCCAAACTCGACGGCATAAAGAAAGTGCTGATCGCCGATAGCGGGATTTACGAACATATGCTGGCGGAGCCGCTGGCGGCGCTCGTCGTTTCGCTCGCGGGCAATTATGACGCCATCGTTTCGCCCGCGACCACGACCGGAAAGAATTTCATGCCGCGCGTCGCGGCCCTGCTCGACGTGATGCAGATCTCCGACATCATCAAGGTGATCGCGCCCGACACCTTCGAGCGGCCGATCTATGCCGGCAACGCGATCCAGACCGTGAAGTCGAAGGACGCGAAAAAAGTCATCACCGTGCGCACCTCGACCTTCCCGGCCGCGGGCGCGGGCGGATCGGCGTCGGTGGAAGCGGCCGCCGCGGCGGCCGATCCCGGCATTTCCGGTTTCGTCGGCGAGGAATTATCGAAATCGGACCGGCCCGAACTGACCTCCGCCAAGATCATCATCTCCGGCGGCCGCGCGATGCAGAGCCGGGAGAATTTCACCAAATATATCGAGCCGGTCGCGGACAAGCTCGGCGCCGCGATGGGCGCCTCGCGCGCCGCGGTCGATGCCGGCTATGCCCCTAACGACTGGCAGGTCGGGCAGACGGGCAAGGTGGTGGCGCCGGAACTCTACATCGCGGTCGGCATTTCGGGGGCGATCCAGCATCTCGCCGGCATGAAGGATTCCAAGATCATCGTCGCCATCAACAAGGACGAGGAAGCGCCGATCTTCCAGGTCGCCGATTACGGTCTTGTGGCCGATCTCTATCAGGCGCTGCCCGAACTCGACGCCGAACTCGCCAAGATCAAGCGCTGACGGACGAATGGCTGGGTGGCAAGCCCCAAGAGGACAAGTCTAGGGGTGGCAAAGTCTTGGGGTGGCAACGTCTGAGGGTGGTGTGTCGCGCCGGTTCGGCGTAGAAACGGCGTCCGGCTTTTCGCGAAACCTCACCCTTACGGAAGTTATTGGACGGACAACATGTCGCAAGGCATTCGTAAAGTAGGCGTGATCGGAGCGGGCCAGATGGGCAACGGCATCGCGCATGTCTGCGCGCTGGCCGGCTTTCCCGTGCTGATCCACGATGTGTCCCCGGACCGGATCAAGGACGCGCTCGCCACCATCAACGGCAACATGGCGCGGCAGGTTTCCAAGAAGCTCATCACCGAGGACCAGCGCAAGGCTGCGCTGTCTATGATCAGTGGCGCGGAAAAGATGAGCGATTTTGGCGATTGCGATCTCGTGATCGAATCCGCGACCGAGAAGGAAGACGTCAAGCGCAAGATCTATGCGGCGCTGTGCCCGTCGTTGAAAGCCGACGCGATCCTCGCCACCAATACATCGTCGATCTCGATCACGCGGCTGGCCGCGACCACCGACCGGCCGGAGCGCTTCATCGGCATTCACTTTATGAACCCGGTGCCGCTGATGGAGCTCGTGGAATTGATCCGCGGCATCGCGACCGGCGACCCGACCTTCGAGGCGAGCAAGGCGTTCATCACCAAGCTGCACAAGACCATCGCGGTGTCGGAGGATTTTCCGGCCTTCATCGTCAACCGCATTCTGCTGCCGATGATCAACGAGGCGATCTACACGCTGTATGAAGGCGTCGGCACGGTCGAAGGGATCGACACCGCGATGAAGCTCGGCGCGCACCACCCGATGGGCCCGCTCGAACTCGCCGATTTCATCGGTCTCGATACCTGCCTGTCGGTCATGCAGGTGCTGCACGAGGGCCTCGCCGATTCCAAATATCGCCCGTGTCCGCTGCTGGTGAAATATGTCGAAGCCGGATGGCTCGGCCGCAAGACCAAGCGCGGCTTCTACGATTATCGCGGCGAGAAGCCGGTGCCGACGCGCTAGAGTTCGCTACCCTTCAAATCGAAACCATAAGACGTTCAATCCTCATCCTGAGGAGCATTGCGAAGCAATGCGTCTCGAAGGATGAGGCCGACCTGCATCCTTCGAGATGCGCCTTGCGGCGCTCCTCAGGATGAGGTCGGAGTTGGTGCTGTCGCGCGTGTGGCGTCTATTGCGGGAACATTGAAAAATACGGCTCTGCCTCCTTGAGCGCGCGCACATAGGATGGCCGTTGCATCAGCCGGTCGAGATAGGCGGCCGTATTCTGATGTGTGCCGGCGAACGGCATCACCTTGTTGGCGTAGAACAAGGCCGGCGCGGCCGCGCAATCGGCAATCGTGAAAACCTCGCCCATCGCCCAGGTTTTCGTGGCCATGTCTTTCTCGATCATGCCGAGCGCGGTCTGCATCGATCTCTTTGCTTCCTCCACGCCAAACGGGTCTTTCCTGTCGGCGGGGCGCAACCGGTCGCCGACGGCCTTCTGCATCGGCAGATGCAGGTAGAGATCGAAAAAGCGGTCCTGCATCCGCGTCCGCAAGGCGAGATCGGAATCCCTCGGCAGCAATTCCGTCTTGCCGGGATAATGCTGCGCAAGATATTCGATGATGATGCTTGATTCCGCGACTGTCCTGTCGCCGTCGCGCAGCACCGGAAATTTTCCGATCGGCCAGATCGCCTTGAAATCGGCATTGGCTTTCGGATCGCCCAAATCGACGAGATGCGGCGTGAACGGCGTGCCGTTTTCATAGAGCGCGATCAGCACCTTGTGACAGAACGACGAGAGCGGATGGAAATAGAGAGTAAGCGACATCTGACAATTCCTGGTTCATTGCGTCGTTTTGCCGGACGACGGCCGGCGCGACTTAACTGCCTTTCAATTCCAGCAGTTGATCGTCGAAGCGATCGAATGCGCTGGTCCAGCCGCCGCGATGCCCGTCGCGTTCCTCCGCCGATTGGAACGGAATCTGGCGGAAGGTCATCAAGGTTTTTCCGCCCTGATCCGCGAAGGTGATCGTCACCAGCGTTTCGAGGCCGCGCTCGCCTTCCTCGTCCCAGGCAAACGTGAACACCAGACGCTCGGGCGCCACGACTTCGCGAAAGACGCCTCTGTGCGTCAGCACGGCGCCATCCGCCTCAGAGCGCAATCGTCCGGTCCACAGGCCGCCGGGCCGCGCATCCATCTCCAGATGCGTGGCCGGATGATGCTTCGGCCCCCACCATTGCACCGCAAGCTTCGGATCGGTCCACGCTTTCCAGACCCGCTCTCGCGGCGCATTGAAGACGCGCATGATGACGAGTTCGGGCTCGGCCAATGCGCTCTTTGACGGCTTGCTGCTTGCCGTCACGCGACCTCTCTGGCGCGGCCGCTTTCGGCAACAGTCTTGAGTGCAGAAAGACCTTTTTCGAACATGCTGCCGCACATCTTGTCGCAATCCATGACCGTGCCCATGAGCTTGAAGAAGAAGGGTTGCGGCCCGCTCATCGACCAGGTCACGTCGGTGCCGCCGCCGTGCGGCGTGAGCGAAAACTTCACGACGTTGTCGCAGGCGAACGGCTTCGTCATCAGAAGGCGAAAGGTGACCTGCGACGGCTGCGACGCGTCAGTAATTTCGATGTGTCCGGTGCCGGCCTTTTTGTCGGCAAAATCGAGCGCCGAGCCGGGGCCTTTCGCAGGACCGCTATAGCTGCGCTGCATATTCGGATCCTGGTCGAACGGCGACCATGAGCGGTGCGCACGCAGATCGTTGATGAGCGGAAAGATGGCGCTCGGGGCGGCGGCAATGCTGGTCGAACGCTGGATGACGGACGTGTCGGGCTTGCGGGCCGCGATGACGAGAATCGTCGCGATCACGCCGGCGAGGAAGGCGAGAACGATGAAAACGATGTCCATGATGTTGCTCCTTTCAATGTCGGTCAGGTTTTAATACGGTTGATGTTCAGCTTTTCTGTTGTGGACGTGGTGCGCAAGACTCCGGCGTCAGGCGGTGACGAAGGTCTTGAACCCGCCATAGATCATGCGCTTGCCGTCGAACGGCATCGCCTTCGGGTTCATCATTTTTTTCAGGCGCGGATCGGCCATCACGTTCTTGAGGATGCGGTCGCGATCCTTGCGCGACTTGTACCTGATCCATGAGAAGATCACCGTCTCGGTGCCCTTGAGCTTGACGCTGCGCGGGAACGACGTCCATTTGCCCTTCTTCACGTCGTCAGCGACGCATTCCGAGTATTCAAGCGCGCCGTGATCGCGCCAGACCTTGCCCGCTTTTTTCGCGATGGCGCGATAGGCGGCCAGCTTTTTCTTCGGCACCGGTACGATAAATCCGTCGACGTAAGACATGGAACTCTCCCTGGTTGACCCGATCGTTCAGCCGCAACAGCCGGTCGCTGCCGGCGCCGCGACTCCAGACGCTTCAACGCTGTGCGCTGCGACCCACCGGCCTTTGTCGTTCACGTGTCCGCTCGCTTCGTAGCGGTCGTGATGGCGGACCCAATCGGTGAGATTGAAATTGGGTCCGGTTTCATTACGGCCCTTCGGCGTGAGATCGAGCAGCATGTAGGTCCCGATCACTTCCTCCGCGCCGCGGCCGAAGGTCGAATAGGTGTGAAAGATTTCGCCTTTGCCGTTTTTGAAGAACACGCTGAATCCGGACAGATCCTCGAGAGGAATTTTGTCCTTGGCGTAGTTGTAACAAGCCTCGCCGCCGGCGATCTGTTCCTTGGTGAACGACACGTCGTAATCGTAATTGAAGTCGCTGCCGAACGACGAAACCCATTTGCAGGTCCAGCCCATGCGTTTCTTGTAAGTTTCGATTTCAGACAGCGGCGCGCGCGCCACGGCGACGAATGTCACATCGTGATGCTCGATATGCGCCAGCGCGCCCTCGATATGGTCGGTCTCGAACGAGCAGCCGACGCAACCGTCCTTCTGACCGGGCGCCAGCATGAAATGCTTGACGATCAGCTGGCTGGATCGATCGAACAATTCGGCCAGCGTCCGCTTGCCGCGCGGTGTATCGAAGACATAGCTCTTTTCCACTTTCACCCAGGGCAGTTCGCGGCGCTGCGCGCTCAGCTCATCGCGCAATCTCGTCATCTGCTTTTCCCTGGCCAGAAGCGCCCTGCGGGCGTCGAGCCATTCGTCGCGCGAGACGATCTTGTTCTGCGGCATGTAGGGCTCCTCTCCTCAAACAATGAAGGCGTTACGGCATCGCAACCGGCGTGATCCAGCCGATGCCCGCGCCGCCGGGTTCCGTCAAGATCGCGATCCGGCCGACATCGGGAGCATCGAAGATCGGCCGCATCAGCCTGGCGCCGGCTTTGACGGCTTTGGCGGCGCGCGCATCGACGTCATCGACCGAGAGATAGGACATCCAGCCCTCCGGCACGCCGTCGAATTCGGGCGTGTCGATCGGATAAATTCCGGCCACCGGTTTTCCGTCCATGATCGCGACCCAATAGGTTCTTCCGTCCGGCGTCGGCATGGAATCGAAGGTCCAGCCGATCGTGTCCCGATAGAACGCCTTGACGCCCTCGACGTTGCGGGTCACCCGTTCGTTGCAGTGAAATGTTCCGTGCGATGACATTTGGTTGTTCCCTCAGGCCGCCGCGGCGTTTTCTTTGGGAAATGGCTCGCGCCAGGCCGGCAATTCATTCAGGCGCGCGTGCCAGCGCTCGATCTCGGGAAATTCGCCGAGCGGTATGTTCGCCTGTTTGGCGTAAGGCAGCGCGATCCCGACCGCGAAATCGGCGACCGAGAGCGTATCGCCCAGGAGATATTTGCGGCCGCGCAGGTGATCGTTCAGCACACCGGCAAATCGCTTGAAGAAACCGGTCGCTTCCGCGATCGCGGCTTCGTCTTGCGGACCCAACGCGAATTTGGGCTTGATGATGTATTGGAAATAGAGCTCGCCGGCATGACGGGTGAAATGCTCCGAATTCCAGGTGAACCAGCGCGTGAGCTCGATCTGCTGGCACTCGTCGCGCGGCCAGAGGTCAGATCCGGCCTTGCGCGCGAGATGGCACATGATCGCGTTCGCTTCCCAGAGCTTGAGGTCGCCGTCCGTAAGCGCGGGCACTTTGCCGTTGGGATTGATCGCGAGATAGCCAGGCGTCTTGTGTTCGCCTTTGGTCATATCGGTCCGGACAAATTCGACCGGCGAATTCAGATAACGCGCGACCGCGCAGGCTTTTTGCGGATTGATCGTCTCGAAATAATAGAGCTTCATCGTGATCTCCTTCGTGGTTCTGATTGTCAGTTGAAAAGCGCTTCGAGTTTGTCGAGCGACCCGCTCCAGCCGCGTTCGTGTCCGTCGCGCGCGGCCTGGTCGAAGAATTGCTCGTGATGCAGCGTGAGCAATGTGCCGTCGCCATCGGGCTTCAGCGTCACCGAGACAAGCGACTCGCGTTCCGGCGTCGTGTGCCAGGCCCAGCTGAACACGAGCTTCTCGTTTGGCGTCACCTCGCGATAGACGCCGCCGACTTCGTGATATTCGCCGTCGAGCGTGAAGCTCGCGCGAAAGCGTCCGCCGACCCGCACGTCGAGCTCGGCCTTGACGGAATCCTCGATCGTTCCGGCCGGCCCGAACCAGCGCACTAGTTGCGCGGGGTTCGTCCACGCGGCGTAGACTTTGGCCGGCGGCGCATTGAGACGACGTTTGAGCGTGAGGCTCGGCTTGATGCCGGATTTTTCGATGGGCTTTTCGACAGGTTTGGGGCTGGCGGACATGTTTCTTCCTCCAAAAAGGCGGCAAGGCGATCGAGTTGCTCGGACCAGAAGCGCTGGTAGCGATTGAGCCAGTGCATGGCCTGCTCCATGGGCGCGGCCGTCAATTCGCAGGCGACTTTGCGTCCGGTTTTGTTGCGCAGGATCAGGCCGGCATCCGCGAGAACGTCGAGATGCTTCATGACCGCTGGCAGCGACATCGCGAATGGCTCCGCCAGTTCACTGACGGACATGCCGTCCTGCTCGTTGAGCCGCGCCAGCAACGCGCGCCGTGTCGGGTCGGCGAGCGCGCTGAAGGTGCGGTCGAGCATGGCATCTTGATACTTAACCATGGAGTTAAGTATTTATCCGCCCGATCCGGGAGTCAAGCCGCCTTCGGAAAAATCGCGAAAGCGCGCCGCGGCACCGGGTTCCATCCGCCGCAACACGAAATTGTAAGGTTTGATTAATCATTTCGTTACGCAAAGGGCTTAAAATCCGCATCGAGGACCAATGCGATGGCCGCGATCCAAAGCAAGAAATTCGGCTGGGTGCGCACGGCGACGGCGCGCGAAAGCGTTGCCGCCTGGACCGAGAAGCGCAAGGCCATGCGGCAGGATTTCGAGGAGAAGCAAACCGCCGCGAATAACGCGTTCACGAATGCCTGGACAAGTCAGATCGACGGAATGGGAACCATCATCGGCCAGATCGCGCTCGCTCGCGTGATCGCCGAAGGCAAGGCGAAGTCGGCGGCGCAGGCGGAAGCCGCCAAACTCGCGACCAGTATCTAACCCAACAAGGCCGATATCCAGGATTCGATCTTCAGCGCGTCGTCGAGCGGCCAGCTCGACAGCGGCACCAAGATCGATCTTGACGCCGGCACCATCACGCTATCGGACGGCACCGTCATCGACTCAAAAACCGGCGCGAAGAAAGTCAACATCACCGTGTAACGCGCCCCGCGGCTCTGCCGCCCGGCACTTCCGGATTGTGCAGATCACGATGTCGTTCACGTCGCTTCATTTCCTGCTGTTCTTTCCGGTCGTCACGCGGCTCTATTTCATCGTGCCGTACCGGATGCGATGGGTGCTGCTGGTCGCGGCCAGCTATTATTTCTACATGTCGTGGCGGCCGTGGTACGCGCTGCTGCTTCTCTTCGCCACCGC
>CAMDXM010000171.1 GCA_945878025.1 Pseudorhodoplanes sinuspersici | reverse complement strand
CATCGTCATCCCGGAAAACATCATCACCCGGCCGCCGACGGCCGAGTTGCGCGAGAACCAGAAGGACGAGGATTCGCTGCCGCCCTACTCAATTCTCGATCCGATCCTCGAGCGGCTGGTCGAGCGCGAGGAGCCGATCTCGACGATCGTCGCCGCCGGTTTCGAGCGCGACACGGTGGTGCGGATCGAACGCCTGCTCAATATCGCCGAGTACAAAAGGCGGCAGGCGGCGCCGGGCGTGAAGGTGACCTTGCGCAATTTCGGGCGCGACCGCCGCTATCCGATCACCAACCGTTTCCGTGATCCCGGCACCCCGGTGCCCAAGCCAGATCCCTCGCTTGTGAGCGGATCGCCGGCAAAAAGCGAAGCCTTCGATTTTTGAGAATGGGTGCCGTTATTGTCGCGGCTGTTGTACGCGCGGACTAAACGCTTTCCCATCGCCCGGAGCGTTCGGACCGGAGCGCTGCGTCAATCACCCGCATATTGGCAATCGAATCTTCGAGGGTCATCGCGATGGGAGACTGGCCGCGGATCATGCGCGATACAGCCTCGCCTTGCAGGGTGAAGAAGTTGGCATTTGGGAATTCCAGGATTTCCGCGCCGCCGCCGATGCTGTCGCGTCCGTCGTCGACCGTGATGCGTGTCGGCCGGTCGTCGGGGATATTGATCGGGATTTCGACCTCGATCGAACCCTTGGTTCCGAAGATGCGAACGCGCTGGGCGCGTGCAAGCTGAGTCGAGACGAACAGCGTCGCCTGTCCTTGCGGAAAATCGAGAATCATCGAGCTGCGCCGGTCGGTTTTCATGACGGGATCCCGATCGACCAGACTGACGATCCGATCGGGTTCCGAACCAAAGATCATGCGCGCAAACAAGATCACGTAGCAGCCGATATCCATGAGCGCGCCGCCGCCCATATCGATCAGATTGCGAATATTGTTCGGATCGATATTGACGTAAGTCGCATGCGCCTGAACGCCGTTCACGGCGCCGATCCGCCCTGATGCGACCAATTTCAATATCTCGATCCATTGCGCGGCGTAGCGCACCATGAAGCCTTCGATGATCAGCTTGCCGCTGCGATCGCGCGCCGCGATCAGCCGCCTGGCTTCATCCGCGTTCAAGGCGGCCGGCTTTTCGACCAGCACATGTTTTCCGGCCAGGACCGCGCGCTCAGCCCATTCGACATGCAGTTTGTTGGGCAGGGGAATGTAAACGGCCTCAATGGCAGGATCGGCCAATAGCTCTTCGTAACTGCCATAGCTTTTGGCGATGCCGAATTGAGCGGCCGCGGCTTTGGCTTTGGCCACATCGCGTGAGGCGATCGCGTCGACCGACATATTGGCGGCCTTCTGCATCGGCGCGATCACGCGATCGAGACCGATCTTTGCGGTGCTCAGAACGCCCCAGGATACGTTTTTCATGCGGGGAGGTGGCCTGCTTAAAGCGCTCTATCGCACCGGCCCGAGTTGCGGGCCGACCGTGCGGATCGGCGGCTTCGGCGCGTCGGCGGCCGGCTCTTCCGCTGCCGCGGGCGCCGCGGCGGCCGTCGCCTTCGGATCGGGCTTGCCGCGCGTGTTGGCCGGCAGGATCGGGCGGCCCTTGGCGTCACGCGGCGCGTTCATCGCCTTCGCGCGCTCGTCCGTCACGACAATGTCGCCTTGCTCGATGGTGCTGCGGTCTTCGAGACCTTTGAGCGCCTCGGCCCAGGTTTCGCCCTGCCTCTTGCAGGAGCACGCGGCGTTGAATTCCTGGCGGAATTTGAACGCGTTCGGCAATTCGCTGTAGAGCCGTCCGCCCGCGGACACCGCCTGGTTCATGTCCTCGCCGGGATTGCGATGCGTGTAGAGCACGGCTTCCGAGGCCGGGCACATGCGCTGGCAGGTGCGCTCGTCGTCGCGGAAGCGGCTTGGCGCCGTGGAAAAAGAGATCGGGAAGAAAAATCCGTCGCAGGTGCGCACGCAGACCGTGCGGTAGGTGTTGCCGGGAATGTCCGACTGGAATCCCGAATTGGCGCCGAACAATGTCTCGAACAGGTTGCGTCCCTGCGGCGACTGGCTCGCCTGCCGGTATTGCGGGCCGCAATCGTTGCGGGACAGCGCGGTCAGGAGCGCGCGGCGCTGGCCGTCGCGCTCGTAATCCGCGCCGGCGCGCTGCAGGCGCTGCTGATCGCTCATGATGCGGTCGAGATTGGCGCGCATCTGCGAAATCTGGCTGTTGAGCGGCGCGCATTGCGCGTTGGGGCCTCCGCGGAACAGATCGAAGAAGCCGGTATTCTCGCAGCCGTGACGGCGGGCCTGCGCGACCATGCGGTCGAGCTCGGATTGCTGCTTGGCGACGGCTTCCTCGTAGCGGCGGATTTGCTCGGCGCGGGCCGGATCGTTGGCGCCGCCGCGATCGATCGATGCCAGTTGCTGCTCAAGCCGCTGGCAGACCTGAGCCTGTGGATTGGCAGAGGGCGGCGGCGGTTGCTGCGCGCCAAATTGCGCGGCCGCGCTCGCGCATGAAGCGGCGAGGATCGCGGCTGCGACATAGAGCGTGCGACATTGCTTTGAAATCATCGTACCCCGACAATTCCTGGTTGCTTCGCCGCACCGGCATGACGCGCCGAATTGGTTAACGAAGTGTAAAGGCGCGCCATTAGGCATTCTAGCAGCATAACCGCGCAGGGGGGTCAATGCGGGGGGCTGTGGGTTTCGCGCTCCGGCAGGCGGTGTGCCTTTTTTGCCTCGTCCCGGAGGTTCCAGATGATGCCCGAAAGCATGATCCCGCCCCCCAGGAACACGAACGGATCGAGCAGCTCGCCGAAAAACCACCATCCGACCAGTGCGATGAGCGGAACCCGCAGGAAATCGATCGGCATGACCAGGGTGGCGTCCCCGGCCCGGAATGCATTGGTCAGGCAATAATGCGCCGTCAATCCGGCGACCCCTAGCCCGACGAAGGAGGGAAGCTGCTCCCATCCGAGCTTGAGGAAGAAAAGCTTGTCGCTGCCTGCATAGCCGATCGGCAATTGCATCGCGTTCATCCAGAACACGATGCCGAATGTCGGTTCCGTGGCCGTGAGTTTCTTTGTCAGCGCGTTGAAGATCGCGTAGCCGACGGCCGAGATCAGAGGCAGCATCAGCGCCGCCTGAAACGAGACGAGACCGGGCCGCAGGATGACGAGGACGCCGAGAAAGCCGAGCACGATCACGCCGATCCGGCTTGGCGTCAGCTTTTCGCCCAGAACGAACACGGCGATGATCGCAAGCCAGATCGGCATCGTGAATTCGAGCGCGAAAACGGTGGCAAGCGGCAGCAATGTGAGACTGAGCGCCCAGCCATAGAGCGCGCCGAAATGCACGCTGTTGCGCAGAAGATTGAGACCCATGCGCCGCGGCGCCATTTGCGCAAAGAATTGCGGCTTGAGCATCGCGAGCGTGACGAGAATGAGGACCGCACCGAATGTCCGCACCGTCAGAATTTCAAAAATAGTGAGAGCGCCCGCGAGACCCCGGATCGACAGGGCCATGACGGAAAAGGACAGGAGCGCGCCGGTCATCCACAGGACGACGCGAACAAGGCGGGAGGACGTCACGGCGCTTCCGTAGCAGAATTCAGGATCGTGAGGCGTGCGTTTGGCGCGGGGGCGTCATTCCGCATCGGGCTGGTTTTCCGGCCGCGCCTTGTCGAATGCCGGGAGCTTGTTGCAGGCCGCCTCGACGCCGAGAATTTTCGGGAAGCGATCGAGCGGTACCTTGAACCGGCGCGCGTTATAGACCTGAGGCACGAGGCAGATATCCGCAAGCGTGACATGCGGCCCGAAGGCGTAAGGCCCCGGCCGGATGACTGCCTCGATCGCGTCGAAACCCGCCGTCACCCAAAATGCATACCATTCATTGATCATTGCATCGTCGTGACCGATCTTGCGCAGATAGGCCATGGTCCCGGAATTGTTGAGCGGATGGATGTCGCAGGCGACGATCTGCGCCGCCGCGCGCACATGCGCGCGCGCAACCGCTTCGGCCGGAAGCAGCGGCGGATCGGGGAAAACGTCGTCGAGATATTCGATGATGGCGAGCGACTGGATCAGGGTTTCGCCGCCGGACAGCGCGAGGGCCGGCAGGCGCATCTGCGGATTGATCGCGCGATATTCGGGCCGTTTGTGATGTCCGCCATCCTTCGCCAGATGCACGAAGACCGAATCGTAAGGGATCTCCTTGAGCGCAAGCGCGATGCGCACGCGATAGGCGGCGGACGAACGGAAATAATTGTAGAGCTTCACGGATCCTCCAGTCGTTTTCTCGCGGCTCCGGACCGTGGAATGGCCTTGACCGGTCAATCGTCGTTTTCGTCTTTTGGCGGGGGCGCGAGGGTGGCCGATTTCTTTGTCAGATTTTCAATGGCGCGGTCGAAAGCCGCGCGATCGGCCGGCGCGATGGCTTCCGTGAGGTGTTTCGCAAAATCGATCGCAATCGGCGCAAGCTCCTCATAGATCGCGCGTCCGGCCGGCGTGAGCGACAGGAAAGCCTCGCGCATGTCGTCCCGGTTGGCGCGCCGGGCGACGAATTTTCGCTTTTCGAGGAGGGCGACCGCGCGCGACACTTTGGTCTTGTGCTGATGGCTATGCGCACCGACGGCTTTGCCGGTCATGGCGCCGTATTGGCCGAGTGTGACCAGCACGCGCCATTCCGGAATCCCTATGCCATAGTGTTCCGAATAGATGCGGGACAGCGCGTGAGACACGAGGCTCGCCACGACATTGAGCCTGTAAGGCAGAAATGTTTCGAGCTTCAGCGGAGCCGCGTCAGGCTTTGCCGTTCTCGTTTTCAGGTCCTCGGCCGCACCGTCAGGCATCGTGATGGCCCGCATTTCCAAGTCCCCGCGCTGGCGCAAGCTGGCTACGGGACATTGGCGCGGAACATGGCGGAACTTTCAGGGTCATGCAACGGCGGCCGGCGGCGTATCAGCCGCCGGCGGGCGATCGCTGTTTCATCAGGCTCGCGACGGCGCGGTCATTCGGCCGTTCGGACGCGCCCAAAGCCGCGGCCACGCTGTCCCGATCGGCCTCGGTCCGGTTCTGGCTGAGCTTGGCCTTGCCTTCGATGGCATCGATCGTGAGCCGCAATCCGACGATGCCCTTGAACTGGCGTTGCAGATAATCCTCCGGTGCGTCGCTGACTTTCCACGGATCGGCCAAGCCGCGCTCGAAGCGCTCCGTCAGCGCGGTGACATGCGCGCGCAATTCATCGGCGCCCGCGAATGTTTCGATCGTTCCGCGCACATAGATCAGGCTGTAATTCCAGGTCGGCACCGCCTTGCCGTGCTCGGCCTTGGACGGATACCAGTTCGGCGACACATAGGCATCGGGCCCCATGAACATGGCGATCGCGGGTTTGCCGAAATCCGAGTCTTTCCATTGCGGATTTGCCTTTGAGAGATGTCCGGTAAGCATGCCGTAGGGCGGCGCTTGCGGGTCGAGCAGCATCGGCAGCTGACTGACGATGGGGCCATCGGCGCCGACGGTGATCAGCGTCGCGAGACCCGAATGCAAAATCTGCGCATGCAGGGCCGGGACGTCCGTCTCACGGAAGTGCGGTGGATTGTAGAGCATGGTGGATGTCCGGCCTGGTATGCGCGCGCCGCGGATGAAACGCGCTCAATCGACCGTTGGCAAGGGATCGATAGCCATGCATGAATCAAAAGGCGTGATGCTATCGATCAGTGTCTCAATCGAGCCCCGCGCGCGACGCGCGCCCTTCCGAAGTGATCAGTTTGGTGTCCTGCCTTCGCTGGCGGCATTTTTGCCAGGCGCTGCGCGATTCGCGCTCACGCAATCAACGCGTGCCGGCAGCGGCATCCCGCAGCTTGCTCGTTTTACTCGTTACGCAGGACTAGCCTTGATCGGATTCGGCGTTGTTTGCGGGCGTCTTCCGTCCAAACGCATTAAGTACGGCGATCAGGCTTACCAGCAGCAGGAGTTTCAAGGGCTGGCCTCCGGAATGATAATAACGAAAGCTATGCGAGTTTCGTGCCAATCCGAAAAAAATCCGGCCCGCGGGTTCACCGCGAGCCGGATCAAAAGCGTTCGATAGCAGTGAGAGCCGTCAGCGTTTGCGCACGAAAGTTTGCCGGCGGGTCGGCGGCGCACTCATCTGATTGCCCTTGTGGCGGAAGCTGATGCGTCCGCGCGTCAGGTCGTAGGGCGACATTTCCACGATGACGCGGTCGCCCGCGCCGGTACGGATGCGGAATTTCCGCATCTTGCCCGACGTGTAGGCGAGCACTTCGTGGTCATTGTCGAGCTTCACGCGGAAATGGCCGTCCGGCAAAACCTCGGTCACCGTGCCGTCGAATTCGAGAAGTTCTTCTTTCGCCATATCAGTGTTTTTCCCAATCCGATTCCATCAGGGCCGGGACTGCATAAAGCCGGCGGTTGCGATCTCGCCAGTATAGCGTTCTTTGCGCTCGCCTTGCGACTGGCTTTTTCCATGCTGGGGACGGCGGTTGTTACGCCCCTGCTTGTGGGATGGGCCGGAGCGGGAGGGGGCGCCGTTGTTATTCGAGCGATGGCGCTGGCCGTTTCGCTGGCCATGCTTCGGGGCGGAAGTTTCCGGCATGGCCTGGCCGGAGGCGGGGATCGTCATTCCGATCAGTTTCTCGATCGAGCGCAGGAAAGAGCGCTCTTCCCCATCGCAAAACGAAATGGCGACGCCCTCGGCGCCGGCGCGCGCGGTGCGGCCGATGCGGTGGACGTAGCTTTCCGGGATATTCGGCAGGTCGTAATTGACCACATGACTGATGCCCTCGACGTCGATGCCGCGGGCGGCGATGTCAGTTGCAATGAGGATGCGGACGCGGCCGTTACGGAACGCGGCCAGGACGCGGTCGCGCTGGCCCTGCGATTTGTTGCCGTGGATGGCTTCGGCCGGAAGGCCTTTCTGGACAAGCTGGCGGACGACCTTGTCGGCGCCATGCTTGGTGCGCGTGAAGACGAGCACGCGGTCGATCGTTTCGGCACGCAGGGTGTCTGCAAGGAGCGCAGGCTTGTCGGCCTTTGCCACATGCACGACGCGCTGCACGATGCGCTCAACGGTGGAGGCGACCGGCGTCACGGCGACGCGCACCGGATTGTTCAGCATCTGCTTGGCGAGATCCTCGATCTCCGCCGGCATGGTCGCCGAGAAGAACAAGGTTTGCCGCTTGGACGGAATTTTCGCGATGATTTTGCGGATGTCGCGGATGAATCCCATGTCCAGCATGCGGTCGGCTTCGTCGAGAACCAGTATTTCGACATCGCCGAGGCGCAATGCATTGCCCTGAATGAGGTCGAGCAGGCGGCCAGGTGTGGCCACCAGCACTTCGACGCCGTGCATGAGCGCGCGCACCTGACGTCCCATCGGGACGCCGCCGATGGCGAGCGTCACGCTGACATTCATGTGCCGGCCATAGGTCTTGAAGCTGTCGACGATCTGTCCCGACAATTCACGGGTCGGGCTCAGCACGAGGACGCGGCAGGTCTTCTTTTCCGGGCGCTTCCGGTTGGCGGCGATCTGGTGAAGGATCGGCAGCGCGAAAGCCGCGGTCTTGCCGGTGCCGGTCTGGGCGATGCCGACGATGTCGCGTCCGGTCATTGCCGGCGGAATGGTCTGGGCCTGGATCGGGGTCGGAGTGACATAGCGCTCGTCAGCGAGCGCACGAGTGATCGGCAAAGAGAGGCCGAGTTCGGTAAAAGAGTTCAAATTCGAATCTTTCATGCAGCGAGACGGCCGCGGCTTTTTGAAAGCGCGGTCACGCATCGCGGGGTTTAACAGACATCCCGCGTGGTCTGGGCTGCCAATGGAGGAGATCGGGGTAATGAGGCGGGCCGAAAGCCGCTTGTCTCTACGACGTATGGTTTTCGTTCACGCGGCCCGCAAGCGGCCTCAGAGGGCCGATTCCGATGACGGGTATATGGCCGCTTTCTGTGTTGGATTCAAGGCGTTTCTTGGCACTTCCTGGCATTTCCGGCGCGATTGGCGCTGGCTACGTGTGAAACTGAATTTTCTCTTAACAAGAGCCGCGGCGGCCGGCCGTCAAAAGCGTTTAAGGGCCATTCCTGAAATTGGGCGATCGCGTGCTCATCGCGATGCTGGACGGCGACGGCCGTTCAATCTTCGATGCGATCGACCGGGATATCGTCCGCCGCAAACCGGATTGAGGACAAGACGGTCAGGCCGGCATCCGCATGGAGGTCAGGAGATTGGTGCAGGCCGTCGCACATGCGTTGCAGACCTCGGCGCAGACCGCGCAATGCTGATGCGTCGCGGCGTGGCGCGCGCATTCGGCCGCGCAGGCGCGGCAGAAGGCGATGCAGGTGGTGAGCTGGGCTTCCTGAAGCTGGCGGTGCCCGGCCTTGTTGGCGCGGGTGACGACATGGCCGGTCGCGGTGCAGACCGATGCGCAATCGAGATTGAGCCGCACGCAGGAGATGAGCTTCTCGATATGCTTTTCCGCGAGGCATGCGTCGGCGCAGGCGGTGCAGGTCTCGACGCAGTTAAAACAGGCATCGATGCAGCGGCTGATCGCATCGGCTTGGCTGATATGCTCCGGGTGGGAGTGGAGCAGGGCGCGAACCGCGGTCATCGGACAATCCTTTAATTTGCCCTCTATCTTCACCATTCAGGCGGGCTTTGGGTCAACCCTAACACATGGAATTGGTTCCATGCACGTGAGGCGCGCGGCATTGACGGTATCGGTGGAGGCGCTAATTTCCCGGTCTCGCGGCCGAAAGTGGCGAAAATCTGTTGGACAACCGATGACGCAATCCCTGACCGGTGGAGAGGTTTTCAGCCACGTGACGGTCGGGTCGTCCGATATGGACCGCTCGACCCGTTTCTACGACGCGGTGCTTGCCCCGCTCGGTCTCGTGCGGCTCAAGACTTTTCGCGCCGCCTGCGGATACGGGCGCAAGGATTTCAGCGGCATCAATCTTCCATTCTGGGTCCTG
>CAMDXM010000170.1 GCA_945878025.1 Pseudorhodoplanes sinuspersici | reverse complement strand
GGCGCTTGGGATCTAGAGACGATGACACGCAAACAGCGGCGATTGCTCCTGATCGGATCGAGTCTCGGCGTTCTTGCGCTGGCCGCGTTTCTGATCCTGTTCGCGCTGAAGGATTCGATCGTCTTTTTCAATTCGCCGACCGACGTGGTCGAGAAAAACATCAAAAGCGGCACGCGCATCCGGCTCGGCGGTCTGGTGCAGCCAGGAACCGTGACGCGCCAGAATCTCGATGCGAGTTTCGACGTCACCGACGGAAAGAATGTCATCCGCGTCAGCTATCGCGGCATTTTGCCGGACCTGTTCCGGGAAGGGCAGGGCGTGGTGGCCGAAGGCGTGATCCAGAGCAAGGACAGCTTCGTCGCCGACGTCGTGCTGGCCAAGCATGACGAAACCTATATGCCGAAGGAAGTCGCCGACGCGCTGAAAAAGCAGGGCCACTGGAAGGACGATTACGGCAAGAAGCCCGGTATCGTGCAGGACAAAAAGCAATGATTGCCGAGATCGGACATTACGCATTGGTTCTGGCGCTCGGGCTTGCGCTGATTCAAGGAGTCGTTCCGATCCTCGGCGTGCGGATCGGCGATCCCGTTCTGGCGGGCGCGGCGCAGCCTCTGGCTTTCGCGCAGTTTCTCTTTGTCGCCTTGTCGTTTGCGGCGCTCACCGCCTGCTATGTCGCCTCCGACTTCTCGGTCTTCAATGTGTTCGAGAATTCGCATTCGGCGATGCCGCTCATTTATAAATTCACGAGCGTGTGGGGAAACCACGAAGGCTCGATGCTGCTGTGGGTTCTCATCCTCAGCATTTTCGGCGCGATGGTCGCGACGCTCGGGCGCAATCTGCCGGCCGGTCTGCGCGCCAATGCGCTCGGCGTTCAGGCCTGGATCGCGGCGGCGTTTTATCTCTTTATTCTTGTGAGCTCGAACCCGTTCCTGCGCGTGGCCAATGCGCCGGCCGAGGGGCGCGATCTCAATCCACTGCTGCAGGACATCGGGCTCGCGATCCATCCGCCGTTTCTCTATCTCGGCTATGTCGGGTTCTCGATTGCCTTCTCGTTTGCCATCGCGGCGCTGATCGAAGGCCGGATCGACGCGGCCTGGGCGCGCTATGTGCGGCCGTGGGTTCTCGCGGCCTGGATTTTCATGACGCTCGGCATCGCGATGGGTTCCTATTGGGCCTATTACGAACTCGGTTGGGGCGGATGGTGGTTCTGGGACCCGGTCGAGAATGCGTCCCTGATGCCGTGGATCGCCGGCACCGCGCTCCTGCATTCCGCGGTGGTGATGGAAAAGCGTGACGCGCTCAAGGTGTGGACCATCCTGCTCGCGATCCTGAGTTTCTCGCTGTCGCTGATCGGCACGTTCCTGGTTCGCTCGGGGGTTCTGACCTCGGTGCATTCGTTCGCGACCGATCCGACGCGCGGCGTCTTTATCCTTGCGATCCTCGTCTTCTTCATCGGCGGGGCGCTCGCGCTTTACGCCTGGCGCGCGCCGATGCTCCGGCAGGGCGGCCTGTTCGCGCCGATTTCGCGCGAAGGCGCGCTCGTCTTCAACAATCTCTTTCTGACGACCGCGTGCGCGACCGTATTCGTCGGCACGCTTTATCCGCTCGCGCTCGAAGCGCTGACCGGCGAGAAAATCTCGGTCGGGGCGCCGTTTTTCAATGCGACCTTCGGGCCGTTGATCGTTCCGCTGCTGGTCGCGGTTCCGTTCGGTCCCTTGCTGTCCTGGAAGCGCGGCGATCTGCTTGCCGCCGCGCAGCGCCTGCTTGCGGCGCTCGGCATCGCGGCCATCGGCATCGCGACAGTCTTCACGATCAATGGCGGCGGGCCGGTGATTGCGCCCTTCGCGATCGGGCTTTCGCTGTTCGTCATGACCGGCGCGATTGTCGATCTTGCGGAGCGGGTCCAATTGCTGCGCCAGCCATGGCAAGTCTCGCTTCGCCGCGCGGCCGGCTTGCCGCGCTCGGTATTTGGCACAGCCTTCGCGCATTTCGGCGTCGGCGTTTTGCTGCTGGGAGTGGTTTGCGAATCCAATTACGGCGCCGAGCGCATCGCGACCATGAAGCCGCAGGAGACGATTTTCGTCCGCGGCTACGACCTGACTTTCGACAGTCTCGTTTCGCGCCAGGGCCCGAATTACCGCGAACTGATCGCAAAATACACGGTGCGGCGCGGCGGAGAGACGGTCGGGACGCTGGAGCCGGGCAAGCGCAGTTTTGCCGCGCGCGGAAATTCCACGACCGAAGCCGCGCTCATGACACGCGGTTTCAGCCAGATTTATGTTTCGCTTGGCGATCCCAATGCCGACGGCTCGATCTCCGTGCGCATTTATCACAAGCCGCTTGTGCTGTTGATATGGTTCGGCGCGCTCGTAATGTCGTTCGGCGGTTTGCTGTCGCTGTCGGACCGCCGCTTGCGCGTCGGCGCGCCGAAGCCCGCGCGCAAATCGGCCAAGAAATCGTCCCTGCAGCCGGCGGAATGAACGCGTCATGAAACGCGTCATGAAACGCGTCATGAAACGCGCCTTGAACTGGATCCGCGCCACGATCCTTGCTCTTTCGATGCTCGGAGCTTTTCCAGCGCATGCGGTGCAGCCGGATGAAATTCTTGCCGACCCGGCGCTCGAAACCCGTGCCCGAGACCTGTCGCGCGAATTGCGCTGCATGGTCTGTCAAAACCAGTCGATCGACGATTCCGACGCGCCGCTTGCGCGCGACCTGCGGCTCCTCGTGCGCGAGCGGCTGAAAGCGGGCGACACCGATACGCAGATTTTGGATTTTCTGGTCGCGCGCTACGGCGATTTCGTTCTGCTCAAACCGCGGCTGACCGCGCATACAGCCTTGCTGTGGCTGCTGCCGTTCCTCATTCTGATTGCCGGCGCCGGGGCGCTTCTGGCGCTCCGGCGGCGTCAGCGAATGGCGGGGGTTTCCATCCGATTGTCCGAGGAAGAGGAAGCCCGGGTGGCCGAAGTTTTGAAAAAGGAAGGCCTTTAGACCGCGAATGCGCCTTTAAGTTTCTGAATAATCACAGGAAAATAGAGATATCCACATTACGAAGTTTTAATCCGCCCGACAGGTGGCTGTAAGGCGGGCCTCCCCATCTTAAGCGGCAACGGCGCTCACGGCGCTGAGCCGAATTTCAGATGGAGACAGCCCATGACTTCGAACCAACCCGGGAAAATCGCGAGCGGCCTGCTCGGCGGACGCCGGCTCGTATTGCTCGGAACCACCATACTCAGCCTCGGCGCGGCCGCGCTCATTGTCGCGCCCGACGCCGCCCGCAACGGCGCCTTTGCGCAGAACGTCTCGCAGCAGGCGCAGACCGCCGCGCGCCCGACCGGATTTGCGGACATCGTCGAGAAAGTGAAGCCGGCCGTGATTTCGGTCCGGGTGAAGGTCGACCGCGGTCCGCAATTGTCGTCCGACGATGGCGACAATCCGTTCCCGCCCGGATCGCCGTTTGAGCGTTTCTTCAAGCGCTTCGGTTCTCCGCAGGATCAGACGCCCGGCCAGGGCCAGCGCGGTCCCCGCGGCGGTAGCCGCAATTTCTCGACCGGCCAGGGCTCCGGCTTCTTTATTTCCGCCGACGGCTTTGCGGTGACCAACAACCACGTGGTCGACAAGGCGGAAAGCGTCGAGATCACGACCGACGACGGCAAGACTTTTACCGCGAAAGTGATCGGCACCGATCCGCGCACTGATCTCGCGCTGATCAAGGTCGACGGCGGAAGCAATTTCCCGTTCGCCAAGCTCGCGGATAATTCTCCGCGCATCGGCGACTGGGTGCTGGCGGTCGGCAATCCGTTCGGCCTCGGCGGCACCGTGACCGCGGGCATCGTGTCCGCGCGCGGCCGCGACATCGGCGCGGGCCCCTATGACGACTTTATCCAGATCGATGCGCCGGTGAACAAAGGCAATTCCGGCGGCCCGACCTTCGACGTCGACGGTCATGTCGTCGGCGTGAATACCGCGATCTTCTCGCCCTCCGGCGGCTCGGTCGGCATCGCGTTTGCGATTCCCGCCTCCACCGTCAACACCGTGATCGCCCAGCTCAAGGACAAGGGCAGCGTGACGCGCGGATGGATCGGCGTTCAGATCCAGCCGGTCACCAAGGACATCGCCGACAGTCTCGGCCTGAAGAAAGCGGAAGGCGCACTTGTCGCCGAGCCGCAGGCCAATGGTCCGGCGGCGAAAGCCGGCATCGAGGCCGGCGACGTCATCATCTCGGTCGACGGCAATCCGGTCCGCAATGCCCGCGAACTGGCCCGCATGATCGGCGGCATGGCGCCGAAGGCGTCGGTCAAAGTCGTCGTGCTGCGCAAGGGCGCGGAAAAAACCGTCACCATGACCCTCGGCGAATTGCCGAACCAGCGTGAAGCCAGCGCCGCTCCGGCGGATGATCGCGAAACGCCGGGCAGCGATCTGGCCCGGCTTGGCCTGACGCTCGCTCCGGCCAGCAAGGTCGCAGGCTCGAGCAGCGACGGCGTAGCCGTGACCAATGTCGATCGCGGCGGCGTCGCCTCCGAACTCGGCTTCAAGACCGGCGACGTGATCCTCGAAGTCGGCGGCAAGGCCGTCAACGCTCCCGCCGACGTGCGCAAGGCGCTTGCCGATGCGCGCACCGACGGGAAGCGGACCATTCTCATGCGCGTCAAGTCCGGGGAGGGCACCCGCTTCGTCGCCCTTCCGGTCGGCCGCGCATAACGCAAAGGGACGTGCTGCCGGCAACCGTCGCCCCCGCCGGTGACACGAAACCCAGGGGACGGACGTAAAAGTCCGTCCCCACTCAATCTGGCCTGGAGACCGGTATCGTCGCCCCCCTTACGGTCTTCAAGGTCAGCGGAGGGGGCGGCTGAGTTGAGTTTTGGCCGCCCCCTCACAATGCCGGCACCGTTCCAGCGCATGACAGCCGGGAATTCGCTAATATCCCGCGAATCCGAGAACCAATCGATTCTCATGCGCCTCCTGATCATCGAAGACGACCGTGACGCCGCGGACTATATCGTCCGCGCATTCCGCGAAACCGGACACGTCGCCGACCACGCCGCCGATGGCGAGGAAGGCCTCGCGCTCGCGCTCGACGGCCAATATGACGTCCTGATCGTCGATCGCATGCTGCCGAAACGCGACGGTCTGTCGGTGATCGGCACGTTGCGCGAAAAGGGCGTCCAGACGCCGGTGCTCATTCTGTCCGCGCTCGGGCAGGTCGACGACCGCGTCAAAGGCCTGCGTGCCGGCGGCGACGATTATTTGCCCAAGCCCTATTCCTTCTCGGAATTGCTCGCCCGCGTCGAGGCGCTCGCGCGCCGCCGCGGCGGCCGCGGCGACGAGATGGTGTATCGGGTCGCAGATCTCGAACTCGACCGGCTGTCGCACCAGGTCAGTCGCGGCAAGGAAGAGATCGTCCTGCAGCCGCGCGAATTCCGTCTGCTCGAATATCTCATGAAGCATGCCGGGCAAGTCGTCACCCGCACGATGCTGCTGGAGAATGTCTGGGATTATCACTTCGATCCGCAAACCAACGTGATCGACGTTCATATTTCCCGTTTGCGCTCGAAAATCGACAAGGGTCATGCCCAGCCGTTGCTGCAAACGGTGCGTGGCGCCGGATACATGATCCGTGACAGCGCTCGGTAAGCTGTTCCGGACAACGGCGTTCAAGCTGACGCTGGTCTATCTGACCGTTTTCGCGCTGTTCGCGGTGTTCCTGCTCGGCTATTTCGCATGGAACACGCGGCGGCTGGTCACCGAGCAAATCACCCAGACCGTCGACGCCGAAATCGGCGGATTGTCCGAGCAATACAATCTCGGTGGAATCCGCCGCCTTGTCATTATCGTCGATACGCGCGCGCGGCGTCCCGGATCGAGCCTCTATCTTGTGACGACGAATGCAGGCGAAGCGCTGGCCGGCAATGTCGGCGCCTTGCCCCCCGGGCTGCTTGAAAAGCCGGGCTGGACCGAAACCGAATACAGGCGGCTGGAGGAATCCGAAGGCCCCGAACATCACGCATTGGCGCGGGTCATCCAGCTTCCGGGCGGCTTTCGCCTCCTGGTCGGCCGCGATCTCGACGAACGCGAACGGCTTTATGACGTCGTATTGTCCGCCGGCAAATGGTCGGCCGCGATCGTTGTCGTGCTCGGTCTGGCGGGCGGGTTTTTCGTGGCGCGACGCGTGCTCAGGCGCGTCGATGCCATGACCGAAACGACGCGCTCCATCATGGAAGGCGATCTGGGCGAGCGTCTGCCGGTCGCAGGCTCCAACGACGAACTCGATCGTCTCGCCGTGAATCTCAACGCCATGCTCGATCGCATCGAGGCCTTGATGCATGGCCTCAAGGAAGTGTCCGACAACATCGCCCATGACCTGAAGACACCGCTGACGCGCCTGCACAATCGCTGCGAAGAGGCTCTGCGCACCGCCAGGAGCGAAAACGAATACCGGTCTGCGCTGGAAGCCACGATCGAGGAATCGGAAGGCCTGATCCGGACCTTCAATGCGCTGTTGATGATCGCGCGCGCGGAATCGGGACAGGCGCGCGACAATATGAGCGAATTCGACGCCGCGGAGGTCGCCGCGGGCGTCGTTGAATTGTACGAGCCATTGGCCGAGGAGAAGGGGCTTTCGCTCATGGTTGAGGCTCCCTCGCCGGCGCCGGTGCATGGCAGCCGCGAACTGGTCAGCCAGGCTCTTGCCAACCTCGTGGATAACGCGATCAAGTATGCGGCGTCGGTGGAAAAAGCCGACGCTGAGTCGCAGGTCATTACCGTCAAGGCCGCGAGCGAAGGGGACCGTGTCTTGCTGAGCGTCACCGATCAGGGGCCTGGAATTCCGGCAAGCCAGCGCGAGCGGGTGGTGGAGCGTTTCGTGCGCCTCGACCAGAGCCGGTCGGTGCCGGGATCGGGGCTGGGCTTAAGTCTGGTGGCCGCTGTCGCCCGTCTGCATGGCGGGGAGCTGAAATTCGAGGACAATGCGCTCGAACCCGAAGCGACCGGGCCCAATGCGACTGGTCTCAAGGCGATCATCGCGCTGCCGCGCGGAGGACCTCAGGGGGCGGGATGAAGGCCCCGATACCCGCGTCGCCGCAGGACAAGCTCCATTTATCAGGTTCGCTGGCATCCCGGATAACCGGGTCATCGCAGCTTGCCGCCGGGCAGGATGCGAACCGTCCGTTCGAAGACTGGATCGCAAATCTGGCGGATCGCGACGCCGTGGCGGAACTGAATTCGTTGTTCGCGTCATATCCCGCCGCCCGGTCGCTGATTGCAAGCCTTCCGCAATTTTCCCCCTATCTCTGGGATCTGGCGAGTTCGAACGCCGCAAGGCTCCTGACATTGTTGAAGTCGGATCCCGACGCGCATCTCGCGTCGCTGCTGGCGGATTCTGGAGCGCGCGCCGGAAGCGCTGCGGATGAAAGCGATGCGATGCGGGTGCTGCGCGGGATGAAGGCGCAGGCCGCGCTTCTGATCGCGCTTGCCGATATCGGAAAAGTCTGGCCGGTGATGCGGGTCACCGCGGCGTTGACCGATCTCGCCGACATCGCGGTGCGCGCGGCGCTTCGTTTTCTCATGAGTGATGCTGCGCGGCGCGGAAAACTCAATCCCGCGGACAAATCGCAGCCGGAGCTCGGCTCGGGCTATTTCGTTCTGGCCATGGGAAAGATGGGAGCGTTCGAACTCAATTACTCCAGCGATATCGATCTCATCGTCCTGTTCGATCCGGAGGCGTCGGTTTTGCCGGCCGGAACGGAATCGGCAGCCGCCTATATCCGGCTCACGCGCGGGCTTGTGAAGCTGCTGCAGGAGCGCACGTCCGACGGCTATGTCTTCCGCGTCGATCTGCGGCTGCGCCCCGATCCGGCCTCCACCCAGATCGCGATCTCGACGCTCAGCGCCCTCGACTATTACGAACACCGCGGACAGAACTGGGAGCGCTCGGCGATGATCAAGGCGCGGCCATGCGCCGGCGATCTCGCCGCCGGCGTGGCTTTTCTGCGGGCCTTGTCGCCGTTCATCTGGCGGAAATACATGGATTTCGTCGCCGTCGCCGATATCCACGCGATGAAGCGCCAGATCCACGCCTACAAGGGGCATGGCGAGATCGCGGTCGAGGGGTTCAACATCAAGCTCGGGCGCGGAGGAATTCGCGAGATCGAGTTTTTCGTCCAGATGCAGCAATTGATCGCGGGCGGGCGGCATCCGGAATTGCGCGAGGGCGGGACGCTGACGACGCTGAACGCGCTGGCCGAAGGCGGCTGGATCAGCGGCAAGGCGAGGGGCGACCTTGAAGAAGCCTATGTCTTCCTGCGGACGGTCGAGCATCGTCTGCAGATGGTCGCCGACGAGCAGACCCACATATTGCCGGCGGACCCGGCCGGGATCGAGCGGTTTGCGCGTTTTTGCGGGTTTTCAAACCGGCAGGAATTCGCCGACGCGCTCGTTGCGCGGCTGCGCAGCGTGCAAAATCACTATTCGATCCTGTTCGAACCATCGAGCGTCTCGCCGCAACCCAATCTGATCTTTCCAAGAGATTCGGACGACCGGGCGACGCTCGACCGTCTGGCGGAATTGGGGTTCCGCAATCCGCTCGAAATCTCCGCGACGATACGAGGCTGGCTCACCGGCCGCTATCCGGCTTTGCGCGGAGAATTTGCGCGCAATCAGTTGACGGATTTCATCCCGCATCTGCTCGATCAGCTCTCGAAAAACGAAAACCGCGAGCTCGCCTTCGCCACATTCGACCGTTTTCTGTCCGCGCTTCATCCGAGCGGCGGCGGACGTCTGCTTTCGCTGCTGCTGCAGAATCAGGCTTTGCTGGTTCTGGTCGGACTCATTCTCGGCAATGCGCCGCGCCTTGCGGATATTCTAGCCGCGCACCCGCAGGCGATGGATGCGCTGATCGATCCGGCTTTCTTTGCCGCCACGCCGGACGCCGAGCGGCTCGGCGCGGCTCTTTCGCGCTCGCTCAATCAGGCGGCCTCCTACGAGGATTTTCTGGACCGGCTGCGGCTGTTCGG
>CAMDXM010000169.1 GCA_945878025.1 Pseudorhodoplanes sinuspersici | reverse complement strand
CGCTTTTTCTGAACCACTTCCTGTTCCTTCATGTATTGCTCGCCCTTGATCCTCCACTCCTCCATTTCCTTTTGGCGCTGCTTTTCCATAATTCCTGTCGAGGTGGCGTCGCGATCCTTTTTTTGAGCGACGGCCGGTGCGACCAGAAGGGCCGACAGCAGCACCGACAGCACGATCACAAATCTCATTTCGTATCCCCCATCGATGCGACACAAACATCGTGTCACTGGCAGACGGCGTCATCCAGAACGCCGGTTCGACGTTTATGACATGCCGGAGGATGCGATCAAGCGCGAGCGTGCATCGGACTGCCTGGATTTTCGCCGTAACGGCGCTGTCTAAGGGTCGAGCCGCATCGGCAACCCGGCTTTCGCCATGTATTCCTTGGCCTGCCGCACCGTAAATTCCCCGAAATGAAAAATCGACGCCGCCAGCACCGCGCTGGCATGGCCGTCGCGGATGCCTGCGACCAGATGATCGAGATTGCCGACGCCGCCGGAAGCGATCACCGGAATATTCACGCTGTCGGAAATCGCGCGCGTCAGCGCGATATCGAAGCCCTGCCTGGTGCCGTCGCGATCCATCGAGGTCAGAAGGATCTCGCCGGCGCCGAGCGCGACCACGTCCTTGGCATACCGGATCGCGTCGAGGCCGGTCGGATTGCGGCCGCCATGGGTGAAAATCTCCCAGCGATCCGGCTCGCCGTCTTTCGACACCTTCTTGGCGTCGATCGCGACGACGATGCATTGATCGCCGAATTTCTCCGCCGCCTCCTTGACGAATTCACGCCGGTTCACGGCGGCGGTGTTGATCGACACCTTGTCGGCGCCGGATTTCAGCAAGTCGCGGATGTCGTCGATCGTGCGCACGCCGCCGCCGACCGTCACCGGCATGAAACAGGCTTCCGCGGTGCGGCGCACCACGTCGAGCATGATGCCACGGTCTTCGTGGCTCGCGGTGATGTCGAGAAAGGTGAGCTCGTCCGCGCCAGCCGCGTCATAGGCAATGGCCGCTTCGACCGGATCGCCGGCGTCGCGCAGATCGACGAACTTCACGCCCTTGACGACGCGGCCGTCCTTCACGTCGAGACAGGGAATCAGGCGGACCTTGAACATCGGCGATCTTACAACGGCAATGGCGGCAGCGTCGGCAACGGCGGCAATGACGGGAGCACCGCCGGCAGCACGGCAACGCCCATCGCCCTGGCCGCCACTTGAATCAGGATCGCAACCGCCAGCGCCCAGAAAGCCAGCCAGTCCCAGAATCGGCTTTGCAAGCCCTGCATCTGGATCGTGACGTTGTCATAGATCGCCACAGCGTCGTGATTCTTCGCCTTGAGATATTTGAACCGCTCGACCGCTTTCTCCTTCTGCAATTGCCAGCTTTTGACGAGACAGAAGATCGTCGCCACGGAGAATGCGACCGAAGTCATATTCACGAAAAATACGCGGCCCACATCGCCCATCTTCATTTGTAGCAGCACGAAGACCGCGATCGCGAAGGCCGCGAAAAACAGCACGCCGCGTAGCACGTGCGCGGAAACCTCCGCGCGCCGGAGATAAACGAGCGCGAGCTGCCATTGCTGCTCCTCGGACAAGGGCTTTTCAGGCGCGTTGGTCTGTTCCGCCATCACACGTTCCGGGACGATTTCATCAGCCGCAGGGCCTCGGCGACATCGATGCGACCGTCATAAAGCGCACGGCCGGCAATTGCACCTTCGAGTTTCGCCGCCCGCGGCTCCAGCAGCGCTTTCACGTCCTCGATCGAGGCGAAGCCGCCCGATGCGATCACCGGGATCGAGACCGCGCCGGCAAGCGCAATTGTGGCGTCGAGATTGAGACCCTTGAGCATGCCGTCGCGCGAAATGTCGGTATAGATGATGGCGGCGACGCCGACATCCTCGAATCGCCGCGCGATCTCGAGCGCGGTGAGTTCGGAGGCTTCCGCCCAGCCCTGCACCGCCACTTTGCCGTCGCGCGCGTCAAGGCCGACCGCGACGCGCGCCGGATCGAGGGTCGCGGCCTCGCGCACGAAATCCGGATCGCGCACGGCCGCGGTGCCGATGATCGCGCGGTTGACGCCCTTTTCCAGCCAGCCTTCGAGCGTCGCCATGTCGCGGATGCCGCCGCCGAGCTGCACGGGAATATTGGTCGCCTCGATGATGCGCTCGACCGCGTCACCGTTCACGGGCCTGCCCGCGAATGCGCCGTCGAGATCGACGATATGCAGATATTCGAACCCGGCGCGCTCGAATGCCGCCGCCTGTTCGGCGGGATCGCGATGAAAGATGGTCGCGCGCGACATGTCGCCTTGTTCGAGGCGCACGCAGAGGCCGTCTTTCAGATCGATGGCGGGGAAGAGGATCATGACTCTTTCCCCGCAAGGGGGGAGGTGGAAAAAGTATGGATCGCCGGAAACAAGATCACGGCTTCCACTTCAGGAAATTCGAGATCAGCGCCAGGCCGAGCTTCTGGCTCTTCTCGGGATGGAATTGCGTGCCGACGATATTCTCGCGGCCGACCATGGCGGTGACCGGCCCGCCATACTCGGCCTGCGCAATCACGTCGCCCTTGTTCTGCGCATTGAGCTGATAGGAATGCACGAAATAGGCGTGCAGACCCTGCGGCCCGAGCGGAATGCCGTCGAGCACCGGATGGCTCGTTTTACTGTCGAGCGTATTCCAGCCCATATGCGGAATTTTCAAATTCTTGTCGGACGGTTCGATGCGATTGACCTCGCCCTTGATCCAGCCGAGGCCTTGCGTCACTTCGTATTCGCGGCCGCGTTCGGCCATCAATTGCATGCCGACGCAAATGCCGAAAAACGGCTTGCCCTTGCCGCGGACGGTTTCTTCCAGAGCGTCGATCATGCCCGTCACCGCTTCGAGCCCGCGCCGGCAATCGGCGAACGCGCCGACGCCCGGCAGCACGACACGATCCGCCCGCCGCACGATATCCGGATCGCTGCTCACCACGATCGATTCGTTGCCGCCGCTCTCGCGCCCCGCCCGTTCGAACGCCTTCGCTGCCGAATGCAGATTGCCGGAGCCGTAATCGACGATCACCGTCGTCACCGCGGACCTCCCGGCTCCGGAAACAGCCCGATCACGTCATTCGCGCCTTCGGCGGCTTTCGGACCATAACTCGAAAGCACGGCGGATTTCGCCACGGACGCCGAATGCGGCCGCTCGCGCCAGGTCTGGAAGAAGCGCCGCTCGGCGGATTCAAGATCGTCGCCGACCACGACGCCGTGATTTTTCCAGTCCCGCCGGTCGAGCGTCCAGCGCCACAGGCTCGATGCTTCCATTCCGACGAGGAGCGCCAGCGCCGCATTGATCGCCGTCTGCGCGCCAGCGCCGGCCTTGAGATACCAGAGCGCGCCTTCGAGCGCCGCCCAGGCGATCACATAAAGCAGAAGCGCGAGCCACAGCCGCCGCCACAACAGCCAGAGCGGCCCGAACAGCATCGCCCAGAAATAGAAGCCGTCGCGCACGAACACGAAGCGTTCCGGTTCGGCGGCTGCGCCGGGATCCCGCTGCGGCGGCTCATGCACGGTGTAAACAGACATCGCTTGTCCTTTGAGCGCTCAGTTGCCGAGCGAACCCTTGGTCGAGGGAATTTCGTTCGCGGCGCGCGGATCGATGGCGAAAGCCGCGCGCAACGCGCGCGCCAGCGCCTTGAAGCACGATTCCGAGATATGGTGGTCGTTGGTGCCGTACAATGTCTCGACATGCAGCGTGATGCCGGCATTCATCGCGAAGGCCTGGAACCATTCGTTGACGAGCTCGGTGTCGAAGGTGCCGATCTTGTCGCGCACGAACTTGACCTTGAACACCAGCATCGGGCGGCCCGAGACGTCGATGGCGACGCGCGTCAAGGCCTCGTCCATCGGCAGATGCACGTCGGCATAGCGGGTGATGCCCTTGAGGTCACCGAGCGCCTGCTTTACCGCCTGCCCGAGCGCGATACCGACATCCTCGGCGGTGTGGTGATAGTCGATATGCAGATCGCCCTTCGCCTTCACCGCGATATCCATGCGCGAATGCCGCGCCAGAAGATCGAGCATGTGGTCGAGAAAGCCGATGCCAGTTTCGATCTTGGATAGGCCGGCGCCGTCGAGATCGACCGAGACGTCGATATCGGTCTCCTTGGTGGTGCGTTTGACCGCGCCTTTGCGCATGGTGAGTCCGGTCGTTTGGGCTTGAAGATGCGCGCCTTTTAACAGGGGTTGGCGCGCTTCGCCACCGGCCGGCACAGTGCGTTTGCAATAGTGGCAATCAATCCCTAAATGCCTGCAACCCTAGTGTCCGAATCCGAAGTTCGCTTGAAATCGCAGCGCCATAGGCAGCGAACTTCGGATTCCAGGGACACTAGCAACGTTATGATTCCAGTGCGGTTTTGGTTCAGAAGTTTCCTTACGAGCCCGCCGCGGATATCAGGGAAACTTCTGAACCACCGCACTTGAGGGTTAATGCGCATGCAAACCGGCGAGAATTCATCGCCATCCTGGCACGGCACCACCATCCTGACCGTCCGCAAGGGCGGCAGCGTCGTTATCGGCGGCGACGGGCAGGTCTCCATCGGCCAAACGATCGTCAAATCCAACGCAAAAAAGGTCCGCCGCCTCGGCAAAGGCGAGGTGATCGGCGGCTTTGCCGGCGCCACCGCCGACGCCTTCACGCTGTTCGAGCGGCTCGAAAGCAAGCTCGAGCAATATCCGGGGCAGCTTCTGCGCGCCTCGGTCGAGCTCGCGAAAGACTGGCGCACCGACCGCTATCTGCGCCGCCTCGAAGCCATGATGATCGTCGCCGACAAGGACGTCTCGCTGGTGCTGACCGGCACCGGCGACGTGCTGGAACCGGAGGCCGGCGTCATGGGGATCGGGTCCGGCGGCAATTACGCGCTCTCCGCCGCGCGCGCGCTGATCGACGGGCCGCTCGACGCTGAGGCGATCGTGCGCAAGTCGCTCGATATCGCAGCCGACATCTGCGTCTACACCAACCGCAACGTCACATTGGAAAAATTGTGAGCATCGAGATCGAGGATATCGACGCCGCGGTCGCGGCCGGCGTGATGCCGCAGGCGCAAGCCGATTCGCTCCGTGCTTTTGTCGCCGAACGTCATCGCTCGCGGCTCGAACAGGCCGGAACGGAAGACGAGCGTTTCCGCTTCATGACCGGCTTCAACGATTTCTTTTTTGCGATTGGAATTCTGCTGCTCGGCTTCGGCATGATGTTCTTCACCGGCGGCGTTCCGCTGCCGAGCCTGATCGCGGCTGTCATCGTCTGGGCCCTGTCCGAATTGCTGGTCGGCCGCATGCGCCTGGTGTTGCCCGGCATTCTGCTGTCTGTCTTCTTTATCCTGTTCGTCTTTCTGGCGGTGCCGGCGGATCTCGCGACGCTGACCTCGCGGGTCGCTCCCGGCCAGGTCATCGGCAGTTTTTGGCGCGACGCCTTCGGTTTGACGGGCCTCCCCGCCGCCGCCGCGGTCAAGGCAATCATCGGCGCCGCTGCTGCTTCGCTCTATTATTGGCGCTTCCGTCTGCCCTTCGCGTTGCTGCCGATTGCCGCGAGCCTCGTGCTGCTTGCGATTTCCCTGATCACGATTGCGGCCGGGTCGATTTCGGCGAGCCTGTGGTCCGTCGTCACATTGGCATGCGGGCTCGCTGTCTTTGCCACCGCCATGACGTTCGACGCATCCGACCGCGATCGCATGACGCGCCGCTCCGATTGCGCCTTCTGGCTGCACCTCCTCGCGGCGCCATTGATCGTGCATTCGCTGATTTCACTGATCACGCCGAGCCTTGCCCAAATGAGCGACGGCATCGCGCTCGCAATTCTGCTGATCGTCGCGATCCTGGCGGTCATCGCCATCACGATCGACCGGCGCGCGTTGCTGGTGTCGGCGCTGATCTATATCGGAATCGTGATCGCTTATGCCGCCGGAATGTGGACCGGACAAAGCGGGCCGTCGCAAGGCGGCATCTTCTTTGCGACACTTGTCATCCTTGGCGCATTCGTGATCACGCTCGGCGTCGGCTGGCATCCGTTGCGCAGACGCCTGATCGCACTCATATCTCCCGCCATCGCTGCCAAACTGCCACCGGTTCCAGATCGCGCATGACCGACTTCTCCCCCCGTGAAATCGTTTCCGAGCTCGACCGTTTCATCATCGGTCAGGGCGACGCCAAGCGCGCGGTCGCCATCGCCTTGCGCAACCGCTGGCGTCGTCTGCAGCTCGACGACAAGTTGCGCGAGGAGGTGCTGCCGAAGAATATCCTGATGATCGGGCCGACCGGCGTCGGCAAGACCGAGATTTCGCGGCGGCTGGCGCGGCTTGCGGGCGCGCCCTTTCTCAAGATCGAAGCGACCAAATTCACCGAAGTCGGCTATGTCGGCCGCGACGTCGAGCAGATCATTCGCGATCTGGTCGAGATCGCCATTACGCAAACGCGCGACCGAAAGCGCAAGGACGTTAAGGCACGCGCGCAGCAGGCCGCGGAAGAGCGCGTGGTGGATGCGCTGGTCGGCGCGACCGCGAGCCCCGCCACCAAGGAATCCTTCCGCCGCAAATTGCGCGCGGGTGAATTGAACGACAAGGAAATCGAGATTGAGGTGCAGTCCGGCAGCGGCGGCGGAATGCCGATGATCGATATTCCCGGCATGCCGGGCGCGCAGATGGGCGCGATCTCGATTGGCGACATTTTCGGCAAGCTCGGCGGCCGTCCCAAGACCCGGCGGATGACGGTCGGAGAATCGCACGAAATCCTGCTCAATGAGGAATCCGACAAATTGCTCGACCAGGACCAGCTGGTGCAGGAATCGATCAAGGCGGTGGAACAGAATGGCATCGTGTTTCTCGACGAACTCGACAAGATTTGCGCGCGCGAAGGCCGCATGGGCGGCGACGTGTCGCGCGAGGGCGTACAGCGCGATCTTCTGCCGCTGATCGAAGGCACCACCGTTTCGACCAAGCACGGGTCCGTCAAAACCGACCACATCCTGTTCATCGCATCGGGCGCGTTCCACATTTCCAAGCCCTCCGACCTGCTGCCGGAATTGCAAGGCCGCCTGCCGATCCGCGTCGAATTGCAGGCGCTCACGCGCGAGGATTTCCGCCGCATTCTGACCGACACGGAGGCCTCGCTGATCAAGCAATATGTCGCGCTGCTCAAGACCGAGGGCGTGACGCTCGATTTCACCGCGGACGCGATCGACGCCATCGCCGACATCGCGGTGGCGGTGAATTCGAGCGTGGAGAATATCGGCGCGCGGCGGCTGCAGACCGTGATGGAACGGGTATTGGACGAGATTTCATTCACCGCCACCGACCGGCCAGGTGAGACGGTGAAAATCGACGGCGCTTATGTTGAGAAGCATATCGGCGATCTGACAAAAAATACCGATCTGATGCGGTTTATTTTGTAATTCTCTCTTCGGCCTCACCCTGAGGAGCATTGCGCAGCAATGCGTCTCGAAGGGCGAAGCCGATCTTGCGACGCCTATCGCTCCCGCTTCTTCCTCACCCTCACATAAAGCGCGCCTTCGCCGCCGTGGCCGATGGCCGCGTCATCGAAGCCGACCACAAGTTCGCGGAATTCCGGCAGCGACAGCCACATCGGTACCTGACGCTTGAGCACGCCGCGCTCACCGTCTCCGCGCACGCCTTTTCCTGTAATCACCAGCACCACGCTCGCGCCCTTGTCGCTCGCGCGCCGCAAGAACCGCAGCAGCGCGTCATGCGCCTCGGCCTGCGTATGCCCATGCAAATCGAGCCGGGCGTCGATGGCGTGTGTGCCGCGCGCGATGCGGCTTTTGGTTTTCCGGTCGAGCGGCGCAAGCGGAGGCGGCGATGGCGGCTTCGGTTTCACCGCCGGAAGCGGCGGCGAAGCCCGTAAGGCCGCTTTGCGCGGCGCAGGCTTCGCTGTGGGTTCCGGCGGAAGATCACCGTCCTTGGGATTTTCCTTGGGCTTTGTTGCCACGACGCGCTTGCGCAGCGGCGCAATCGATTTCGTGACGCCGCGCCAGAGTTCGCTCTCGTCGTCGGAAAGCCGCCGCCCCTTGCGCCCCTCGTCCCTGCTCATTGTTTTTTCTTGAGCGGGCTCGCTTTCGGCAACGGAACCGCCTGATCGACGGCTGCGGGCGCGGGCGCCGCGGCAGCAGGCGGCGCGGCTGGCGCCTCATCGCGCCGTTCGACGACCTTGATCGCCTCGTCGATCTTCGGCCGCGCCGGCGGCAATGGAACATCGCGTTCCAGTCGTCCGGGATCGAGCTCGTTCGGCACCAGCATGACAAAGCGGCCGAATTGCTTGAAACGGCCCGCGGCGCGGGCCGCCTCGTCGCCGGCGCCGAGATAGAGGTCGGCGCGCGCCGGACCGACGATGGCGCCGCCGGTGTCCTGCGCCACCATCAGCCGGCGGAACAGGGTGTCGGGCTTTTCCGACTGGATCGGCAACAGCGCGTCGATGAAGAACGGCATCCCATACGTGTGCAGATTGCGGTCGACCGCGATCGAGCGGCCCGGCGTCAGCGCGATGCCCTGCGCGCCCGGGGGCTCATCCTCGGGGCCGAGCGGCGTTTCGCGGAAGAACACGAACGATTTGTTCTCACGGCGCAGCGCCTTGCCCTCTTCGGGATTGGCTTCCATCCATTCGCGAATTTTCTGCATCGAGATTTCTTCCTTCGTGTAGATCTTGCGCTCCACGAGGAACCGTCCCACGGCCGTATAGGGATGGCCGTTCTGCGTATCGTAATTCAGCCGCAGCATCGAACCGTCTTCGAGACGCACGCGCACTGACCCTTGAATCTGCGCGAAAAAGGCGTCGATCACGTTGACATAACAGATTTCGAGATCGCGGCCCGCGATCGCGCCATCCTCGATCGCGACGCGGTCGTAGAAAGGCGCGCTTTTCTTGACGACGCGTTTGCCGGATTTTCCCTTTTTTGTCGAATGACGCAGCCGGGAGATCAGCATATCGGGTGGACGGCGATAGAGCGGCGTCGTGAACGCGTCGCTCGGCCATTTCGAACCGTCAATGATCGGCTCGTAATAGCCGGTGAAAAAGCCTTCCCGCTCACCCAATGGAG
>CAMDXM010000168.1 GCA_945878025.1 Pseudorhodoplanes sinuspersici | reverse complement strand
GTGCCCGCGTCATCGGTGACGTGATCGCCAGGAAGCAACGGAACAAGAAACTCGTACCCATTGCCTCTTAACGGATGGAAGCAAGTAATGAGTTTGTGCGGATCAATATCTTGATGCCGGACGTAATTGCCATCCACCTTCGCGGCTTTCATTACATCAGGCGCGAGCTTGTCGGCCAGTATGTACCGATCGCCCTTCTTCGCCCAGTTACCTTCCGGTGCATCAGTGACTTCATACACACCATAGCTGATTTTCGGCGAGTAGCTTATCGCGCGATTTCCTGGAATGGTCCAAGGGGTCGTTGTCCAAATGACAACGCTGGCGCCAAGCAGATTCTTTTCATGAGCATTCGGGTTTTTGTTCGCGCCCGCTTGCACCGGAAACTTCACCCACACCGTATCGCTGGTGAAATCCTCGTACTCCACTTCCGCCTCGGCAAGCGCGGTCTTTTCCACCACCGACCACATCACCGGCTTGGAGCCGCGATAGAGCGTGCCGTTCGCCGCGAATTTCATGATCTCGCGGGCGATCTGAGCCTCCGCGAAATAATCCATGGTCGAATAGGGATGATCCCAGTCGCCTTCGACGCCGAGGCGCTTGAATTCCTCGCGCTGGATATCGATCCACTTTTCCGCGAAGGCGCGGCACTCGCGGCGAAATTCCACCCCCGGCACCGCGTCCTTGGTCTTGCCCTTGGCGCGGTATTCCTCCTCGATTTTCCACTCGATGGGGAGACCATGACAGTCCCAGCCCGGCACGTAATTGGAATCGAAGCCGAGCATCTGCTGGCTGCGCGTCACCACGTCTTTCAGGATCTTGTTGACCGCGTGCCCGATATGGATGTTGCCGTTGGCATAGGGCGGGCCGTCATGCAGGACGAATTTCACGCGCCCCTTGGCGGCCTCGCGCAGCTGCCGGTAGAGACCCTGTTTCTGCCAGCGCGCGAGCAGCTCCGGCTCCTTCTGCGGGAGCCCGGCGCGCATCGGAAAATCCGTCTGCGGCAGGAACAATGTCTCGGAATAGTCGCGTTCAGGCTTGGTCATGGCGGGTGTGTAGCAGGGGCATCGCGAGGGGAAAAGCTAAAGCATCACAGCCCTAAAATGTCATGGCCGGGCCTGACACTCCAAGTCGGGTTTACCCGACTTGGCCAATCTTAGCGCTGAACTCGGGCAAGCCCGAGTTCAGTTGCCATCCCGATAAGGCGGCCAATGTGCGACCCTAAGCGGGATCGCCGGGACAAGCCCGGCGATGACAGCTTGAGAGCAGATTGCTTAAGCCGCCTGCATCCGCGTCAGGAAGCTCTTGATCTCGTCGTCGAGGCCGCGCAGCCGAGCGGCCATGTCGGCCGCCGCATTCGACACCGCGTCGGACGCGCGGGTGGTTTCGCTCGCGACATCCTCGACGTCGGAGATCGAAATCCGCGCGGTCTCGGCCTCGCCCTTGGCGCTGCCGACGCCGCGGGCGATTTCCTGGGTCGCGGCGCTCTGCTCCTCGACAGCGGTCGCGATCGTGACCGCGATGCGGTCCATCGCGCCGATGGTCTCGGAAATGCCGCCGATGGCGGCGACCGCCGCGTTGGTCGCTTTCTGCATTTCCTCGATCTGGCGGCCGATATCCTCGGTCGCCTTGCCGGTCTGCGTCGCGAGCGATTTCACTTCGGATGCGACGACCGCGAAGCCGCGGCCGGCTTCGCCGGCGCGCGCGGATTCGATCGTGGCATTGAGCGCCAGGAGATTGGTCTGCGCGGCGATGGTCTGAATGAGGCTCACGATCTCGCCGATCTTCACCGCGGCGGCGGACAATTCCTTCACTTGGCGATTCGTGTCCTCGGCCTCTTTCACCGCGCGGGTGGCGATTTCGGACGACGAGCTCACCTGGCGGCCGATCTCGTTGACCGAACCGGCCATTTCTTCGGTCGCGGCGGCGACGGACTGGACATTCTCGCTGGCCTGGCCGGCGGATTTCGCGGCGCTCTGCGCGCGCTCGCGCGTGGTCTCGGCATGCGTGCGCATGGTCGCAGCGTCGCCTTCGAGCGCGCTGATGGTCTTGCCGACTTCGCCGAGGAGCGAGGCGACATTGGCCTCGAATTCTCGGGTCACCTGCTCGACCGTCTGTACACGCTTGCGTTCGTCTTCGGTCTTGGTGCGCTCTTCGCTTTCCATAGCGCGATTGCGCGCGGCGGCATCGCGGAACACCGCGAGCGCGCGGGCAATCAGCCCGATCTCGTCACCGCGGCCGGTATGCGGAATCTGGATGTCGAGCTTGCCCTTGGTCATGCCGTCGATCGTCGCCGTGACGTCGCGCAACGGGGTGAGACTGCGACGCACGAGGAACAGACTGAGACAGAGCACGATCAGAATACCGAGCGCCGCCGCCGTCACCATGTGCTCGATGCTCCGCTTGAGCATCGTGTCGTAGATCTCGATCGGCATGCCGACAAAGAGCAAACCCAGCGTCTTGTTCTGCGCATCGACGATCGGAAAATAAGCCGTGTAGAATTTGCGGCCGAACAGAATCGCCGGTCCCTTGTAGGCCGTGCCTGCACGCAACGGCTCCTGGCCCGGATGATCGGGCGCGAGCTGCGTGCCGATGGCGCGATCGCCGTTTTCCTTCTTCACGTTGGTGGTGCGGCGGATGAATTGCTTGGTGGCCTGGTCCCACTGGAACAGGGTCGCGACGCCGCCGGCATGGGCAGCCGTGGTGTCCACGATATTGTGATCCGGGAAAATGCCAGGGAAGCTCGGCACCTCGGCGCGAACGACCTTGTTGTCCCCGAGCTTGAGCTTCGTGTCCGGAAATTTTTCCGCGTAAACCAGCGCGAGCGTGCGCAGGTTGGTCTCGATATCGTCGCGCGCCTTGGCGTTGAATTCGTTGCTGAGCGCCCAATAGGCCGACGCCACGACGCAGGCCGCGGTCAGGGCCACCACAAGGCCGATCAGGATGAGCGCCCGGTTGGCCAGGCTAAAGCCGCTGAAAATTCTTTTCATGATTCCGTCTGAAAATTGCGTCCACCACCGCTTCGTACAGTGCCGGTTTGTGGTTACCATCTTGTTAAAAGCGCGCAGCCGGGCCGACAGCCGGCGGTTGAGGCAAGCGCGGCGGCTCGGAAAGCCCGTTGATTTTCGCGACAAATCCGGGACCGGGAGGCGTCACGCCGAAACCGGCAGAACGACCGTTCCGGCGCGCGCCAAAGCGGCGCGAGCCTGTTCGCTGTCGCGGCCCATCTGGACGATCAGCGCCTCGGCCGATTCGAAAAGCTGCTCCGGCCGCAGCCATGCGATGAAGGCGACGTCGATGCCGCGGCCATAGAGATCGCCGGAAAAATCGAACAGGAAAACCTCCAGCAAGGGCGCCCCGTTGTCGAAGGTCGGCCGCCGGCCGAAGCTCGCGACGCCATCGAGATATTGTCCGTCGAGCACAACGCGCACGGCATAGATGCCGTGCTTGAGCGCGCAGGCGGGAGGAAGCCGCAGATTGGCGGTCGGGAATCCGAGATCGCGGCCGCGCTTGTCGCCGTGGATCACCTCGCCGGAGACGAACCAGGGATAGCCGAGAAGCTCCGCCGCCTCGACCACGCGGCCCGCCGAAAGCGCCGCGCGGATGGTGCCGGACGAAACCGGGCGGCCTTCGTCCTCGAGCGCCGGAACGATGTCGACCGGAAACCCGCGCGCCTTGCCCTCGGCGGCGAGATAGGCGGGGGAGCCGCCGCGATCCTTGCCGAAATGAAAATCGAATCCCGTGACGACGCCGGAGACGGCGAAAGTGTCCACCAGCACGCGCGAAACGAATTCCCCAGCGGGGAGATTGGCGAGCGCCGCGTTGAAGGCGAGTACGATGGCGCCGTCGAGACCCGAACCCGCGAGCAGGCGCAGTTTCAGCTTCTCGTCGCTCAAGCGAAAAAGCGGATCGCTCGGACGGAAATAACTGCGCGGATGCGGCTCGAGCGTGAGCGCCGCCGCCGGGACGAAGAGCGCGCGGGCGCGCGCGATGGCCTTGCCGATCACCGCGCGATGGCCGCGATGCACGCCGTCGAAATTGCCGATCGCGATCACGGCGCGCTTGAGCGCACCGGCATCCGCGTTGTCGCGGACGACCGTGAAGGAAGACGTCGGGGGCGTTGCGGCCATGCGGATGCGCGAAAGAGGAGGCTTTTACGAGGCGTCCCGTGTCGTCCGCCCGCGCGTTTAAGTCAAGCGACTGCAAGTCAAGCGGGCAAACCTGCCAGCAGCAAGGCTGCCTCAGGCCGGCTTCGCCGACCGTCCCGGCACCGAAACCACCGCTTCGCCGTCGAGGACGGTGCGGTTGTCGATCAGCGCCTCGCAATGCAGGCGGACTTTGCGCCCTTCCGGGACGAGCTCCACCACCTCGACAATGACGGTCACGACGTCGCCGATCCGGACCGGGGCGTGGAAATTCAGGGTCTGCGAGCGGTAGACCGCGCCCGGCCCCGGCAGCCGCGTTCCGAGCACGGCCGAGATCAGGCTCGCGGTGTAAAGCCCATGCGCGATGCGCTGGCCGAATTTCGTCCCCGCCGCATAAGTGTCGCAGAGATGGATCGGATTGTCGTCCCCCGACAGCAGCGCAAAGCCCACCACGTCGGTCTCCATCACCGATTTCATCAGGACTTCGCGCATCCCGACCCGCAGATCCTCGAAGAGGAGCGCTCTCACCTGGCGCGGATCGACGGCGGCCTTCGGGGGAACTGAGGTTGTCGCACCGGACATGCAAAAACTCGCGATAGTTAACGCTTGGACAATGAACGAACGAAAAGTCCGCGGCAATTGGGCCTTTGGACGCCGTTCGCGCCGAATCGCGGGTGGAACCCGATTAACCGCTTATTCAATGCGCATTGCTAGGTTCTGCCCGCTTGGAATTCCCGGCTTGGGGGTCCGCGACGCAGAACCGCGTCAGGCAGGCCGGAAGATAGTGAGGATAGAATGTCTATCGATCTCTCGATGCCGATCCTTGTGGTGGACGATTACAACACCATGATCCGGATTATCCGCAATCTCCTGAAGCAGCTCGGCTTTGAGAATGTCGACGAAGCTTCCGACGGCACGATCGCGCTCGAACGCATGCGCGAGAAGAAATACGGCCTGATCATCTCCGACTGGAACATGGAGCCGATGACCGGCTACGACCTCCTGAAGGAAGTGCGCGCCAATCCGGAATTGAAGACGACGCCCTTCATCATGGTCACCGCGGAATCCAAGACCGAGAACGTGATCGCGGCCAAGAAGGCGGGCGTGAACAACTACATCGTCAAGCCGTTCAACGCACAGACGCTGAAGACCAAGATCGACGCCGTCTTCACCGAACCGGCCTAATTCAAAAAGGGAAGAGCCGCGCGGCGGCTCTTTACCAGACCAGCGTGCGGGTCACCGCACGCGCCGCCAGTCCGGCATCCGCGAAGATTTCCTCAAGCCGCCGCAGATCCGGTTCGTGGCGGCCGCCCAATTCCTCGGCATGGATTCCTGCCGTGATGAACAGGCAGTCGATCCCGAAAGCCGCGGCCCCTTTCAGATCCGTCCGCACCGAATCGCCGATCGCCAGCACGCGCGACAGCGGCGCTTTCGTTCCGCGCGCATGCGTCGCCTTGGCGAGCGCCATCTCGTAGATCGGAGAATAGGGCTTGCCGGCATAATACACCTCGCCGCCAAGACTGCCGTAAAGATCCGCGACCGCTCCGGCGCAATAGACCAGCTTGTCGCCGCGCTCCACCACGACGTCCGGATTGCCGCACACCATGAACAAGGCGCGGCGGCGCATGACGGTGAGCATGTCGCGATAGGATTCGGGCGTCTCGACGTCGTCGTCGAACAATCCGGTGCACACGACGTAATCCGCTTCCTCGACCGGCGCAAAACGAATTCCGAGACCATCGAAGATGGACAGATCGCGGCGCGGGCCGAGATGAAACACCGACTGCCCGGGCCGCTCCGCCATGACCCCGCACGTAACGTCGCCGGACGACGCGATCCCGTCATAGGCGTTGCGAGGAACGCCGAATAGATCGAGCTGCCGGCTCACCTCTTCGCCGCGGCGCGGCGCATTTGTGATCAGAATGACGGCGCCGCCGCCCGCCCGAAATCGCGCCAGCGCCTCGCCAGCGTCCGGGAAAGCCGAGACGCCGTTATGCGTCACGCCCCACACGTCGGAAAGCACGACATCGTAGTTCGCCGCGAGAGCGGAAAAATGTTCGGTGAGCTGGATCACGCTGGATAAGGGGGGCTTTGGGAAAACCGGTTGAGCGGGCGGGAGGTCTTAGACCATCCGTGTGTCTGCGTCACCCTCGGAGCACGATCTTTTCCGGCCTTGCTTCGCAAGCCGAGGCGGGCTTCGCGAAGGCGGGACAGCTCGCGGCTAGTGCATGATCTCTGTAATATGAAGCGGCACACGCGCGCGTCGATCACGGTCGACCCCCTCACCCGACCGTCTTCGCTTTCGCTTCAACGGTCGACCTCTCCCCGCAAGCGGGGAGAGGTGAACGGAGCGCGCGGCGCTTGCTGAGAATCCAAAATCGATTCAGGCACAGACGATCATGCTCTAGATCGCGGCGCGCACAGGCGCTGCGTCGCGGGCGACCACGTCGCGTTCGCCGACGCCCTGCAACGCCTCGGCGCGGACCGGCCGTGGCGGCGAGAACAGGAAGCCCTGCCCGAACCGGACATCGTAATCGAGCAGGTCGACCACGACCGCTTCGGTTTCGATGCGCTCGGCGACGAGGCTGATGCCGAACCGGCCCAGGAGATCGGAAAGGTCGCCCGCGTGAATGTCGGTCGGCGCCGCGGCCTTGTTGAGCAGAAGCGCGGCCTGGATCTTGACGAAGCGGATGCCGCGTTCCGACAGATCGCGCGGCTCCATCCGCAGATCGGTGACCTGATCCATCGAAAACCGGAATCCGCTTTCAGCGAATGCCGAAAGACTTTCCTGCTCCATCGGCCCCATCGAACGCCAGGCGTCCTGCGACAACTCGAGCAGCAGCGAGGGGGCGAGCGCGCGGTTCGCCTCCATGAATTGCGAGAATTGCGGAAAAAATTCCGGATCGTTGAGCGTCGACGCCGCGATATTGCAGAACAATCCGATCTCGCGATTCTTCTGCAGCAGGCGGCGAAGCACCTGAACGCAGCGGAACAGCATCAGATTGTCGATTTTCGGCATCAGGCCGGCATTTTCGGCGTGCTTGAGAAAATCCGCGGCGACGATGAGCGCGCCATCCGCCGTGCGCAGCCGCGTCATCGACTCGTAATAGCGCACCTTGCGTTGCGGCAGGGTGAGGATCGGCTGCAGATAAAGATCGATGCGATTGGCGTCGACCGCTTCGCGGATGATCGCAACGATCTCTTCGCTGCTTTTTCCCTTGAACGGGCCGCTCTCCTGATCGGCGGGGGATGGCTCGGCCTTGTTTTCAGCCTTGGTTCCCGCCTCCGGCTCGATCCGTTCGTGGATATCGTCCGGCTGGCCTGCGACGGATTTGCCTGGCGGGAACGCCGCCTTGCCTCGCGGGGCCGCGCCGGAGCCGAGCGCCGCGATCCTTGCTTCATGCGCCCCTATCGTCTCCGCCAGATTCTTCACCAGCGCGCCAAGTTCGCCCATTTCGGACGATAGCGGGCCGATGGCGGTCTTGATGCGGCGCTCGAGATTGCCGGAATCGTTTTCGAACGTCGCGATCTTGCGTCCCAATTCGCCCACCTGGCGGGCGAGATCGGCGGTTCCACGCGACAGATCGGCGATCTGGTCGCCGACATCGCTGCGATCGCGGACGCGCGACGAAACGGCGTTGTAGATGGTGAGGGTGGCGAGCGCGGCCAGCGCCACAATCGCGGATTCGGCCGTCGACAGGCCAAGCACCAGATAAACCACCGCGCCAAGCGAGGCTGCAATCAGGACGACACAGACCGCGATAAAGATGGCTGTCAGGCGCAACATCGGCTTACCCATGCGGACGGGAGTGGCCGTGATTCGCCAGCCCGCGTTACACTGTCCACGACCCACCCGGACCACGCAAGCCTAACGAATTCCACTGCCTTAATCGAACGAAATCCAAAAGAAATCCATGACCCATCCGACGGTCCAGACCCTGCCTCCCTTGAATTCCCGATTGACCGCATGGTTGGCGGAGAATCCATGCCGGGCTTTCGCGGCATTCTGCGCGCTGCACGCGATCCTCTGGACCGCCCTGCCGGCGATCCTCTATCCCAATCTTCCGCTCGACCTGATCGAGGCGCTGACATACGGACGCGAATGGCAGCTCGGCCACGACAAGCTGCCGCCGCTGCCCTGGTGGATGGTCGAAATCGTCTACCGGCTGGTCGGGCGCGATATCGCGTATTACCTCCTGGCGCAGATCGTGGTGCTGGCATGCTTCGCTTTCGCCTATATGGCGGCGCTGCCGATCGTGGGCGCGACCGGCGCACTGGTCTCGATCCTGATCGTCGACGGCATTCATTTTTTCAATTTCACGTCGCCGAAATTCAACCACGACGTCATCCAGCTTCCGTTCTGGGCGCTGGCGGGATTGTCGTTCATGCGCGCGCTGCAATCGGGCCGCCTGCTCTGGTGGATACTGCTCGGCGCGGCGCTCGGCGGCGCGCTGTGGTCGAAATATTTCGTCGCGATCCTCGCCATCCCGCTCGCGCTCTATCTTCTGTTCGATGCGAAGGCGCGCCGCAGCTTGCGGACGCCGGGCCCCTATGTCGCCGCGCTGGTCGCGCTCGCGGTCGCTTCGCCGCATCTCGTCTGGCTGGTGCGCAACGACTTTCTTCCTTTCGCCTATGCCGAGGCGCGCGCGTTGCCCTATCGCGGCTTTTACGATCACTTCCTTCATCCGTTCCTGTTTCTGGTGTCGCATCTCGGCGCGATGGCCCCGGCCTTCTTCATCGCCTCGCCGCTATATCGTCCCTGGAAGGGCAAACCCTGGACGGACAATTTCAGATTCGATTTTGCGAACGAGACGTTCCGCATCGTCACGCTCCTGGCATGGGGCCCGACCGTATTGCTGATCCTGCTTTCCGCGGTGACCGGACGCGGGCTGCTTGCGATGTGGGGGTTTCCGCTCTGTATTTTCACCGGGCTCTGGATCGTGATGGTCGCGAAGACG
>CAMDXM010000167.1 GCA_945878025.1 Pseudorhodoplanes sinuspersici | reverse complement strand
TCCCGGTCAGATCGTTGAGAACACCGAAGGCAATCGGCAGAACGAAGCCGCCGAGCCCGCCGATCATGCCGACCAAGCCGCCCACCGCTCCGACATTGTTCGGATAATAAACCGGGATGTGCTTGTAGACCGCGGCCTTGCCGAGGCTCATGAAAAAACCGAGCACGAAGACCAGCACCGTGAATGTCGCGACACCGGTCTCGAGATGGAAGCTGATCGGGCCGCCGATGCCCTTCACCGTGTATTGCGTCGGCGGATAGGACAGGATGAACGTGACCAGCACCGAGACGAAGAACGTCCAGTACATGATGCGGCGCGCGCCGTATTTATCCGAAAGGTGCCCGCCATAGGCGCGGAAGATGCTGGCGGGAACGGAATAGGCCGCGCCGAGCATGCCCGCGGTCGTGATGTCGAGGCCGTAGACGCCGATCAGGTAGCGCGGCAGCCACAGCGCGAGCGCGACGAAGGCGCCGAACACGAAGAAATAATAAAGCGCGAAACGCCAGACCTGGACATTCTTGAGCGAGTCGAGTTCCAGCCACGCGCTTTTCGGCTTGATTCGCTTGGCGCGGCGCTCGACCAGAACCGGATCGTCCTTGGTGGTGAGCCAGAACACAATCGCCATGACGGCGATTGCCGCGGCCCAGATCTGGGCGACGGCGGGCCAGCCATAAGCGACCAGGATGAACGGCGCGATGAATTTGGTGACCGCGGCGCCGACATTGCCGGCGCCGAAAATTCCGAGCGCGGTGCCCTGCTTCGCGGTCGGATACCAGCGGGATACATAAGCAATGCCGACCGCGAACGAACCGCCGGCGATGCCGACCCCAAGCGCTGCGATCAGGAATTGCGGATAGGTCGTCGCGTATGTCAGCAGATAGGTCGCGACCGCCGCCGCGAGCATGGTCAGCGTATAGACGAGGCGACCGCCATATTGATCGGTCCAGATACCGAGGAAAATGCGGATCAGAGAACCGGTGAGAATCGGCGTTCCGACCAGAAGCCCGAACTGTGTCTCGTTGAGCCCGAGATCCTTCTTGATCTGGATTCCGATGATGGAAAAAATCGTCCATACCGCAAAGCAAACGGTGAAAGAGATGGTGGACATCCAGAGCGCGGTGCTCTGGCCCGCGGGAACGGCATGGGATTTTGCCGGAACAATCTGCGTTTTCGCGTTCATCGGAGCCCCTGTTCGTCGCGACAAAAATCGTCGGGCGCACGAAAGCAGGGAGAACCGGCGCCAGCTTTGCGATAGCTCAAAAGAACGGAGAATTACGTATGTACATCAATGACTTGACATTGTTGCCATCGGCGCTTGATAAAAATCAAGCGAGTCTGAGCATGCAATGCTAAAAATAAGACATGCGAGCATCAGAGCTGACCCTTGTGCGGAATCTGCCGCTCTTTCACGAAGTGGCCGATCCGCATTTCGAATATCTCACCGCGGCCGCGTTGCTGCAGCGATTCCCGCCGCATGTCGTTCTGATCGATGAGGGCGCGCTGCCGGATTTCCTCCACATCGTCGTGGAGGGCAGCGTTGAATTATTCGCCGCGCATGACGGCCGCGAAACCACCATCGACATCATCCGGCCGGTCACCACATTCATTCTCGCGGCGGTCATCCGGGACGAAGTCTATTTGAAATCGGCCAGGACGCTGACCGAAGCGCTTATCCTGATGTTGCCGGCGGAGAAAGTCCGCGAGGTTTTCAGCAAGGACGCCGCTTTCGCCCGCGCCGTCGTGAATGAACTCGCGCTTCGCTACCGGGGCGTCGTGCGCGCGCTCAAGAACGAGAAGCTGCGCAGCAGCGCGGAACGGCTGGCAAACTGGATCCTGAAATCCGACGAGCAGCAGGGGCGCGCCGGACATGTGACATTCGCCTGCGACAAACGCACGCTCGCGTCGCAACTCGGCATGACGCCTGAAAACCTGTCGCGCAATTTGTCGCTTCTGTCCAAACACGGGATCAAAAGCGGCAGCCGCGAGATCGTTATCGAAAACCGTTCGGCGCTGTCCGCGTTCGCGCAACCGACATCGCTGATCGACGGCTGACGCGGCAAAGTCCGGCCGGAGAGCCGGCGCCTTACTCGGGCAAGAGGCTCGAATCGCCGGTCGAGGCCGCGGCGGCCTGCCGCTCGCGCTCCGGCAGGATATTGCGCGACAAAAGCCAGCGCCGCACATGGGCGGAATCGACCGGGCATTCCTCCGCCATATCGCCGGCGAATACACGCCATTGATCGAGATTGCGGAACGGAACGCCGACGACAACCGGAACGCCTTGCGCCGCCGCCTGGGCCAAGACGTCGCGCAGGCCCGCTCCTTCCGCCTCGGTCCTTCCGAACTTGTTCAAAACGAGGATGTCGGGATTTTCGGCCAATGCCTTGATCAGCAACGCGGCCGCTTCCGACAACACGGCCCGATCCAGCCGGCATCCGCGCGCGTGCCGGCCGCGGTCTTCCGACAATTGCAGAATGGCGCCCGAGAACAGCTCCTCGACCACCATGTCGCATTTGACCGGATCGCGCACGAAGGAATTGCGCTGCACCAGACCGGCGATAGCCGCTCCCGCGGATCGAAGCGAATATCCAAGCTCCGAGAGAAACCGGTCGGCCGCGAGCCCGTTCGTATAGACGACAGCCAGGATGGAAGACGGCAAATGATTTTGCACCCGGATATCCCTCTCCCCAAAGGCGATGTCACCCTACAACGTCTCGGCGGATCCGATCAATTGAGCGAGTTTTGCTCGCTCATCATGGCTTTAACAGCCTCAAAACGCAGGCCATTCGGGCAGAATTCGGGAATGCGATCGATCTGACTGCTCGTACTTTCGAGCCAGCCGCTGCAGATCGCGCCGTTCGGGCATGTCTGGCAGGCGCGCATCGAACTCGTGAACAAGGTACCGAGCCGCTGCTGCGCAAACGCGGCCGGATCGATGCCGAACCGCGTCAGCATGGCGCTCATATTGCCGATTTTGCGATCGATCCGCTCAAGGAGTGACATCCCAAATCTCCCGGACTTTTGTTCACTTTTCGGCGGCGCGCCATCGGTTGTCCTTGATCTGGCGCAAATTCCGGCAGGACGAGGCCGCATTCATTTGACGTCGATCAAAGGAAAAGGCCGCGGGGGCTGTCATGGATTATCCATGAACGGAAACCTGATACGCGCGGAGCGAAACGTCCCGCGCTACACATCCTACCCAACCGCGCCGCATTTCACCGGGACAATCGGACCGGAGACTTACGCATCGTGGCTCGCCGCTCTGCCCGCGGCCGCGACGCTGTCGCTTTATCTGCACGTCCCCTTCTGCACCGAAATCTGCCTTTACTGCGGATGCCATACCAAGGCCGCGCGGCGGCGCGACCCCATCGAACGCTATGCGGACAGGCTTGCCGAGGAAATCGCGCTGGCCGCGGCCGCGGCCGGGCGGCGCAAGGTTGTGCATCTTCACTGGGGCGGCGGAACGCCCTCGATCCTCGGGGAGACGAACATCCGGCGGATCGTGGACAGGCTCGCCGACGCCTTCGACCTGTCCGCCCTTCGCGAACATGCCATCGAGCTCGACCCGCGCCAGGTCACGCGGCCACTCGCCCGCGCGCTGGCCGAACTCGGCGTCAATCGCGCAAGTCTCGGCGTCCAGGATTTCTCGCCCCGCGTTCAGCAGGCGATCGGACGCGTGCAGCCGTTCGAGATCGTCACATCGGCGGTCGCGGCGTTGAGAGACGCCGGAATCCGCAACATCAATATCGATCTCATGTATGGATTGCCGTTGCAGACAATTCGCGACGTCAGACGGAATGTCGAGATCGCCGCTTCGCTCGATCCGCAGCGGATCGCGATATTCGGCTACGCGCATGTGCCATGGATGAAGAAAAATCAGCGCCTCATCGACGAGACGGCGTTGCCCAATCTTTCCGGGCGGGTCGCGCAGGCGCGAGCTGCATCCAAGACCCTTGCCGGACTGGGATACGTGCCGGTGGGTCTCGATCATTTCGCGCAGCCTGCGGACGAACTCGCGACCGCCATGCGCGCCGGCCGCCTGCACCGGAATTTCCAAGGCTACACCACCGACCGGGCCGACGCGTTGATCGGCCTCGGCGCATCCGCGATCGGAAAACTGCCGCAAGGTTTCGTGCAGAACGCAGTCGACACCGGCGGCTATTCGCGCGCGATCGAAGCGGGGCGGTTCGCAACCGTGAAAGGCGTCGCGCTGTCGGCGGACGATCACATGCGCGGCCGCATCATCGAGCGCCTGATGTGCGATCTCACGGTCGATCTCGACCTCATCGCCCGAGACTCGGAGGCCGCGCCGGCGGACAATTTCTCCGCCGAACTATCCGCCCTTGAGCCACTCGCGGCTGACGGCGTGGTGCGGATCGACGGACGGCGCGTGACAATGACCGAGCAAGGCCGGCCGTTTGTCCGGCTCGTGGCCGCCGCCTTCGACGCCTATCTGTCGCGCGAGCAGGCGCGGCATTCGATCGCCGTCTGACGTCGCGTCAGATCGCCTTGCGCCGGCCCCACAGCGCCGGTCCGTAAGCGATCGCAAAACCGATAAACGCCGCCGCCCAGGCAAGCCCCGACAGCCACAACAGCGGCTCGTTCCATTGCGGGACCGTCGCGGCGCCGATGCGGGCGCATGCCGCGATCGCCGCCAGCGCATAAATCAATTGAGTCTCCGCGGATGCCACGAGCGCCTGGCCGGTATGGCCAAGGCTGGCGCGCGTCATCACCGCGAGCGTCATCAATCCGGCGGCGCCGGCGGTCCATGCATGGAGCCCGGCGCTGATCGGCACGATCCCGGATGCCGCGGCGCCGACGAGCAAAAATCCCAGCGGAATGAAAACGTAACCGACATGCAGGATGAGCACCAGGCGGTCGCGCAAGGTCCGATAGCCTGCCCAGCGCAAGAGCCGGGCGGCCTGCGATAGGCCCGTCACCGCGAGCGCCAGCGCGACCCAGTTCGAGGCCGGAGCCGCGACCCAAAGCGCCAACGACGCCGCGGTCATCGCGATCACGATCGCGTCGAAGCGCGCGAATGGCGCAGGCAGCGGCCCCGGATTTTCGCGCGCCAGCCAGTTGCGCGTGAAGCTTGGAATGATGCGGCCGCCGATCACGGTGATCAGCAGGACCATCGCCGCGATGCCGATGCGGATGCCATGATCCGCGACGCCATAAAGATGCGCCTCGATATGAAACGCGATATTCCCGGCCAGCAGCAAGCCGATCATGGCCACGATCTTGAGGTTGCGCCAGTTTTTCCCGGCGGCGATCTCGCGCGCCGCTGCCGCCGCGACCAGCACGAGGAAGCAGACATCGACGATCGCCGCCGGCAGCCATCCGATCGTCGCCGACAATGCGACGACCAGGCGTCCGGCGAGCCAGACCGCGACCAGCACCAGCAAAGGCCCGCCCTGGATCGGCAGCCGCCCCGTCCAGTTCGGGATCGCGGTCAGAAGAAATCCGGTCATCACGGCCGCGATGTAGCCATACAGCATCTCATGAACATGCCAGTCGCGTGGCGCGAAGGCCGTCGCCATCGACAGTTCGCCGCTGGACATCGGCAGCCACAGGAGAACGGCGCCCGCGGCAAAAATCGCTCCGAACAGGAAGAACGGCCGAAAGCCGTAGGAGAGAAGCGCCGGACCCGCATAGGTCCGCAATCGCGGGATCGGATTCATTTCAGGGCATCCTCCGGCTGTATCGGCGAGCGCCGGGCGGAATGGCTCGCCGATCAATCAGGACATGATACGCGCCGCGGGCCGGATGGATTTGTTCTGGCTCAAATCTGCAGGTGTTTCGCGATACGTCGGCTGAAGAAAATGAAGTCAATCACGGTTCCTCCGCCCTTCCCCTCATGGCCACGAACGGCTTCATCACCGTTTTTTGACGCGCCGGCAAACGCCGCGGACGCTATGATCCCGAGCTCAAATCCGGGAGCATCTTTCCATGAGCATCTCTGAGCAATGTCGGGTCTTTGCCGCCGGCCTTTTCGGCATGGCGGCGATCATCGCTTCGGACGCGAGCACGCAGCCCGCAAGCGCCCAGGCGCGCATCGGAGTTCCTGCGCCTGCCTTCACCCTCACCGACTCCAGCGGCCGCGCCCTCTCGCTCTCGGACTTCAAAGGCAAGACCGTCGTGCTCGAATGGACCAACCACGAATGTCCGTATGTCGGCAAACATTATCGCGGCAACAACATGCAGGCGCTGCAGAAAAAATGGACCGCGCAAGGCGTGGTGTGGCTGTCGGTGATCTCCTCTGCTCCGGGCGAGCAGGGACATGTCTCGCCGCAACAGGCGAACAAGCTCACCGCCGATCGCGGCGCGGCGCCGTCCGCGGTGCTGTTCGATCCCACGGGCAAGGTCGGACACGCTTACGGCGCACGCGCCACGCCGCATATGTATGTGATCGGCGGCGACGGCGCGCTCGTCTATATGGGCGGCATCGACGACCAGCCCTCGGCGCGGCTCGACGACTTGAAGATCGCCAAGAATTTCGTCGATCAGGCGCTCTCCGAGATCGCGCTGGGCAAGCCGGTATCGATCAGCTCGTCGCGCGCTTATGGATGTTCGGTGAAATATGGGGCGTGAGCGGAGCAACGCTCTCCGACATCCCCATCGGGATTGCGATTGTCAGCGGCCTTCCTTGCGTGCACGCGCGCCACTTTCCTGAGCATCCGCGACCGCACGCGCAAGCCCGGACTCGAGACCCATCTCCGACAGCATCTCAGCGGCCTCGCGCATTTCCGCGGCTCGCCTCACGCCATGCTTTCCAACCCGCTCGGCCATGGCATCGGCGAGTTCGGACCAAACGATGGACGGAAACGTCTGGCCGAGGCTTCCGTAGACATCGCGCTCGACGCCCCAATGGCGCGACGCGCGCGCGCAATCCACGATCAGCGCCTCGATCCCTTTGATCATGATGCTGCGGCAGAGCTTGATTGCCGAGGCGCGGCCATACTCGCTCGCGACCGGGGTAAGATTCATGCCAAGTTTATTCAGCCGCTCCGCCGCGGCCTGCGCGGCCGGACCGCCGGCAAGGATCGGAACGCGAATGCCGGGCTGCAGGACCGCCGCCATGACGGCCGCTTCAACGTAGCTGGCGCCGGATGCGTTGACCGCCGCGGCTGCGCGCTTCTTGGTGGAGGGCGAAGCGGAGTTGACGTCGAGATAGATTTGCCCCGCATTGAGAAAGCGCGCCATATCGGCCGCAACGGCTTCGGTCTTGTCAGCCGTCACCGCGGAAATCACGATATCGGCGCCGCGACACGCTGCGTCGGCGCTTGCCGCGCATGTGACGCCGATCGCACGCGCGGCCTCTTCCATCGCAGGGCGGCGCGCGGAATCGTCCAGAAGGATGTCATAGGCCGCGATGCAGACGCCCTCGTTGGCGATGAGGTCGCGCGAGAAGCGTTTGCCGACCTCGCCGAAGCCGATGAATGCGATGGTTGTCGCGTTTCGTGTCATGAACCTTTGTCCCGCCGGGCGGCGTCATTGCGCGCCATTATGCGACTGCCGGAGAATTCTGGGGAATGGAACGCGCCATTCGGATGCAACCGCTTGAACCTTTGAAAGGACGGGCGCGCCCCAGGGAATTCATGAATTTAGCAATATCACGGACTTACGCAAAGAGCGGGACAGCGAAACGCCAATTGTTTCGTATTGCCTGTTATTTATTTTGTCACACTGTGAGGCGCCGGCGAAGCAGAAGCAGCGCGGATGCGTATCGCTGCCGCCGACTCTCTCGACAAGGCGGAGCGAGCGGAAGCCCCAGCCGCGCAACAGCAGCGGCAAATCCAGCCGGAAATGAAAGAGTGGAAGGAAAACCCGCCTTGGTGTGGTGGTTCAGAAATCCCCTTCATTCTCGCCGCGAGTCCGTCAAGGGAATTTCTGAACCAACACCAAGCGTTGCTATGAACGAGAACGCGGCTGGTCCCCGTTCATAGCGACACCGCTAGCTTTTACTTTGCTGTTCCCGACGACGCACCGGAATTCGATGTCGTTGTCACGGATGTTGCTGCCGAGGTACCGCCCAGGTAACTCATTGCCACTGACGCCACTACGATAAGCGCGAGTACGCCGATAATCAGCGCCGCTGTCTTCTCACTCTTGGATATGGCCATAACGTTTCCTCCCAGTCGCCCCGTGCCAGAATCCTGCGTAAGGCGTGACGTTTGAGCAACCTTCAATCGACTGTCGGCCGCTAGACTTCCGTCGTAGGTCTTAAGACGCACGACCTCATAGTCGCGTCATCTTGCGCGCCGAATTTTGCGGCAACTGAATTTGGAACAATTCATGCGCGGAGAACATAACGCGAGCGACGCCCGCCCTACCTTGCATCTCGCTGGAAGGACCCGCGCGCGAAGCTTGGAAATTGCCGACCCGCCGCAAACGATGGCCGACGTCCGCAATGGGTCAGAAGCAGACATCGAGCCTTTGCCTCAAAAAATACTCATCGGTCCGGCGGCGAAGGGGCGCGAGTCCACTTTTGCGCGGTGGAACAATGAGTGAAAAAAATCCGAAGAGATCAATGCTGGAAAAAATCTTGGCGCTCCCTAGGGAAGTGAGCTCTCGGAGCAATTTCAATGAGTTAATCGCATGTTTGGGGAAATTAGCCGCCATTGGTTTCCATAGCGTTTTAGAGGCCGTTCCCAAACGTTTCCAAGCCAGCGTAGTGCTTTGCTTCCTTGCAGTCGCCCTCCTATGCGGTCCCGGTGCCAAAGCTGAGCTTATCTATCAAAATAACCTGGCTTCCTCCTGCAAGCCGGCGGCGGCTCGCGCCATTGGGCTGACTTCCTGGAAAGGCGCCGCCTGCACAAGCAAATGCTTCGTCTGGCGGCTAACTTGTTCAGACGGCCGAACGCAACTTTTTGCGTCCGATCACAATCCGTGGACCACGTCCCTACAGGGGCGTTTTTATGAATACGCGCCGTGGTCCGTCGTCGCTTATTTTGCCCCCATAGCGCTGATTCTGATTGCGGCCTGTATAGGCGGCATGTCGGTATTAGGTTTCATCTGCAACGCCGGCACGGTGCCATACTTGTCTATTGCCGCTGCGCGTTATTACGCCAGTGTCAAAAGCGATCCATTTTCACAGTTCGCGGTATTTTTTGAAGAAACGCTGT
>CAMDXM010000166.1 GCA_945878025.1 Pseudorhodoplanes sinuspersici | reverse complement strand
CGGCCGTGCTTCTGAGCTGGCACTTTCTGACAAAGTATAACTTTCTTCCGCCGTTCGTGTTTGGCGAGCCGACCGGAGTCGCATGGCAGATGTGGATCTGGTTTTCGACCGGCTCGATATTCATCCATCTTTGGACCACCTTGCTTGAGACCATGCTGGCCTTCCTCATCGGCACAAGTCTCGGATTACTGTTCGGGCTGTGGCTCGGCCTCGTTCGCAGCGCGGCGGATATTCTCGATCCCTTCCTGAATGCCTTCAACTCGATGCCGCGGATCGTGCTTGGGCCGATCTTCGCGGTCTGGTTCGGACTCGGCATCTGGTCGAAGGTCGCTCTCGGCGTCACCGTCGTCTTCTTCATCGTGTTCTTCAACGTCTATCAGGGTGTCCGCGAGGTCAGCCCGACCATTCTTGCGAATACACGAATGCTCGGGGCTAACCAGCGGCAGTTGCTTAGAATGGTCTACATTCCGTCGGCGATGAGCTGGGTGTTTGCCAGTCTGCATAATGCGGTCGGAATGGCGTTTGTCGGCGCGGTGGTCGGAGAATATCTCGGCTCGGCGCGGGGTATCGGCTACCTGATCCTTCAGGCCGAGGGCGTCTTCAATATCAACGGAATTTTCGCAGGGATTCTGACGCTGACGATTTTCGCCTACGCCTTGGATCAATTCGTTGGCGTCATTGAACGGCGCCTGCTGGTTTGGCAGCCGCGGTGACGATATCTGCGATCAGAGAGCCCGGATTGAGATGAGTACGCTGGTTGGCCAACTGGCGGATTGGTCCGTCAAGGTTTCATTCTCAGATTTGCCGCAGGACATCGTCGACACGACCAAGCAGCGGCTGCTTGACGTGATTGGCGTCGCCTTCGCAGGGCGCTCGACCGAATTTGGCGCCGCCTTGGGCGCGGTCGCGTCGAAGACGTGGCCTGCATCGCAGCTATCGGGCTTCCATGCCGCGGGCGCCGCGACGTTTCCGCACCTCAATGCATTCGTGAACGGCTCACTTGCAGCCGCCCTCGATTACGACGACACCCATAACGAGACGGTCATTCATTCGACCAGTCCGACCGCGGCCGCCGTGCTTGCGCTGGCGGAAACGATGCCGTTGTCCGGTCAAGCCGTCATTCTTTCGATTGCCGTCGGCTCGGAAATCTGCTGCCGCATCGGCGTTGGAGCGCCTGGCGAGTTTCACAAGCGGGGCTTCCATCCAACCGGAATTATCGGCGCCTATGGCGCGGCAGCGGGCGCCGCCAAGGCGCTCGGCCTCGACCGGCGCGCAACCGTCAGCGCCATGGGTCTCGTTTCCAGCCTTGGTTCGGGGATCATGCAGTCCTGGGTCGACGGAACCGACGCGCGCTATATCCACAATGGTCACGCGGCATTGTCCGGATTGCTCTCGGCACAACTCGCCGCCGGTGGCGTATCCGGCCCGGAACAATGTCTGGAAGGAAAATTCGGCGTCTTCACGACGCATCTTCAGGGCGCCGGAACGCTTCCACTTGCCCGCGTTGTCGATGGTCTTGGAGTGCAGTGGGAATCCAGAAACATATCGTTCAAGCCTTACCCCACGGCGCATGTATCTCATTCATTCATTGATGCGCTGCTCGAACTTGTCCGCAAGCATGACCTGAAAGCAGACGACGTGGAGTCCATGACTTGTTACGTCGCCGAGTACATGGCTCCCATCGTGTGCGAGCCGAAAGCCGAGAAAGCAGCGCCCGCAACGCCGGCCTCTGCGCGCGTCAGTTTGCAGCATACGCTGGCTGAGGCGCTTGTCTTCCGGGATATTTCAGCCGCAAGCTTTTCCCCCGAACGGCTGAAGGATCCGCGTGTCCGCCGGCTCGCTTCATCGACTCAATATGCCGTCGACGCCAACGCGCCTGGCCGTGAGCGTTTCAAGGGCTGGGTGAAAGTAAAACTCAAGGACGGCCGCGAGCTTGAATGCATCAAGGATCATAATTGGGGAAGCGCCGCAAACCCGATGACGCGTGACGATATCATCGGAAAGTTTGTGGCCAATATGAGCGGCGCCATGTCCGAACCGGCAGCGCGGAATGTCGCTCAAGAAATTCTCACTCTCGAAACTGCCGCGGATCTTCGATCCATTTTTGGGTCGCTTGATGCAAACCGGATTCGTTCCGCTCCGAGATCCGCGCGACACCATTGAAGGAAGGTTAAATGACCGAAAAGAACAACACCGATTCGATCAAAGGGAAAGCCGTTATCGTAACGGGCTCCGTCGGTGGACTTGGATTTGCGGTCGGACGGAAATTGGCCGCCGAGGGCTGCAAGGTGATGCTGAATGCGCTGTGCACTCCCGAAGAGGGCCAGGCCAAGGCGCGCGAGATCGAAACGGAATTCCGCGTTCCGGTAAAGTTTCACGGAGCGGATTTGAGCGAGCCGAAGCAGATTGAAGACCTGGTGCGATTCACCGAAAGCGAGCTCGGGCCGGTCGAAATCCTGGTCAACAACGCGGTGATGCGTAACTTCGGCGCGGTCGACAAGATCACGACCGAGGGATGGAACAAGGCAGTTGCAGTCAATCTCAACGCGCCGTTTCATCTGATCCGTCTGACATTCCCGGGGATGAAAAGCCGAAAATGGGGTCGCATCATCAATATCTCATCCAACTGGGGACTGACCGGCACCATCGATCGGGCCGATTACGTTGCGACCAAGCACGGCGTCGTTGGTTTGACGCGCGCAGTCGGCCTTGAAGGGCTTCCCTATAACGTGACGGCCAATGCGATTTGTCCCGCGTCCGTTCTGACGCCGCATGCCGAGCGCCAGGTTCGCGAGCGCATGGCGCGCGACAATCAGAACTGGGATGAGGCGGCAGCCGCGTTTCTGAAGACACGCCAACCGTCAGGGCGCTTCGTGATGCCGGAAAAGATCGCCGACCTTATCGTTTTCCTGTGCAGCTCGTCAGCGAGTGAAATGACAGCAGCGCCGATCGCCATGGATGGCGGATGGTTGTCAATCTAGCGGCCTGCGTCATCTTGTCCAAAACCAGTGAACAGGGAATGCGACAATGAAAGTGTCCGGCCCCGCCTTGATCGTCGGCGATGACATCAACACCGACGTCATCTATCCGAGCAAATACTTGGCAGTGTCGGATCGCGCCGAACAGGCGCTCCACGCTTTCGAAGGACTCGGCGCCGATTGGCCTGCCAAGGTCAAGGCGCATCCGGTTCTGATCGCGGGCTGGAATTTCGGATGCGGCAGTTCGCGCGAGCAGGGGGCGACTGCGGTACTCGCGGCCGGCGTGAAGCTTGTGGTCGCGCGCTCGTTCTCGCGCATCTATATGCGCAATTGCATCAATAACGGGTTGGCGGTGGTCGAAAGCGACGATCTGGTATCCGCCGCCGAACCGGATGGAATCGTCGAAGCCGACTTGGTCGCCGGGCGGGCGAAAGTAGCAAACAGGATTATTCGTTTCGAGCCGTTGCCGCAGCATCTCATCGACATCATTCACGACGGCGGTTTGCTCGCACGCCTGAAAAAAGGCTGAGGAATTAACCGATGCGCCAGACACTCGCCGAAAAAATCCTGAGCCGCGCGTCGGGTGCGCCCGCCCGTCCGGGCCAGTTCATCGAGGCCGCGCCGGATTGGACCTTTCTGATCGATACGTCGGTGCGCGTCATCCTCGGCCATCTGGCAAAGATCGGACTCGACAAACTTCCGTACCCGGAGCGCGTCGCCGTCTTTTACGATCATTATGCGCCCGCCGATAATGTCGCCAACGCGACCGATCACCGCAATGGACGCGACTTCGCCCGCCACCAGGGCATCACGCGTTTCTATGACGTAGGAACCGGTATTTCGCATCAAGTCGTTGCGGAAAAGGGGCTCGTTCAGCCGGGTCAGCTGGCTTTCAATACGGACTCGCATACGACAACGCTCGGCGGACTTTCGTGCTTCGGCACCGGTCTTGGCGCCGCGGAAATGGCTTACGTCTGGGCCACCGGCCGCATCTGGCTTCGAGTCCCGCAGACGATTCGAGTTGTCCTGAAAGGGCAACTTCGCCCGCTGGTCGACTGTAAAGACGTAATGCTGACCCTGCTTGGAAAATTAAGTTCTCGCGCGGCGATCTATCGCGCTGTGGAGTTTCATGGCGACGCGATCCAACATCTTCCGATGGCGTCTCGACTAACGCTTTGCAACATGACAACGGAGATGGGCGCCAAAGTAGCCTTCGTGCCTTTCGACAACGTGACTCAAGAGCACTATCGGAATCTCGGCATAGATGTCGATGGCAGCTTGGGACAACCCGACGATGGCGCGACATACGAGAAGACCGTCGAACTCGATCTTGGTGAGGTCGTGCCGTCGGTGGCCTGTCCGCACACCGTCGATAACGTGCGGCCCGCGCAGGACGTCAAAGCCGTACCGATTCACCAGGCATTTCTGGGCACCTGCACGAATGGCCGTCTGGAGGACTTGCGCGCGGCAGCCAAGGTGATGAAGGGCCGGACGGTCGCCGCCGGCGTCCGGATGATCGTCACACCCGCGTCGCGCGACGTCTTCAATGCGGCAATGAAAGAGGGCATCATTGCCGATCTCTCGGACTCAGGCTGCGTGATCACGACACCCGGCTGCGGCGCCTGTTGCGGTGTGCATATGGGCCTATTAGGCGATAGCGAGGTCTGTATCTCGTCCGGCAGCAGGAATTTTCTTGGACGCATGGGCAACCCGACGTCCTCGGTTTATGTCGCAAGTCCAGCGACCGTTGCGGCAAGCGCCGTCGTCGGCCACGTCATCGATCCACGCATGCTTGTTTGACGGAGGATAAAAAATCGAGTTGTGCTCTCTGAGGTTGTCGCGCCGGGAACATTTTGCGTTCATTCTCGATTTGGCCGCCTCAAATGAACGAAGGGCCGGAATGATGGCAAAGGCTGGACAATGGTTCCTCGGCGTCTGCGCCGTGCTGGTAATCCTGAATGGTGTAAGCATTGCTGGTGCTCAGGAATATCCGAGCAGACCCGTAACGTTGATCGTTCCGTTTCCGCCGGGTGGAAGCACGACAGTGATGGCGCGTACCATCGACGAAAAGATGAGCGATATTCTTGGGCAACAGATCGTCATTGACAATCGCGGTGGAGCAGGCGGGACAGTCGCCGCTCGCGCTTTTGTCCGTGCGGCCGCCGACGGCTATACTTTGTTGCTGGGTTATTCCGGGACTATAGCGATAGGTCCGAGCCTTTATCCGAATGTGGGATTTGACCCGCACAAGGATTTTTCACCGATCGGTCTTATCGGATCCGCTCCTGCCGTTCTTGCGATCCATCCGTCATTTCCCGTTAAGTCGGTGTCAGAACTCATCGCATATGCCAAGGCGAAACCTGGTGAGGTGAGTTATGGGTCGGCGGGCGTCGGGACCGCGACGCATATTGCCGGCAAACTTTTCGTTGCCATGTCGGGAGTGAAGATCACACATATTCCATACCGTGGCTCCGGACCCGTCCTTAATGACCTCGTCGGCGGTCACATTCCAATGTCGTTCACGCCGATTCCCGCGGTACACAGTCACATTGAGAGTGGAACGCTGCGCGCCTTGGCCGTCACAAGCCTGAAGCGATCAGCGCTCCTGCCGGATGTACCGACGATTGCGGAGGCCGGCCTGCCTGGCTATGAAACCGTTCTTAATTATGGGCTTTTAGCGCCCGTGGGCACGCCTCGTTCCATCGTCGATAAGTTGAATAATGCGCTGAGAGCCACGCTTGCCTTGCCGGATGTGCAGCGGCGGCTCGCAGTCGACGGGGCCGAACCCTTGCCGAGTTCACCGGAAGAATACCAGGCGGATATCAATCAGGAGGTGGCCAAGTGGTCTAAAATCATCAGGGAGGCTGGCATAAAGGCTGAGTAAGAATGCGCGATGTCTGGCGCCATCAGAGTCACCGGTAGATAGATTCCCAGGTCGAAACGTCATCCGACGATGTTTGTTGTTTTGGTAGGCGAGTTTCCCTGTTCTCGCGCCGGAATTTCCTGGATCGCTGAAATAATTCCCTGTTATCCGACTTAGGGAATTCAGCGAGAAATCCAGTCACTGCGCTCTGGTTCTGGGGATTAGCAGTATGAGCCCGACAATTCTGACGTGCGCCGTGACGGGCACGTTTCCGACGCGGCAGCATAATTCGGAGCTGCCTGTGACGCCGGAGGAGATTGCGGACGCCTGCATCGGCGCGGCCAAAGCGGGCGCCGCTATCTGTCATATTCACGTGCGGGAACCCTCGACCGGGTTGCCAAGCATGAACCTGGCTTATTATCGCGAGGTGGTGCAGCGGTTGCGGCTCAGTGACACCGATCTGATCATCAATCTGACGACGGGGCCCGGCGGACGATTTGTACCAAGCGACGATGTGCCCGCGAAAGCGGCGTCATCGTCAACACTGACGACACCCGAGGCACGCATTGCTCACGTACTCGACCTCAAGCCGGAAATATGTACGCTCGATCTCAATACCATGTGGTTCGGCGGCGGCGCGGTCATTAACTCACCGCGTAATATCGCCATCATGGCGCAAGCGATCTATGCGGCTGGCGTGAAGCCCGAACTCGAAGTTTTCGACACCGGCGATATCGTGCTGGCGAACGAGTTGGTCGCAGCGGGTACGCTGCGGGTGCCGGCTCTTTTTCAGCTCTGCACTGGTATCAAATACGGAATGCCGTCGACCCCGGAGATGATGGCACTCGCACAATCAATGTTGCCAAAAGGCAGTGCATGGGCGGCATTCGGCCCAGGACGTCACGCGTTCACGATGCTCGCGCAAGCCTACACGCTCGGTGGACACTGCCGCATCGGCATGGAAGACACAGTCCACCTTTCACGAGGCGAGCCGGCGCCGAGCAATGCCGCACTCGTCGAAAAGGCGGTTCGCATCATCCGCGAACTTGGAGGGCGCATCGCAACGCCAATCGAGGCGCGACAGATGCTTGGGCTCGACGGCGACAGGTAGAGGGCAGCATGAAGCGGACCTGCGGTGTCGCCTAATGACTGATTACGGAATGTCCCCGCCAAGCTCTAGACTGTTTTCCGATACAATTGAGTCGGAACACAGTCTAGGTTCCTTTTATTTGTCGCATTTTTTGCGGCGAACCGGTTCCCACTTCGCCGGAAACGCTCTAACATTTGCGAATTATTTAGAATCCCGAGAATGGCTTGCGCCCCGGCACGGGCATGTCGGCTTGCAGGATCGTACCGGTCTCGGATTCGGTGATGAACAATTTTCGCCGGTCGGCGCCGCCATAGACCATGTTGGTCGTGTGCGTTCCGGCGCTGGAATTGATGCGCAGCATCGGCTCGCCGCGTGCGCTGAACAGCCAGACGACGCCGAGTCCGATATGCCCGATGGCGAGATTGCCCTGTTCGTCGATGGCAATGCCGTCCGGGCCGCCGCCGCCGCTCATCTGGATGAAGGTGCCGACTTTGGCCACCGTGCCGTCCTTCATGAGCGGAACGCGCCAGATCGCATTGGCGCGCGTTACCGCCACATAGAGAACGCTTTCCGACGGATCGAGCACGAGCCCGTTCGGGCTCGGCACATTGTCGAGCAGGCAATCGATCTCGCCCGAGGCCCGCACGCGAAACACCCGTCCGCTCGGGTCGTGCCAGCCCGTCAATCCCTGATCGGTGAAATACAAATCGCCGTTCGATGCGAAGGTGAGATCGTTGACCGCCTTCAGCCGTTCGAGCCGCACGCGCGTGAGGAACGGCGAGACCTGCCCGCTCGCGGGATCGAGGATCATGATCCCGTGCTTGTAATCGGCGATGAAGATGCGGCCGTCGCGGTGGAATTTCAGTCCGTTGGGCTCGCCGTCATATTCGGCGACCAGCGTGAAATCCCCTTTCGGGCTGATGCGGAATACGCGGCCCCAGGGAATGTCCACGCAATAGAGATTGCCGTCCTTGTCGAAAGCCGGGCCCTCGAGCAGCGAATGCGCGGGCAGTACGCCCGGCTGGTGCCGCTGCCATTCCGACGTCGCTTCCGGTTTGCGGAAATGATCCGGCAGGCGCGCGAACACGGTGGCGGTGACGGCGGTCGGCGGCGCAAACACGGGCAGTGTCCTCGGCGAGTGGAACTTGCGCTCCCGGTGTCACTTCATCGCGGCGGGCAGCCAGAGCGCGATCTGCGGAAACGCATAGAGCAGGAAAGCGAATGCGATGATCAGCACGCAATAGGGCGCCGATGCGACGGCGACGTCGCCGAGGGATTTGTCGGGCGCAATCGATTGTATCGCAAACAGATTGAGGCCCATCGGCGGCGTGAGTGCGCCGAGTTCGATGAACACGACCAGGATGATGCCGACCCACACGCCGTTGAATCCGAGCGTCGCCAGAGACGGGTAGAGCAGCGGCACGGTCAACAGCATGATCGACAATCCGTCGATGAACATGCCGATGATCAGATAAATGAACAGCAATACGCAGAAAAACAGCAATGGCGCGATATCGAGCGCCGCGAGCCAGGTCGCAAGTCCGCGTCCGATGCCTGAGGACACGATCGCAAAATTCAGGATCTGGGCGTTGACGGTGACGAACATGATGACCGCGCTGGTCAGCACCGTATTGCGCAGCGCGCGCTGAAATCCTTCCCAGGTCAGTTCGCGATAAAGGAGCGCGAGCATGAGCGCGAGCAGGCAGCCGAAGCCGGAGGCCTCGGTCGGCGTCACCACGCCGAAATACATGCCGCCGATGACCGCGGCGATGAGGAACAGGATTGGAAACGCGTTCTTGGCCGAGAGCAGGTAATCGGGCTTCTCGATCGGCATTTTCGGCACCAGGTGCGGCTGCACCAGCACCCGGACCGCGACATAGGCCGAGAAGATCAGCGCCAGCACGATGCCCGGAACGACGCCGGCCATGAACAGGTCGATCACGGATTCCTGGGTCATCGAGCCGTAGACGATCAGCGGAATGCTCGGCGGAATGAGAATGCCGAGGCAGCCGCCGGCGGTGAGGGTGCCGAGCGTCAGCGTATCGGCCTAACCGCGCGCGCGCATTTCGCGGATCGCGACCGTGCCGACGGTGAGGGCGGTGGCGACCGAGGAGCCCGCGATGGCGGAGAAGATCGCGCAGCCGGCGATATTGGTCTGCGCAAGCCCGCCCGGGACGCGCCGGAAGAAGCCGGCAAT
>CAMDXM010000165.1 GCA_945878025.1 Pseudorhodoplanes sinuspersici | reverse complement strand
GTCGACTTCGCTTCGAGATCAGACGAGATTTTCGTCAGCGCCGATTGCGTCGCAGAATCGAGAATCCCAGCCTCGTCGACCGCCCGGCCGGTCAGCGCGGGAAAATTCAATCCATCCGATGACGGCGGCGGCGCTACTTGCGCCATCGGGATGGCGGGCGCGGACGCCGTGCGCTGCGGCGGACCGGTCAGCGCTCCCATCATGTCGTCGATGCCGCCGCTCACGCCGCCGGCGATGTCATCGGCTGCGAGCCGCGGGATCAGCGTCTGCTTGATGATCCGCAGCATGACATCGTCGGTCAGGCGGTCGCGCAGGCCCTCGCTCGCCTGAATCGCGACCTTGCCCGCATTCGGCGCGATCAGCAGGATCGCGCCGTTGCTCTTTCCGTCGCGGCCGAGCCGCCAGTTATTCGCGAGCGCGGCTGCATAGGTTTCGATATCGGCGCCCTGCAGCGACGACACGGTCGCGACCACGATCTGCGCGCCGGTCCGCGATTCGAATTCCGCCAGCTTGCGGCCGACATTGTCACGCGCCGTGCCGTCGATGATTCCCGCCTCGTCGACGACGCGGCCGGATAGCTGCGGAAAGGTCGGCGTCTGCGCCGCCGCGGCGCAGACGAACGCCGCAAGCGCGACGAGGCCGAAGAATGCGCGACGGATCATCGGCCCCACATACTCGCCTAGAATTTGACGGCCGGCGGCTTGTCGGCGCCTTCGATCGACGCGAAGCTCTGCATCGGCTTGTTGTTGCGGTAGACCGTGTTGGCCCAGAACACGCCCGGCAAGGTGCGAAGCTCCGTATTATAAAGCCGCACCGCCTCGATATAATCACGCCGCGCCACCGCGATGCGGTTCTCGGTGCCTTCGAGCTGCGATTGCAGCGCAAGGAAATTCGCATTCGATTTCAGATCGGGATAATTCTCGACCGTCGCGATCAGCCGGCCGAGCGCGCCGGACAATTGCTGCTGCGCGTCCTGGAAGCGCTTGATCGCTTCCGGGTCGGTGAGCTGGTTGACATTGACCTGAACCTGCGTCGCCTTGGCGCGGGCGGTGATGACGGCTTCCAGCACCTGACGTTCCTGCGCGGCGAAGCCCTTGACGGTCTCGACCAGGTTCGGAATGAGATCGGCACGGCGCTGATACTGGTTCTGCACGTCCGACCACTTGGCCTTGGCCTGTTCTTCGAAGGCCGGAATATTGTTGATTCCGCAGCCGGAGACGAACAGCCCCAGAAAGAGCGCCAGCACCGGCATGAGAGGGAAACGGGTTAGACTTGCGCGCGGAGCCAACATCTGACTTCTCCGTAATGAGGAATGCCCGAGCATCGGGTGCCGAAGGATGCGTGAAACTACCGGACCCGAGGCCATGATGAAAGCGCGTCGCAGGCTTTGGTGCGCCGGACAGTCCATCCGGTTCATATCTCTCGCCATAATTCTGTCGTGCCTGCCGCGCCTCGCGGCGGCCGACCCGCTGCCAGCCATCCCTCAGCCGGTCCTCGCACGGCATGGAATGGTGGTCGCGCAGGAGCCGCAAGCCGCGCGGATCGGCCTCGACGTGCTGCGCCAGGGCGGCAACGCGGTCGATGCCGCGGTCGCGACCGGCTTCGCGCTGGCGGTGACCTATCCGCGCGCGGGCAATATCGGCGGCGGCGGCTTCATGGTGATCCACCTTGCCGCCGGCCGCCGCGATATCGCGATCGATTACCGCGAGACCGCGCCGGCCAGGACCACGCGCGATATCTTTCTCGACGACAAGGGCGAGGCCGATCCGGCGAAATCGCGCGACGGCGGACTTGCGATCGGGGTGCCGGGGACGGTGGCCGGCCTTGTGCTCGCGCATCGCAAATACGGATCGGGCCGGTTGACGCTTGCGCAATTGCTCGCGCCCGCGATCGCGCTGGCGCGAGACGGATTCATCCTGGACGGCGACATCGCCGAAACGCTTGCGAGCGCGCGCCCGCTTCTGGAGCGCTGGCCGTCATCGGTGAAAATCTTCTTCAAGGGCGACGCGGTCCTTTCGGCTGGAGAGAAACTCGTCCAGACCGATCTCGCCAATTCTCTGGGGACCATCGCGCGGCAAGGCGTGCGCGGCTTTTATGAAGGTCCGGTCGCCGAAGGCATCGTCATGGCGGTGCGCGATGCGGGCGGCCGCATGACGCTCGATGACCTGAAATCCTATCGCGCGATCGAGCGCGCGCCGGTGCGCGGCACTTATCGCGGCTATACGATCGTCTCGATGCCGCCGCCGTCTTCCGGCGGCGTGCATCTTGTCGAAATGCTCAATATTCTCGAAGGCTTTCCAAGCAGGGAGCTCGCGGCCAACAGCGAATCGGCGCCGCATCTTCTGGCCGAAAGCATGAAGCGCGCTTATGCCGACCGCGCGGTCTTCCTCGGCGACCCGGATTTCGTGGACGTGCCGGTCAAGAAGCTGACGTCGAAGGATTATGCCGCGCGCTGGCGCAGAACCATCGACCGCGATCGCGCGACGCCCTCGAAGGACATCCGCGCCGGCAATCCGGCGGGGCGCGAAGGCGACAACACCACGCATTTTTCCGTCGTCGACCGATACGGCAACGCGGTCGCCAACACCTACACCTTGAATCTCAATTACGGCGTCGGCCTTGTCGCCGAAGGCGCCGGCATCCTGCTCAACAACGAACTCGACGATTTCGCGGCCAAGCCCGGCGTGCCGAATGCGTTCGGGCTTGTCGGCGGCGACGCCAATGCGCCGGGACCGCGCAAGCGCCCGCTGTCGTCGATGACGCCAACCATCGTCCTGAAGAACGGCAAGCCGTTTCTGGTCACCGGCTCGCCCGGCGGCAGCCGCATCATCACCGCGACGCTGCAGATCATCATCAATGTCATCGACCGCGGCATGAATGTCGCGGAGGCCGTCGCCGCACCGCGCATCCATCATCAATGGCTGCCGGATGAAGTACGGCTCGAGCGCGGCGTGCCGGAAGAAATGGCGCAAGCGCTCGCAAGGCGCGGACATATCGTGGCGCGGCCACTGGCGCAGACTTCGGCGAACTCGATCCTGGCGACACGGCAGGGCCTTTCCGGCGCTGCCGATCCGCGTACACGCGGCGCGCTGGCCGCCGGATATTGAAGGTCTGGGTGATCCCTTGGACGTCCGGAGCGAGGACGGAACCTGAATCGATCAAACTTGAATCAGTTTCGAAGCGACCGCGAACAACACCCGCGTTCATTTGCCGAACCGGCACGCAACGGATTCCGGGGATCTTTGCCAGTTTTCCGAGTTCCATCAAATCGCACAATCTTAAGGTTGTGCGTAACCACGTTCATTCAACCGGCCTTTATCTTTAACTGCGTGAATGTGAGCCAGCTCCAGACATGGTTGGCTCACAATGTTCGACATCAAAAACAGCGTCCGCGCGGCTTGCCTGATCGCCGCAGCGATGTCTTACCAAGGCCCCGCGCTGGCCGGCGAGATTCTGCGCGTCGGAGGAACCGGCGGCGTCAACGAGATGGTTAAAAGCCTCGGCGTCCTGTTTGCGGCCGAGACCGGGATCACCGTTGAACTCATTCCGAGCCTCGGCACCGGCGGCGGCAACAATGCGGTGGCCGACGGCGTCATCGATCTGAGCATTTCAGGCCGGCCGCTCAATGCGGCGGAAACCGCAAAGAGGCTGACCGTCGCCGCCGAGTTCAATACTCCTTTTGGCTTGGTGACGTCGCATCCTAAACCTGACGGTTTCAAGAGCGCCGACATCGCACAACTTTATCAGTCCGATAAACCGCTATGGGCCGACGGCAAGCCGATCCGGATCATCCTGCGTCCGACCAACGACAGCGACAACGGCGTGCTCGGTCAGATGTTTCCGGGCATGGCCGCGGCCATCGCCAAGGTCAGAAACCGCGCGGATCTGTCGGTTGCCGCGACCGATCAGGACAACGCCGACATGGCGGAGAAAATTCCGGGCTCCCTGGTCGGCGCGACCTTGACCCAGATAAAGATGGAAAAACGCAATCTGCGATTTGTGGCCATCGACGGAGTCGAGCCGTCGCTGGAAAATTACGAAAAGGGCGGCTATCCGTTCGGCAAATCGCTGTTCATCGTGCTCGCCGCCAAAAAGAGCCCCACCGGCGAGCGCTTCCTGGCGTTCCTGTCCTCGCCGAAGGGCCTCGCCGCCTTGCGCGAAGCCGGAATTCTTCTGGGCGCCAAATGACGCTCGCTGGCAGCAAGCCGCTTTCGCTGCGAGCACTCGTCAGCGCCATCGGTCTGTTCGTGGCGATCGTCACGGCGATTTCGATTCCGGCCGGCTATCTGTTCGTGAAATATTCGACCGATGAAAGCAATCTGGCTTTCAAGGCGCATCTGAAGGCCAACCGTCTCGCGAAATATATCTATTACAACGACAGGCTCTGGCAGTACCAAACGGTTCGCCTGGCCGAAATGATTGAAGTGCCGGAAGCCAACGACCGCGGCGACCAGCAGCGCATTTTCGATGCCGCGGGCAAGCTCCTCGTTGAGGTCGGCGCGAGCCCCGCTTTTCCGGCGATCGCGCAGTCGGCGCCCATTGTCGTCAACAACGCGAATGTCGGGCGCATTGAAGTTGTCGCCAGCGCGCGCCGTTTGCTGATCCAAACCGGCGTCGTCGCCGCCTTGAGCTGTCTGCTCGGCTTTGGAATGTATTTCGCCGTTCGGGTTTTCCCGCTGCGGGTTCTCGACCAGACGATCGGCGCGCTGGAAAACAGCCAGCATGATCTGCGGGAGCAGAACTCCAGATTCGACGCGGCGCTCAACAATATGTCGCAGGGCCTCGTCATGTTCGACAAGGACGAGCGAATCGTCGTCTGCAACAACCAATATATCGATATGTACGATCTCTCGCGCGACATCGTGAAGCCCGGATGCACGCTGATCGAACTCTTAAGGCACCGGGCCGAGCGCGGCCATCTGCGTCGCGATCCGGATCAATACCGGACCGAGATTCTGCATGAACTCCATCTCGGCAAAACCGCCGCTTTCATCGTGGAAACCGCGGATCAGCGCGAGATTTCGACCATCAATCAGCCGATGCCGAATGGCGGATGGGTCGTGACTCACGAAGACATTACCGAGCGCCGGCAGGCCGAAGCCAGGATGTCTTATATGGCGCTGCACGACGCGCTCACGAATCTGCCCAACCGGCGGTTTTTCCGCGAGCAAATGGAAACCCGGCTGTCTCATCTGCCGCGAGATCAGAAATTCGCGGTCTTTTGTCTCGACCTCGACCGGTTCAAGAACGTCAACGACACGCTCGGACATCCGTTGGGCGACAAACTGCTGCAGCAGGTCGCCGAGCGGATGAGCAAATGCCTTCGCGACGGCGACAGCCTGGCGCGCCTCGGCGGCGACGAATTTGCGATCCTGCAGGGCAGCCTCAAACAGCCGAACGACGCGATCAATCTCGCAGACCGCCTTATCGAGACCGTCAAAGTTCCGTTCGACCTCGATGGGCATCAGGTTGTTATCGGTGTCAGCATCGGCGTTGCGATCGCGCCGACCGACTCTGTGAATGCCGATCAGCTGCTGAAGAGCGCCGACATGGCATTGTACCGCGCCAAAAGAGACGGCCGTGGAAGCTATCGTTTCTTCGAGGCGGAGATGGATACACTTCTGCAGGCGCGACGCGCATTGGAGCTCGATTTGCGCAAGGCTTTGGTCAACGGCGAATTTGAGGTTTATTACCAGCCGCTGATCAATTTGCAGAAGCATGAAATCACGAGCTTTGAAGCGCTGATACGCTGGAACCATCCGGTGCGCGGACAAATTCCTCCGCTCGATTTCATTCCGCTGGCGGAAGAAACGGCATTGATCGTGCCGATCGGCGAATGGGTTCTGCGTCAGGCTTGCGCCGAAGCGGTAAAATGGCCGAGCGACATCAGAATCTCAGTCAACCTTTCGTCGGCTCAATTCAAGATGCGCAATCTGGCGCAGATGGTGATGAGCGCTCTGGCGCAGTCGGGCTTGCCGGCGCAGCGGCTCGAACTCGAAATCACGGAATCGGTCCTGCTTGTAGACAATGAATCGACGCTGCAGACGCTGCATCAATTGCGCAATCTGGGTGTGCGGATCTCCATGGACGATTTCGGCACCGGCTATTCGTCGTTGAGTTATCTGCGCAGTTTCCCGTTCGACAAGATCAAGATCGATCAATCATTCGTGCACGATCTCGCATCCAATGTGGATTCCAAGGCGATCATTCGCGCCGTCACGGGACTGGGAAGCAGCCTCGGAATGATGACGACAGGCGAAGGGGTCGAGACCGAGGAAGAACTCGAATACCTGCGGCGCGAGGGCTGCACCGAAGCCCAGGGCTATCTCTTCAGCAAGCCCAGACCGGCCGGTGAGGTTCTCGAGCTGTTGTCCAAGCAGTTGCCGGCAGCCAAGGCCGTGGCCTGAGGGGCCGCGCCGAGCAGCGCGCTGGCGGAGGAATATTGAAGGATTGGCGCCTCGTCCGCCTTCGCCAAAGCCAAGGCCGGACAGCGTTTGCAAGAAAATTGACTTGCCAGCCGAAGCTCCGGAGGAGCGAAGACTGGAGCGGGCGAAGGGATTCGAACCCTCGACCCCGACCTTGGCAAGGTCGTGCTCTACCCCTGAGCTACACCCGCATTCCTTGGGATAAGTGGCCCTCCTATGCCAAAAGGTTCAACCCTTTGCAACCCGCAGCGCCGCAAGGCAAAAAGCAGGTATTCCGGGCCGTCCGGCCCGCACCATTGGCTATTATTGACGAAATGCCTCGCTCCCCCGACGACCTTTTCGCCTTTCTCGACCGCCTCGGCATCGCGCACACGAGCGTGACGCATCCGCCGCTCTTCACGGTCGAGCAATCGCGGGCCCTGCGCGGCTCCATCCCCGGCGGGCACACCAAGAATCTCTTCGTCAAGGACAAGAAGGGCAAGGTCTTTCTTCTGGTCGCGCCCGAGGATGCCGCGATCGAACTGAAATCCCTGCACAAGGTCGTCGGCGCGTCGGGGCGCTTCTCGTTCGGATCGGCCGATCTGATGCGCGAATTGCTCGGCGTCGAGCCCGGATCGGTGACGCCGTTCGGCGTCATCAACGACAAAGAATGCCGTGTGAACGTGGTGCTCGACCGCGCGATGATGGAGAACGCCATTCTCAACTATCATCCGCTGGTCAACACCATGACCACGTCGATTGCGAGCGCCGATCTCATCGGGTTCCTGCAAGCCACCGGGCATGACCCGCGCATCGAGGCCCTGTCCGCGCCCCCCGGCGCCGGACCCGAAGGCCAATTGCAATCGGGCCCCCGATAGCCATTTAATGGATCGAATTTCAGAGACTCGGGCGAAAGCCTGCCCCGGACTTGATCCGGGATGGGTAGCGGTTCGCCGTCCGGAAATGCGATAAGCCAAAGAAACGCCGTCAGGAACGGCAGGAGGATGCGTGAGTTTATTGCAAAATGGCGGATCGGCACCGGCGGCAGCCGCCACGGATGCCGTGATCGACACCACCACCCAGACTTTCATGAAGGACGTGATCGAGGAGTCGCGCCGCCAGCCGGTGCTGGTCGATTTCTGGGCGCCGTGGTGCGGGCCCTGCAAGCAACTCACGCCGGTCCTCGAAAAAGCCGTGCGCGCCGCCAAGGGCAAGGTGAAGCTTGCCAAGATGGATATCGACAAGCATCCGGAAATCCCCGGCCAGATGGGCATCCAGTCGATCCCCGCGGTCATCGCCTTCGTGAATGGCCAGCCCGCCGACGGCTTCATGGGCGCGCTGCCGGAGGGCCAGGTCACGGCTTTCCTCGAACGCCTGCTGAAAGGCAGCCTCGGCGGCGAGGAAAAGGATCTGCTGAAAACCGCGAACGACGCGCTGGCCGCGAGTGATTTCGCCGGCGCGGCCGATCTCTATGCGCAGGTGCTGGCGGCGGACAATGCCAATGTCGCGGCGCTCGCGGGCCTCGCGCGCTGTTACGTCGGCACCGGATCGATCGATCAGGCCAAGAAGACGCTGGCGCTGGTTCCCGAGAACAAACGCCACGATGCCACGGTCGCCGCCGCGCAGGCCGCCATCGATCTCGCCGAGCAGGCGAAGTCGGTCGGCCCAGTGGACGACCTGCAAGCCAAGGTCGCGGCCGATCCCAAGGATTATCAATCGCGCTTCGATCTCGCCGTCGCACTCAACGCCAAGGGCGAGCGCGAAGCGGCGATGGATCATCTGATCGAAATCGTGAAGCGCGACCGCAAGTGGAATGACGACGGAGCGCGCAAGCAGCTCGTGCAATTTTTCGAAGCCTGGGGTCCGGCGGACGAAGCGACCGTCTCGGGGCGGCGGCGTTTGTCCTCGATCCTGTTCTCGTAAACCGTTGCGCTTGACGTTTCGATCACCGCGCGGAGGCAAAGCCATGCCGATGAATGCGGTCTATGAAGGGCCCGCCGATCTCGCCGAAGTGATTCCGGTATTCCCTTTGCCGGGCGCGTTGCTGCTGCCGCGCGGGCAGATGCCGCTCAACATTTTCGAGCCGCGTTACATCGAAATGATCGACGACGCGCTCGCCGACCGGCGCCGGCTGATCGGCATGATCATGCCGGATGCCGGCAATCCCGGCCCCGAGTCGAGGCCGAATCTCTATCGCGTCGGATGTGTCGGGCGCATCACGCAGATCGCCGAAAGCGGGGATGGCCGCTATCTCCTGCAGCTGACCGGAATTTCGCGTTTCCGGATCGAGGAAGAACTGAAGGTCGCGACCGCCTATCGGCAATGCCGCGTGAGCTATGCGCCTTTTGCCGGCGACTTCATCGCACGCAAGGGCGAGGAGGAGGTCGACCGCCACACGCTGTTGCAGGCGCTGACGGACTTTCTCGACGCCAACAATCTGAAGACCGATTGGGAAGGTATCGAGGAGGCGCCGAACGAAGCTTTGGTCAACGCTCTTGCCATGATGTCGCCGTATGGCTCGGCCGAGAAACAGGCCCTGCTGGAAGCGCCGGATCTCAAGACCCGGGCAGAAATTCTGGTCGCCGTGACCGAGATAGAACTTGCAAAAAGCAAGGCACCGGGCGAAACCCCTCTGCAATGACAGGCTAGTGTCCCGATTCCGAAGTTCGCTTCATTCTGCGGCACCCTCGTAAGCGAACTTCGGAATCGAAGGACACTAGCAACATTA
>CAMDXM010000164.1 GCA_945878025.1 Pseudorhodoplanes sinuspersici | reverse complement strand
ATGCGTGCCGCTTCTCGCCGCCATTCTGCGCGTTCCGTTCAGCATCATCGCGCCGCTCATTCTGGTGCTGTGCGCGATCGGCGCGTATTCCGTCCACAACAGCACGTTCGACGTGATCCTGATGCTGGTGTTCGGCGTGCTCGGCTACGCGCTCAAGAAATGCAATTACCCGCTCGCTCCGCTGGTGCTGGCGATCGTGCTTGGCGACAAGGCGGAAGAGGCGTTCCGGCAATCGCTGCTCGGGTCGCAGGGCTCTCTTGGGATATTCTTCTCCAATACGCTTGTCAGCACGATCATGATCCTGGGCCTGGTCGCATTGTTCTGGTCCTTGATTCAGGAGGGTTACACCCGTTTGCGCACAAGCATGGCTTGAGGGAACGCACACGAAGGGCGGCGGCAGAACTGACCAAATCGGCTTAAAATACTGCCATTGCAGTATAAATCAGTCTGGAATAATGTATTCCAGTATGAGAATGACGAGGCTCTCGGCATGAACAGCAACGACACGCGCTCAGGCGGCGCCGGCACGCGCCGGGCTCCGCGTTTGCCCCAGAATGACGATGCGCCGCGCATCGACATCCAGCCGATCGACACCTCCTTCAGCTTCAAGAACAAGGCCTATGCCGCACTGAAGAACGTGATCATCTCGATGGATATCTACCGCAACCGCAACGACATCCGGCTCGACGAGCGAAAGCTCGCGCTCGATTTCGGCGTCAGCCGCACTCCCGTGCGCGAGGCGATGGCGCAGCTCGAGCGCGAAGGCTTCGTGCGCTCGGTGCCGCGCCGCGGCGTCTATGTCGTGCGCAAGACCAAGGAAGAAGTGATCCAGCTCATCACCGCCTGGGCGGCTTTGGAAAGCATGGCGGCGCGTCTCATCACGCAGAACGCCAAGGACGGGGACATCGCCTCGCTGCGCAAGATGTTCGCCACTTTCGAGGGCGGGCAGCTGCGCGCCCATCTCGACGAGTATTCCGACGTCAACATCGAATTCCACCAGACCATCATTCGCATGAGCGAGAATGTCGTGCTGATCGATCTGGCGGAAAACCTGTTCACGCATATGCGGATGATCCGCCGCAAGACCATCGTGGAAAAAAATCGCGCCGACAAATCGATCCGCGATCACATGAACATCATCGAGGCGCTGGAAGCGCGCGACACCAACCGCGCCGAAATCCTCGTGCGCGACCACGCGCTCGGCCTCGCCGATCACGTCGCGCGTTACGCCGACTATCTCGATTGAAATTTGAGTTGAGGGAGACTTTCCATGGCTGAGGCAGCAGTGAAGGCGAAGGCGGCCGTATCCGCCGACACCGATCAGGAATTGACCGACGGCTTTCACCTGATCATCGATGCGCTCAAGCTGAACGGCGTCAAGACGATCTATGGCGTGCCGGGCATTCCGATCACGGATTTCGGCCGCATGGCGCAGGCCGAGGGCATCCGCATGCTCTCGTTCCGCCACGAGCAGAACGCGGGTTACGCGGCCGCGATTGCCGGCTTCCTGACCAAGCAACCCGGCATTTGCCTCACCGTCTCGGCGCCCGGCTTCCTCAATGGCCTCACAGCGCTCGCGCACGCCACGACCAATTGCTTCCCGATGATCCTGATCTCCGGTTCGTCCGAGCGCGAGGTCGTCGACCTGCAGCAGGGCGACTACGAGGAGATGGACCAGCTCGCAATCGCCAAGCCCCTGTGCAAGGCCGCCTATCGCATCCTGCACGCCGCCGATATCGGCATCGGTGTCGCGCGCGCCATCCGCTCCGCCGTCTCCGGCCGCCCCGGCGGCGTCTATCTCGATCTGCCGGCCAAGCTGTTTGGCCAGATCATGAATGCCGACGCCGGCAAGAAATCCCTCGTCAAGGTCATCGACGCGGCGCCGGCGCAGATCCCGGCGCCGGCCGCGATCAAGCGCGCGCTCGACGTGCTCAAGAGCGCGAAGCGCCCGCTGATCATTCTCGGCAAGGGCGCGGCCTATGCGCAGGCCGACGACGCGATCCGCAGCTTCGTGGAAAAGAGCGGCGTGCCCTTCCTCCCGATGAGCATGGCCAAGGGCCTCTTGCCCGATACGCATCCGCAATGCGCCGGCGCCGCCCGTTCCACCGTGCTGAAGGATTCCGACGTCGTGATGATGATCGGCGCGCGGCTCAACTGGCTGCTGTCGCACGGCAAGGGCAAAAACTGGGGCGAGCCGGGATCGAAGAAATTCATCCAGATCGACATCGAGCCGAAGGAAATGGATTCGAACGTCGAGATTGTCGCGCCGGTGGTCGGCGATATCGCCTCCTGCATCGACGCGCTGTTGGCGGCCATGGGCGGCAAGTGGCCGGCGCCGCCGGCGGACTGGGTCAATGCCGTCAAGACGAAGCGGGAAGAGAACGTCGCCAAGATGGCGCCGCGCCTGATGAACAACAACTCGCCGATGGATTATCACGGCGCATTGGGGGTGCTGCGGACCATCGTCAAGGAGCGTCCCGACGCCATCCTGGTGAATGAGGGCGCCAACACGCTCGACCTCGCCCGCGGCGTCATCGATATGTACCAGCCGCGCAAGCGGCTCGACGTCGGCACCTGGGGTGTCATGGGCGTCGGCATGGGTCAGGCCATCGCCGCGGCGATCGAAACCGGCAAGCCTGTGCTCGCGGTCGAGGGCGACAGCGCCTTCGGATTCTGCGGCATGGAGGTCGAGACCATCTGCCGTTACAAGCTGCCGGTCTGCGTCGTCATCTTCAACAACAACGGCATTTATCGCGGCACCGACGTCAATCCGGCGGGCTCCGATCCTGCGACGACCGTATTCGTCGCCGGTGCGCGCTACGACAAGATGATGGAAGCCTTCGGTGGCGTCGGCGTGAATGCGACGTCGCCCGACGAACTCAAGCGCGCCGTGAACACGGCCATGGATTCCGGCAAGCCGACGCTCATCAACGCTGTGATCGATCCGGCGGCGGGTTCCGAGAGCGGCCGCATCGGCAATCTCAATCCGCAGAGCGCGCTTAAGAAGAAATAAGGAGCGCTGTGGTGCGCCCCGGATCCGAAAAGAGACCAAAGGTGAGGAAGATGGCGAAGTCGAAGAGCAAATCGAAGGTCAAGGCCAAGCTGAAACCGTCGATGAAGAAGACGGCCAAGGCCAAGAAGGCCAACGGCAAGAACAAGCCTGCGCAGAAGAAGGCGACCGTCAAATCGCTGCTTCCTCCACCGTCCAGGAAGCCGTTCGGCCAGGCCGGAAAGGCGCTCGACGGCGTGCGCATCCTCGATTTCACGCATGTGCAATCGGGCCCGACCTGCACGCAATTGCTGGCCTGGTTCGGCTGCGACGTCATCAAGGTCGAACGTCCGGGCGTCGGCGACATCACGCGCGGTCAATTGGTCGACGTGAAGGGCGCGGACTCGCTCTATTTCACGATGCTCAATCACAACAAGCGCTCGATCACGATCGATTCCAAGCATCCGGAAGGCAAGCGGGTGCTCAACGAATTGATCAAAGTGTGCGACGTGCTGGTGGAGAATTTCGCGCCCGGCGCGCTCGACCGCATGGGCCTGACCTGGGAGCATATCCACAAGCTCAATCCGCGCATGATCGTGGCCTCGGTGAAGGGCTTCGGCCCCGGACCTTATGAAGACTGCAAGGTCTATGAGAACGTCGCGCAATGCGCCGGCGGCTCGGCGTCGACCACCGGATTCCGCGAGGGTCCGCCGCTCGTCACCGGCGCGCAGATCGGCGACAGCGGAACGGGCCTGCATCTCGCGCTCGGCATCGTGGCGGCGCTGTATCAGCGCAACCGCACCGGCCGCGGACAGAAAGTGCTCGCGGCCATGCAGGACGGCGTTCTGAATTTGGCGCGCGTGAAGCTGCGCGACCAGCAACGGCTCAAAGCCGGCCCGCTCACCGAATACAGCCAGTATGGCGAAGGCGTTCCGTTCGGCGATTCAGTGCCGCGCGCCGGCAACGATTCCGGCGGCGGACAGCCGGGCTGGATCCTGAAATGCAAGGGCTGGGAACAGGATCCCAACGCCTACATCTATTTCATCACGCAAGCGCCGGTCTGGGGCGCGATCTGCGACCTGATCGGCGAGCCGACTTGGAAGACCGACGAGGGCTATGCGACGCCAAAGGCGCGTTTGCCGAAGCTCAAAGCGATCTTCGCGCGCATCGAGCAATGGACCATGACCAAGACCAAGTTCGAGGTCATGAACCTTTGCAACGCGGTCGACATTCCGGTCGGGCCGATCCTGTCGATGAAGGAAATCGCCGAGGAGCCGTCCTTGCGCAAGACCGGCACTGTGGTCGAGGTCGATCATCCGGTGCGCGGCAAATATCTGTCCGTCGGCAATCCGATCAAGATGTCGGACTCGATTTCCGAAGTGACGCGTTCGCCGCTGCTGGGCGAACACACCGACGAAATCCTGTCCAAGGTTTTGGGCTTCGCCAAGGACGACGTCGCCAAGATCAAGTCCTCCGGCGCGCTCACGACCGCCGGCAAGGGCGGAGAGTAATCACAGCCGTCATGCCCGGCCTTGTGCCGGGTATCCACGTCTTTCTTCATTGTGCGGAAGTAAGACGTGGATGGCCGGGACAAGCCCGGCCATGACGAAAGAAACGTCCGGAAAGAATTCGAAGGGGATTGCGCATGCGTATCGTCGTTCACGGCCAGCAGGCCTTCGGCAAAGCCGTGCTCGAAGCATTGCTCAAGCGCGGCGACAACGTGGTCGCGGTCTATGTCGCGCCGGAAAAGCCGGGCGCCAAGATTGATCCGCTGAAGGAAGCAGCGCTCGCGGCGAAGCTGCCGGTGCATCAGCCGGATTCCTACAAGACCCCGGAAGTCGCGGCGCAATTCAAGGCGCTCAAGCCCGACCTGCAGGTGATGGCGTTCGTCACTCTGTTTGTGCCGGAAGAATTCCTCAATATCCCGACCCACGGTTCAATCCAGTATCATCCTTCGCTGCTGCCGGCCTATCGCGGCGCGAGCGCGATCAACTGGCCGATCATCAAGGGCGAAAAGGAAACCGGCCTCTCGATCTTCTGGCCGGATAACGGCCTCGATACCGGCGCGGTGCTGCTCCAGAAGAAAACGCCGATCAGCGGCAAGGACACGCTTGGCACCGTCTATTTCGACCGCCTGTTCCCGATGGGCGTCGAGGCGATGCTCGAAAGCGTCGATCTCGTGAAGGCGGGCAAGGCCCCGCGCATCAAGCAGGATGAATCGAAGGCCACCTACGAAGGCCGCTGCGGCCCCGACAATGCCCGCATCGACTGGGGCAAGCCGTGGGAGCAGATCGACCGGCTGATCCGCGGCTGCAATCCCGCGCCCGGCGCCTATGCGACGATCAACGGCGTCAAACTGAAAATCTTCGACGCCACGCCGATGCCGGCGAAAGACCCGAAGGGCATCGCCGGCAAGATCGGCGAAGTCGCCGCGGTCGATGCCGACAGCATCACGGTGGTTTGCGCCGACGGCCGCTTCAAGGTTACGCGCGTGCAGGCCGACGCCGGCAAGATCGGCGCGGGCGAATGGGCGGCCGCCGCCAAGATCGAAAAGGGCGCGCGCTTCTCGTGATTGATTTCACTTCATCCTCTCCCCGACATTCCTGGACCCAAACACATGCCCGCGTCGCAGCATCAGAAGCCGAAATCCGATATTGAAATTTCGCAGTCCGCCAAGAAGCGGCGGATCCTCGACATCGCCAAGGAAAAGCTCGGCATCGCCGCCGAGAACCTCGATCCGTACGGCCATTACAAGGCCAAGGTGTCGATGGAATACGTGAAATCGCTCAAGGACAAGAAGAGCGGCAAGCTCATTCTGGTCACCGCGATTTCGCCGACGCCCGCGGGCGAGGGCAAAACGACCACCACGGTCGGCCTCACCGACGCGCTCAACCATATCGGCAAGAAGGCGATGCTCTGTTTGCGCGAGCCTTCGCTCGGGCCTTCGTTCGGCATGAAGGGCGGAGCTGCCGGCGGCGGCTACGCGCAGGTGATCCCGATGGAGGACATCAACCTTCATTTCACCGGCGATTTCCACGCCATCACCTCGGCGCATAATCTTCTCTCAGCCTTGGTCGACAACCACATCTATTGGGGCAATGCGCTCGGCATCGACAGTCGCCGTGTGGTCTGGCGCCGCGTCATGGACATGAACGACCGCGCTCTGCGCGAGATCGTCTGTTCTCTTGGCGGGGTCGCCAACGGTTATCCGCGCGAAGCCGGCTTCGACATCACGGTCGCTTCCGAAGTGATGGCGATCTTCTGTCTCGCCAAGGATCTCGACGATCTGAAAGTCCGGCTCGGCAATATCATTGTCGCCTATACGCGCGACCGTAAGCCTGTCCGCGCCAAGGATCTGAAAGGTCACGGCGCGATGACCGCTTTGCTGAAGGAAGCGCTCGCGCCCAATCTGGTGCAGACACTGGAAGGCACGCCCGCCTTCATCCATGGCGGCCCGTTCGCCAACATCGCGCATGGCTGCAACTCGGTGGTCGCGACCACGACAGCGCTCAAGCTCGCCGACTATGTCGTGACCGAAGCCGGCTTTGGCGCCGATTTGGGCGCGGAGAAATTCATCGACATCAAGTGCCGCAAGGCCGGTCTGACGCCCGATTGCGTCGTGATCGTCGCCACCATCCGCGCGCTCAAGATGCATGGCGGCGTCAAGAAGGACGATCTGAAGAAAGAAGACCTCAAGGCGCTGGAAGCCGGCATGGCCAACCTGCAGCGCCATATCGAGAACATCAAGAAATTCGGCCTGCCGGCGGTGGTGTCGATCAACCGCTTCTCGGCTGATAGCGACGCGGAAATCGCGCTGGTGCGTGAGAAGTGCAAGGCGCTCGGCGTCGAGGCGCTGATGGCCGATCATTGGGCGATGGGCGGTGCCGGCGCGGCCGATGTCGCCAAGGCCGTGGTCAAGGTGATCGACGAGGGCAAGGGCAAACTTAAAATGCTCTATCCCGACGACATGCCGCTGTTCGAGAAGGTGCGTACCATCGCCAAGGAAATCTATCGCGCCAGCGACGCCACCGCCGACAAGGCGGTGAAGGATCAGCTCAAGACCTGGGAAGAAATGGGCTTTGGCAAATTGCCGGTCTGTATCGCCAAGACGCAATATTCGTTCTCGACCAATCCCGACGCCAAGGGCGCGCCCGTCGATCACATCATCAATGTGCGCGAAGTGCGGCTCTCGGCCGGCGCCGAATTCATCGTGGCGATCTGCGGTGAGATCATGACCATGCCGGGCCTGCCCAAGGTGCCGTCGGCGGATTCCATCGACGTCGACGCCGAGGGCAAGATTGTCGGGCTGTTCTGATCGCCACTTTTCTCCTGGCTTGAGAGACGCCACGGTTCCAAACGGAGCCGTGGCGTCTTTACATGTTGTCGAGCGCCGGCGGATCGAACCAGTTCGTCAGCGATAGCCCGCCGTCGATCACGATCGCAGCGCCGGTCACATAGCCCGAAATCTTGTTCGATAGCACCGCGAGCGCCATGGGTGCGAGGTCCTCCGCGCGGCCAAGACGGCCGAGCGGGATGTGTCGAGCCAGCGACGGATCGGCAACGAAGCCGCCGGCAGCGATCGCGCCGGGGACCAGCGCATTGACGCGGATTCCGAAGCGTCCGAACGTCTTGGCGAGTTCCTTCACCAGCATCGCGAGCGCCGCTTTGGCCGTGCTGTAATGCGGCAGATTGCGCGGCGTACCGGCATGCAGCGAGGTGAGCATCAGGAACGAACCCGGTTCACGCGCTGCGATCAACTGTCGCGCGAGTTCGCGCGCGATGTGAAACGCCGCATCAACGTTCACTGCATGCATGCGTTCCCAGGTCTCGGTCGTCACGGCCAGCGCGTGGTCGGCTTCCCGGCGCGCGGGCGCGGCTGAATGCACGAAGTGCGTCACCAGCCCTACCGCGGATCGTGTATCGGCGAGCAGAGCATCGCGCGCGTCGCGACTGGCCAGGTCGCCGACCCAAGGCACGGCCAGCTCTGGTCGGGGCGAGGCGGCGATCGCGGCAGCGACCCTGTCCTGGTCGATATCGGCGAACACGGTTCGCACGCCCTCGCCGACCAGGGCCTGGGCGATGGCACGGCCGATACCATTGCCTGCGCCGGTCACGAGCGCTCTCTCACGTGCTGGATCAAAGAGATTGTTCAGCATGCTTATGTTTTGCGGCGCGCGCCCTCCGCGTAATCCGGCAGCATTGCTGCTGGAGGTGCGTTTCGCCCGCTGATCAGATCGGACGCCTTGTCAGCGATCATCATCGTCGATGCGTTGAGATTTGCGGAGATCATCTTCGGCATGATTGACGCATCGACGACGCGTAAGGCCTCGAGGCCGTGCACTTTCAGCTGATCGTCGACAACAGCCAAAGGATCGCTCGCAGGTCCCATACGGCACGTGCATCCCGGATGAAAGGTCGTCTGCGCGCGTTGGGTGGCGGCGGCGACGAATTCATCATCGGTCTGCACGTCAGGTCCCGGGAAATCCTCATAGGCGTAGTAGGGAGCAAGCGGCGCCGACGCGAGCAGGCGCCGGGCGAGCCGCATGCCGGCGACCAGCACGCGCCGGTCGATTTCTTCGGCGAGATAATTGGTCTGGATGCCGGGTGCCTCAAACGGGTCATTTGACCGACAGCGAACGTAGCCTCGGCTTTCAGGGCGTTGTTGCCAGGCGGCGACCGTCATCCCAGGTTCGTCTTCCAATTGTCCTTGCTCACCTTCCTTGTAGCTCGCAGGCGTGAACGTCAGCTGGAGATCCGAACGTTCCGCGGTCTCTCCGGAATGCCAGAAGCAATAGACCAGCGTTGGTGAAAGGCCGAGGACGCCGCGTCGGGCGAGCCCCCACTTGATCGCCTCCAGCGCAAGATTGATACCGCGTACCTGCTCGTTGATCGTCTTGATATTCTTGACGCGCGCCACGGTGCGAGGCGCGTAGTGATCCTGAAGGCCTTCTCCAACACCCGCAAGCGCGTGGCGCACGCCGATGCCGAGCGATTGCAAGAGCGGCACGGGGCCGACGCCTGACAGCTGAAGCAATTGCGGGGAATTGTACGTTCCGCCGGCGAGGATCACTTCCTTGCGCGCGCGTATTTCGACGATCGCGCCGCCTCGGCCGCCTTTTGCGTAACGCACGCCGACCGCCCTCTTGCCGTCGAAAATGATCGAGGTCGCGTGCGCGCGCGTGCGCACCTCGACATTCGGTCGTTTCATCGCCGGGCGCAGAAAGGCTGTCGCGGCGCTGACGCGCCGTCCTTTGTGGATCGTCCTCTG
>CAMDXM010000163.1 GCA_945878025.1 Pseudorhodoplanes sinuspersici | reverse complement strand
ATCGAGGCCTGCGCCCGGACCGGCAAACCGGTGATCATTTCTACTGGCATGTGCGACGCCGACGACATCGCCGATGCGCTCAAGGCCGCCCGCGCCGCCGGCGGCAGCGATATCGCCCTGCTCAAATGCACAAGTTCCTACCCGGCAACCGCGGCCGAGGCCAATCTGGCCGCGATCCCGGCGATGGCGAAGAAGTTCGGCGTGCCGGTGGGCATTTCGGATCATTCGCTCGGCACGGCGGTTTCGGTCGCGGCATGCGCGCTCGGGGCCTGCCTGGTGGAGAAGCACGTAATCGACGCGCGCGAGCCTGCGACCGCGGATTCTGCATTCTCGCTGCTGCCCGACGAACTGACGCGGCTGGTGGAGGAAACGCGCATCGCGTATGACGCGATCGGCCATGAAGCCTATGGCCCCAGCGATCGCGAGCGCGCGAGCCTACAATATCGCCGTTCGCTATATGCGGTGGCGGACATCAAGGCCGGGGCCGAACTGACCCGGGAAAACGTGCGTTCGATCCGGCCGGGCATGGGCCTCGTCCCCAAGCATATTAATGTCGTGCTCGGCCGCAAGGCCAAGCACGACATCGAGGCCGGGACGGCGTTGAACTGGGACCTTATTGGCTAAACGGCGCGTGCGCCGTAAGGAGCTTTCCGAGAAATGAACTACTGCAAGCGCTGCGTTTATCCTGCCAATGCACGTCCCGGCATCGTGTTCGATGTCGAAGGCGTCTGCTCGGGCTGCCGGTTGATCGAAAGCCGCCCGACCATCGACTGGGACGGTCGCGAGAAGATGCTCATCGACATCCTCAGGCAGCACAAGGCGCGGCAGCGCTCCAAGGGCAATCCTTACGATTGCATCGTGCCGGTGTCGGGTGGAAAGGATTCCACCTTCCAGACATGGTTGATGAAGGAGAAGTACGAGCTCAATCCGCTCCTGGTCTGCTACAATCACACATTCAATACGGCGCTTGGATTGCGCAATCTCGCTAATCTGATTGAGAAGACTGATACCAATCTGGTGCGGTTCACCACCGCGCCGGGCTCGGCCAGGCGAATCGCGAAATATATGCTCAAGAAGGTCGGCGACGTGACCTGGCATTATCACGCCGGCATCATGACGTTTCCGATCCGAGCCGCCGTGCAGTATGACGTGCCGCTGGTGGTTTGGGGCGAGGAAGGATTTAGCGAACTCGTCGGCATGCACAATCAGGACGATTTCGTGGAGTTTACCAAGAAGAAGCGGCAGGAACATTCCATGCGCGGCTTCGAGCCGGAGGATCTGTTGCAGGAGCCGGATTGCCCCCTCACGCCTTATGATCTCGCCGCGTTCTTCTATCCCGACGATGAAGACATCGAGCGCGTCGGCGTTCGCGGTATCTATCTGTCGAACTATATGTCATGGAACGGGCGCGCGCAGACTGAGTTCATCATCGACAATCTCGGCTTCGAAACCGCGCAGAGCAGGGCGCGTACCTTCAACATTTACGACAAGCTCGACGATGTGCATGCCAACGGTCTGCACGACTATCTGAAATACCTGAAATTCGGCTATGGCCGCGCCACCGACGATGCGTCGACCGAAATCCGCCACGGCCGCATGACTCGCGAGCAGGGTATCGAACTGGTCATGAAGCATGACCCGGTGCACCCGCCCGATATGGACATTTTCCTGCGTCACGCAGCCATGAACGAACAGGAACTGCTCGATATGATCGAGCCGATGCGCGATCCCGCAATCTGGGAGAAGGACGCCGGCGGGAAGTGGAGAACGAGGGACTCCGTGGGTAACCATATCGAGGATCCGGGCGTCGAAGCTGCGCGGCGGCCATTGCGCGATAGCGTGAGGCCGTTTGTCTGCACTCCTGAGAAAGTCTCGCCGCATGCCCAGCCTCTGAATGAGCAGACGGAATACGTCCTGCTTTGACCGCGTCCAACCCATAAAGCGTAAGTAAGTATGATCATTCTTGGCATTGGATTTCTCTCGGAAGCCTCCGCAGCCTTGGTACGCGACGGCAAGCTTATCGCAGCGGTCAGCGAGGAGCGGCTGAATCGCCGCAAGCTCTGGTATGGCTTCCCGGAAGCCGCGATCGCTGAAGTGCTGGACCTCGCCGGTGTTTCACTTGACGAGGTCGATTGCGTGGCGACGCATGGGCTGACCGGGCCGTTGCCGGACCCCGAGCCGTTCGAGCGCAAGAAGAGTGAGATTGCGCACAGTAAGCTCGACGATGCTACCAAGAAGCGGATGAACGAGTTTCTCGATCATCGCTATGCGCACGAGGCGCACGTCTTCGGCCAGCGAACGCCGAATTACCTGCACCAGATCGAAAGCCTGCGGCGTCCGGTCAAGGTCTATGCCCATCATCACGCGCACGCCGCCTCCGCCTTCTACGGTTCGGGCTTCGACGATTGCCTGGTGCTGACCGCCGATGGCTGGGGCGAGGATGGCTCGCATACGCTTTATAAAGGCAAGCGCCGTGGCGCGGGCGGTCTGGAGCGGCTCGCGTTTTCGCCGACCATCGACTCGCTCGGCTATTTCTACGGCTCGATCACTAAGGCGCTCGGCTTCACGCCGCATCGTCATGAAGGCAAGGTGTTGGGACTCGCGGCATTCTGCCAGGACCCGAAATCCTACCCCGAAATCCGATCGATGATCGACATCGACCGTGAGCGTAAGTGCTTCGTCGGACGCATGGACCGCGGCCTGTATGTGCCCCACTACGACAACATGCCCCTGCTGAAGATTGCGCGAGAGCATTCGCGTGAAGACGTCGCCGCCGCGGCGCAGAGGACGCTCGAGGAAGTGGTTTGCTCCTATGTAACCGATCTGGGGCCGGCGGCACGCAAGCTCGCGCTCGCGGGCGGCATATTCGCTAATGTGAAGCTTAACGAGCGGCTCGCCGAACTCGACAATGTCGAGGAGATCTATGTATTTCCCAACATGGGCGACGGCGGATTATCGGTTGGAGCGGCGTGGCTTGCGCATCACGAACTCACGGGTAAAGCGCCCGAACCCGCACCGGATATGTATCTGGGGCGCGGTATCGATGATGACGGGGTCGGCGAGCTGCTTTCCGAATCAGGTCTTAAATACAGACAGGTGAATGACATCACTGCCCAGGTCGGTCAGTTGCTGGCGAGGGGCGAGGTGGTCGCCCGCTGTACCGGTCGTATGGAATTTGGCCCGCGTGCGCTAGGCCATCGCAGTATAATGTACAAGGCAAGCGATCCCTCGGTAAACGATTGGCTCAACAAGCGCCTGCAGCGTTCGGAATTCATGCCGTTTGCGCCAGCGACGCTCGCCGATGCAGCTTTGGATTGCTACATTGGGCTCGCGGCGGGGGGCGCATCGAGCCGCTTCATGACCACGACATTCCCTTGCACCGAGAAGATGCGCCGGGAGGCGCCGGCCGCGGTGCATGTCGACAATACCGCGCGTCCGCAAGTGGTCGACGCCGAGCACGCGCCGGACTTCCACGCCATTTTGAGCGCCTATCGCGCCGAAACCGGGCTTAGCAGCTTGATCAACACCAGTTTCAATATGCACGAGGAGCCGATCGTCTGTAACGCGGAGGACGCGGTGCGTGCCTTCCTCGACGGCGGCCTGCCTTACCTCGCAATCGGTAATTTTTTGGTGGAGGGGACAAAATCATGAGTGTCGAACGTAACGAGCGCCGGATGGTGAAATTCGGCGAGCGCTGGGTGGGCGATGACGCGCCGGTCTTCGTAACCTTCGAGGCAGGGCCTACGCACAACGGGCTGGAATCGGCAAAACGTCTGGTCAGTCATGCCGCCGCTGCGGGCGCGGACTCGGTCAAGTTCCAGGTGCTTGACCCGGATCGGCTTGTCGCCGATCGCTCGCAGATGTTCGAATTCGATGTCCTGGTCGATCGGGCGACAGGGAAAACCGAGACGATCAAGGCGCCGCTCTACGATTTGTTCGTCAGCCGCTCCCTCAAGAAAGACGAATGGAAGGCGCTTAAGGCGCATGCGGATTCACTGAAGCTTGCGTTTTTCGCCACTGCCGGCTTCTTCGACGAGATCGATTTCCTGGCGGACCTCGGCTGCCATTCGTTCAAGATAGCATCGTCAGATGTGAATCATCTGCCGCTCATTCGCCGCGCCGCGCGCACCGGCATGTGCTTGCAACTCGATACCGGTAATTCCACCATAGGTGAGGTCGAGACAGCGATCGACGTGATCCGCGCCGAGGGCAATGAGAACATCATCATCCATCATTGCCCGTCGGGTTATCCGGCTCGGCTGGAGGGCATAAATCTCAATATCATCTCGACGTTACGTAAGATGTTCCCCTATCCGGTGGCGTTCTCTGATCACTCGCCGGGCTCGGATATGGACGTCGCGGCCGTCGCGCTCGGCGCCAATCTCGTTGAGAAGACAATCAGCGAGGACCGCGCCACGCGTAGCGTCGAACACGTATTCTCGATCGAACCGCCGGAAATGAAGAAATTCGTCGAGACCGTGCATGGCATCGAAATCGCGCTCGGACGCCACCGCCGCATCATGGCGGCTCCCGAGATCGCCCGGCGCCAATCTAACCGCCGCTCGACGCATCTTGCGTCTGCTGCACGGGCGGGAAGCAAGCTCGGGGCCCTACAAGTAGAATTCCGCCGTCCCGGCACAGGCCTGAGTCCGGCAGATTATGAACTTCTTGCCGATCGCCCGCTCAAGACGGACCTTCCGGCCGGCCATCGTTTGATGCTGACGGACCTCGGCTAGTTTATGAGCGTGAAAGTGCTGGTCGCCGGTTGCGGCTCCATCGGGGCGCGTCATGTGGCCAACGCCGCAAGGAACGCGGCCGTGGCCGTAGTCGATCCGGATCAACTGCGAGCGATGGAGGTGGCTGCGGCGAGCGGCGCGGCCGTGTTTCCTGATTTGGCGGCAGCACTCGCCTGGAAGCCGGACGCCGCGATCGTGGCAACTCCGCCGAAGTTCCATGTTGGCATTGCCGGTGAGTTGGTCGCCGCCGGCGTGCCAATGCTGATCGAGAAGCCCATTTCGCTGTCGCTCGATGGCGTCGATGCATTGATCGACGCGGCGGTAACAAAGAATGTTCCGTTGTATGTTGCCTGCAATATGCGGTTTCATCCGGGTCCGGCGACTCTGAAGTCCGCATTGCCGAATATCGGCAAGCCCCTCTTTGCAGTCGCACATTACGGAAATTATTTGCCGGCAATGCGCCCCGGGATCGATTACCGCACGCTCTACGCCGCGCAGCGAGCGGACGGCGGCGGTGTCATCTTCGACAGCATTCATGAGATCGACTATCTTGCGTGGCTGCTCGGGCCGGTTGGCTCGGTCTCCTGCGCAGCGGCGCGTCTCGGCGATCTCGATATCGATGTCGAGGACCATGCTGTGATTAATCTTGCGCATGCCTCAGGCGCGAACAGTAATGTGCAACTCGACTTCCTGCGCCGGCGCAAGTCGCGTGGCTGCGAAATAATTGGCTCGGAAGGTACTCTGTCTTGGCTCAGCGATGGCAAGGCGCCAGAGCGGTGCGTCGTCGAGCGGTTTGGATCTGACGGCCAACTGACGTTGCTCGCGAGCGACGAAGCCTACGACTCCAACAAGATGTATGTCGCCATGCTTGATGCATTTCTCGACGTGGCATCAGGTGGATCCGCCCACGGTTTGCAGACCGGAGTAGAGGCGCGCGCCGCGCTCGCTGCCGCCTGTGCCGCGCATGACTCCGCGAAAGATCGCGCGGCGCGGCATGATATCCAGGGCGTGGCATGAGTGCGGCGCTAAAGACAGCAGTGGCGCTGCAGGGTCGCGTCGACGGCGACGCGATCTTTCTGCGCCCACTCAGTTCGGAGGACGTGAACGCCACCTATCTGCGCTGGCTCACCGATCCTCAGACCAACCAGTTCATGGAAACGCGGCACCGGCCTCAGACCATGCAGACCATCTGCGAATTCGTGGCGCGCGTGAATGCGCGCGATGACGAGTTCCTGTTCGGTATATGCTTGAAAAAGGATGGCCGGCATATCGGCAATATCAAGGTGGGACCTGTCAAGCAGAATCACAGCGTGGCCGATGTCAGCCTTTTCATCGGAGAACGCGATTGCTGGGGACACGGGCTGGCGACCGACGCGATCCGCGCCGTCAGCCGCTTCGCTTTTACCTCTATGAATGTCGATAAGCTCAACGCGGTCGCCTATGCCGCCAATCGCGGCAGTATCGGCGCGTTTCTGCGCGCCGGCTATGTGCAGGAAGGTCTGCGCCGGAAGCACTACATTCTCGACGGCAGGCCTGCGGACGTAGCGGAACTCGGACTTTGCGCTGAGGACGTCAAATCATGACCATGCAATCACGCATCCTTATGACGGGCGCCAACGGGCAGTTGGGCCGCTATTTCCAGGCTGCTTTCGCCGGCCAACAGTGGTTCGTGCCTGCCGGGCGGCACTCTTCGTCATCCGGGAGCATGGCGTTCGACCTTGAGGACGAAAAGCAGACGCAGGACGCGATCGCCTTGGCGAGTCCGGATATCGTGATTCACGCCGCATCCCTGACCGATGTTGACGGTTGCGAGAAAGACCGCAAGGCGGCGTGGCGCGCAAATGTGCTCGCCACGCGCAACTTGGTCGGAGCGATGGCTAAAGCCGTGCCGTCCGCCCGGCTTGTCTATCTTTCCACCGATCAGGTTTATCCAGGGCCGGGTCCGAGCATAGAAGATAAGGCTTTGCCACAGACAATCTACGCCATGACCAAGATGTGGGCGGAAGACGCGGCGCTTTCATTCGGCAACGCTCTTGCTGTGCGGATCAATTTCGTTGCCGCAGGAACGCCGGCTCGAATTGGGCTTGCCGACTGGCTCGTGCAAAGCTTGGCCGAGAAGCGCACCGTGACCCTGTTCGAGGACGTGCTGTTTAATCCTCTTTATGCCGGAGACCTGCCGGCGCTTGTAGTGGCGCTGGCGAAAAGCGGCGAGCGAAGGGTCGTCAATCTCGGTTGCGCAGGCGAGGGCATGTCGAAGGCCGATTTCGCGCGTGGATTGGCGCGTCGGCTTTCGTTGCCGCTCGACAGTGCGAAAAGCGGAAGACTTTCGGATGGTGAGCTAGCAGCCCAGCGACCGCTCGACACCCGGATGGATGTCCAGCGTGCAGAACGAATTCTTGCAGCGAGTCTTCCGGATGCCGAGGCGGTAATGGATCGTATGGCAGCCGATATCGGGCGCCGAAGGGACAAGGCGGCATGAGCGTGGAACGCATTCTGGTTGTGGCTGCGCATCCCGACGACGAGGTTCTGGGCTGCGGCGGTACGATCGCGAAGTACCGAAAGGTGGGATACGATGTGCGCGTGGTCTTTCTTGCCGAAGGCATTACTGCGCGCTACAGACCGGATGAGTTCGATTTGCCCGAGGTGACCGGAAAGATCGAGCGCCGGAACGCCAATGCGAAGCGTGCATTGGCGTTGCTGGATGTCGATGGAAAAGATGTGTTCACGAGTCTGCGGCATTGTTGCCGGCTCGACCAGACGCCACTGATCGAATTGACAAAGGAGATCGAGCGTCACCTAGTCGATTTCAAGCCGACTCGGCTTTTCACGCATTCGACCGATGACACTAACGTCGACCACGGTTTTGTGCATCGCGCGGTCCTGGCAGCTGCGCGACCTGTTGCGAAAGAGCGTCGCTTGCGCGCGATCTATGCATTTGAGGTTCTGTCCTCAAGCGAATGGAATACGCTGCAGCCGTTCGCGCCTACGATATTTCACGATATTACCGGCCATGTCGATACAAAGATTGCGGCCCTAGCGGCTTATGAAGACGAGATGCGGGCTGCCCCGCACCCGCGTTCGCCTGACGTGGTGCGGGCGCTTGCAACCTTCCGCGGCGCGCAAATGGGCGCGGCCTTTGCCGAAGGCTTTGTGCTGGTGCGCGGGATTGATCTTTGAGAGGGTTGATGGTTATGTTTCGTTGCGACGCGGGCGCGGATCACGGATTGGGACATTTGTCTCGATGCGTGGCTATTGCCGACGCGGTCGTGGCGCGCGGCGGAAAATCGCGTTTTTATGTTCACGCGGACGCGGGAATGCAGGTGTTTGCCGGCGCGCATGAATGGCGTTCGGCGGCGTCCGATGCGGGCATCGCCCATGACCTTGCTTTTATGAAAGAAGAGCTTCGAGCTACGCCTGACAGCATTGTCGTCGTCGACAATAAGCGTGTGGACGAGCAATATGTCGCGGCGTTGCGCGCCGATCGCCCGTTGGTGCAGATCGTAGACGGCGACCCCCGCAAGAGCGTGGCCGATCTCGTGATCAACAATCACCCTGGCGCGGAGTCTTTCTTGGGGCAGGGGCCATTTCTTCTGGGGACCTCATACAACACCGTGCGCTCGGGCTACTTTGCCGCTGCGAACAGGCCGGATCGACGCGCGGTGCTGGTTACAATGGGCGGCGAGGATCCCAGCAATCACACCGCGTGGGTGCTTCAGCATCTCGGCGATCTGTTCGCGGGACACCCGGTGATCGCGGTTATCGGTCCTGCGCATTCCAATCCGGGCGCGGTCGAAGATGCTGCGAAAGGCGTTCCGGCCGTCGAAATTCACTATGCTCCGCACGATCTGGTGGCCCTGGCCGCACGATCCGCCATCGCCATCTCGGCGGGCGGCACAACGTGTTACGAGCTCGCTGCGGCCGGGATTGCCACGGCAGCGATCGCGACCGAGCCGCATCAACGGGCGCTGATCGCGCCTTTGACCGAACGCAATGCGCTGCTTGTGCTTGGCGGTAACGACATTTCAGTTTCGTCCGACCGATCGGCTGTCGGCGGCTTGCTGATGGGGCCGATTTTGCGCAATCGCCTTTCGCAAAGCGCCCGCGCTTTATTTCCCGCACCCGGCGCGCCTCGCATCGCTGATGCGCTCTTCGAGTTGAATAAACGGATAAGAAAATGACAACCGATCAAGTGAGAACCTGGAACGGAAAATTTGGACGAGATTATACCGAACGCAACTATTTTGTCGACGATGCGGCATTCAACGATTTTTATGTCAAACGCTATGGCCAGCCGCGAGACAAGGTCTTTTCCGAGTGGCTGTGCGCCTTACCGCGCGATGCGAAAATTCTCGAAGTCGGTGCCAATATTGGAAATCAGTTGCGCTGCATGCAGCGCATCGGCTTCTCGCGTCTTTATGGCGTCGAGATTCAGCGTCATTGCGTGGATGAGTCTCGAAAGCTGTACACGGGGATCGATATCGTTGAAGGCTCGGGCTTTGACATCCCTTTTAAGGATGAGTGGTTTGATCTGGTCTTCACTAACAATGTCTTGAT
>CAMDXM010000162.1 GCA_945878025.1 Pseudorhodoplanes sinuspersici | reverse complement strand
AATTCTGCGCGACAACCGGCGTCGTCATAGAATCAGCAAAAATCGCGCAGGCGAGCGCGAGCGGCGCCAGCAGCGATCGGGATCCCAGTCTTCTGCGTCCGCTCATGTTCCGCCCCGCAGCTTTCGTTGCACCCTCTGGTCGAACCGTTCGACATTGACCACGACCCGGCTGTGGCGGCCGTCGCCGATGCGCTCCTTGTCGTCGAAGGCCTCGACGCGGAATTCGATATTGCGCCCTTCGATCTTCGTCACTTCCGCGATCGCGCGCAATGTCATGCCGACCGGCGTGGCGGCATAATGCCCGACATCGAGATGCGTGCCGAGACTCTGATGGCCGGGCGGCAAGAGGTTTTCCACCGCGTCGAGCGCGGCCGCCTCCATCATGTTGATCATCACCGGCGTCGCCAGCACGCGCACGCGGCCGGAGCCGATGCGCGGCGCGGTCTGTTCCTCGCCGACCAGGATTGAGGCCGTGCCTTTGAGGCCAACCTTGAGCTTGGATAGATCGGTCATCGAAGATTCCGGCTATGTCAATTTGTCCTGCGGATAACCGGTTATACGCAATCCGCGATTTGCGTATAACAATTTCTTGAAGTCCTCTCTGATGAGATCAAAGCATCTCGAGCGAACGTTTGCGCTTGGGCGGAGGAAAGGCCTTGTCGAGCGCGGCAAGGTCGTCCGCGTCGAGCAAGAGATCGATGGCGGCGCGATTTTCGCGGATATGTTTTTCGCTCGCCGCTTTGGGAATCGCGATGACGCCATCCTGCCGCAGCAGCCAGGCCAAGGCCACCTGCGCGGGCGTTGCGTCATGGCGTGCGCCGACGGCCTTCAAGGCGGCATGGTTGAGCATCCGGCCCTGCTCGATCGGCGAATAGGCCATGACCGGGATGCCGCGCTCGCGGCAGAACGGCATCAGATCGAATTCGATGCCGCGCCGGGTCAGATTGTAGAGCACTTGGTTGCAGGCGCATTGATCGCCGCCGGGCAGCGCGAATAATTCTTCCATGTCGTCGGTGTCGAAATTGCTCACGCCCCAATGCCGGATCTTGCCGTCGCGGATCAGCGCGTCGAAGGCGGCCAGCGTATCGGCGAGCGGCGGCGAGCCGCGCCAGTGCAGGAGATAGAGGTCGATCCGGTCGGCGCCGAGCCGTTTGAGGCTGCGTTCGCAAGCGGCAACCGTACCCTTGCGGCTGGCATTTTCGGGCAGCACCTTGCTGACCAGGAAAACCTCGTCGCGCCGTCCGGCAATCGCGTCGGCGACCACTTCCTCGGCGCCGCCGTTGCCATACATTTCCGCGCTGTCGATCAGCGTCATGCCGAGATCGAGGCCGATCCGCAAAGCGGCCGCTTCGCCGGCCGCGTGCCGCGCCTGCTCGCCCATATACCAGGTGCCCTGGCCGAGGACGGGGACGGTTTCGCTGGAAGGAAGCCTGGTTGCGGGAATGGGCGTCATGGCATTTCGACCATTATGGATTTTCGCGTCTGGCGCTTTCGTTTCGACGGCTGCGACGGCCGATCCGCGACGTTACGATAAATCCCGCATTCAAGACGAGGGATTGTTCTGAACCGGGCTGGCCCGCCGCAGGCTTTTCGCGATCCGGTCGGGATACGACATGACACGCTTCTCGAACGTATGCCACGTCGCATAGCCCAACGCGGCCGTCGCCAGAAAAGCGGCCAGCAAGGACGGCCAGAATGCCCCGACGAGCAGCAGCGAGAATTGCTGCACCGGCCAGGCGAACACATAGATGCCGTAGGAGGCGTCGCCCCCTTTTGAAAACCACGCCATCGTCCTCGAACTGCCGAGGCCGATCGTGGCGGCTGCGAAGGCGAGCGACAGCAGGATCGTATCGACCGGGAGCAGGTTGCGGATGAGAAATATCCCGATCAATCCGGCGGCACCGATCGCGAGCGCATGCTTTCCGATCTGCGGCCAAAACACCGCCAGCACGGCGCCGGACAGGAAAAACGAGCCAAGGCCGAAAATGTCCTGGCTATCGAGATGGCCGATCTTGAAGTCGCCGATCGCGGGCGTCGCGCTCCAGGCGATGCTGATGACGATCGCGCCCAGCACGATGCATATCGCGGCGCGCCGCCCGCCGGCAAGGAACATCAGCGCCAGCAGCACGTAGCACCACATCTCGTATGGCAAGGTCCAGATCGGTTCATTGACCGCGGGCTTGACCGCGTCGGTGAATATGCCGGGGATGACGAATGTCACGCCCTTCAGAAGCATCAGGAGATTGTCCGTCACATATTCGGCATGCGGCCGAAGATTCGCATAATTGCCGTACCAGAACAGGGTCACGGCCGATGTCGCCACGAGGACGAAGGCGAGATTGGGAAATATCCGCAAGACTCTTGCGAGGATGAAGCGCGTCCATCCCGCGGATTTCTGCAGCGACCGGCAGATCAGGAATCCGCTGAGACAAAAGAAAATCTCGACGCCGAGTTCGCCAAAATCCCCGCCATAGCCCGGCACCTGCGGTTCCGGCAGTCCGGCGAGATCGAAATGGTGGCTGAACAAGACGGCGGAAGCCGCGCAGAAACGCACGAAGTCGTAGCTGTTCGCCTCGCGCGACGAAATCGCGTCCGGCGATGCGGGAGCGCCGGGAGTCACTTCGGATCGACCGGCGGCGTGCCGTGGATGTGGAAGGATTCGATGGTCTTCAATCCCCAGGCCTGGCCTTTTTTCCGTTCGTCCTCGGTCCACACGATCGGCTTCCAGTCCGGCGCGAGGATGAGACGCGCGCCGGCATTGGCCAGTTCGACGCGGTTGCCGCCCGGTTCGTACACATACAGAAAGAAGGTCTGCTGGATGGCGTGCTTGTGCGGGCCGGCCTCGATAAAGACGCCGTTCTCCAGAAAAATATCGGCCGCGCGCAGGATGTCCTCGCGGCTGTCGAGCGCGAAGGTGATGTGATGCAGGCGGCCCCTGGCGCCAGTGCGGTCGCGCGTATAGGCGAAGTCGTAGGACTTGTTGGTCGCCGTCATCCACATCGCGGCTTCGCTGCCGTCGTTGAGCACGATCTTTTCGGTGGTCCGGAAGCCGAGATAGTTTTCGAAGAAAATCCGGTTGGCTTCGATGTCAACGGCGAGCCCGTTCCAATGGTCGAGGCGGCGCACATTGCAGCCGCGCGCGGGAAAACGCTGCGCCTGGTTTTTCAGGGCGGGCTTCTGGTCCGGCGGCGGGTCATACCACTCGGTCTCGTAATAGAGCTCGATCACATGACCGTCGGGATCGTTGCAGACGAAGGTCTTGCCGTGGCCGAGATCGCCGTCGGTCCAGCCGACATCGAAGCCGGATCCTTTCAGCGCCAGGGCGCGGCGCTCCAGCGCCTGCGGCGAGCGCGTGCGGAACGCGACATGGCCGATGCCGGAGGTTTTCGAGGCCGTGAGCTTGAGGCAATAGCGCTCGTAATCGTCCCAGCCGCGGAGAAATACGCTGTCGCCCTTCTCGCCGCTCTGCGTCATCCCCATCACGTCGATGAAGAATTTGCGGCTTTGCTCGAATTTCGGCGTCAGCAATTCGAGATGGGCGAGGTGGGCGATATCGAGGATCGGTTCGCGGTCCATGTATAGGTTCGCTTCGCATTCAATGAATGAGAATGCGGCCTATCATGGACATGCGGCGGCGTCGATGGCTGTACTGCACGGCTGTCGCATTTGGCGCGGCAGTGCGGCAAACTCGGAGCGCCTCCCCCTGAAAGGGGGAGGTCGATTTGCCATAAGCGCGGTTACGCGCGTCTTCGACGCGCTATGGCAAATCGGGTGGGGGTCGTCACATGTCACGCTTCAACCGTACGCCGGGAAAAACAGAGCTTGCCCGACGACTGAGGCGCGATGGAACTGATGTGGAAAGGCGGCTGTGGCATCGGTTGAGAAACGGTCAGATATGCGACGCGCACTTTCGCCGCCAGCATCCAGCCGGTCGTTACATTCTCGATTTCTACTGCCCTGCGCTAGCTCTCGCCGTCGAAGTCGACGGAGGTCAACACGCCCAGACCAGAATGCGCGACCGCGAACGCGATGAATGGCTGAAGCAGCAGGGTGTGACGGTCCTCCGCTTCTGGAATTCGGATGTCACCGAGAACCTCAACGGTGTCTTGGAAGTCATCGCTGCGAAGATCAGCGAGATAAGCTCAGCGGCAGCACGGTCTCGTCCTCGCTGGCCAAGCTCACCAGTGACCCCCACCCGGCGCTGATGCGCCGACCTCCCCCTTTCAGGGGGAGGTGACCGCCTGCCGTGGTGAGCGGAGAAAGGGAAAAGACGGATGGGAAAATGGCGGGCTGCCCAATGTGCCGGGCGAAGCGAGGGCAGCCCGCTTGCTGAAGGAGGGTGAAACAGGGCGGCTCCCTCAGCAATTCCTCCACACGCGGCCAGCGAACGCGGCCGCTGCCGATCCTGCTACCGCAACCCCGTGACGAAGCGATGATGGTTCTTTGACAGACTGGATTCGTTCCGATCTGCCGGCGGAAATTCAGCTACATCTTGTGGACGATGACATATGACGCACCGGTGAATTCGGCGGCGCAAAGGTCTCGGTTTTGCCACCTTCGGGACATCGAACCGGCCTTGATGCCGAATACGTCGTCGCTCCCCAGTCGGAATGGATGGTGCGGCCAATGACCTATCTGAAGACCGTTGCCGGCGCGCTCGCCATCATGATGGCAAGCGGCATGATTGCGGATTTCGATATATCGGAAACCGAGGACAATGAGATCGTTGTCCGCGTCTGGTCGGCGGACGACCGGCCCGATACGCATCTGCGCATGCATGTCGCGGCTTTGCTCTCGCGCCATGTCGATGCGGGGCATGTGAGCGTCGTGCGCCGCGACAGCTAGACTGCGTTCCGATTCGATTGAATCGGAACACAGTCTGGATTCCTTTTATTTGTCGGATTTTCCACGGCGAACCGGTTTCCACTTCGCCGGAAAATGCTCCAGGATGAACCTTCATTAATTTTCGATCGATCGTTGCGGCGCGCAAGCGACGCGAGCCTGCATTCGACGATCGCATTGTCATGGATCCTCTTTTTTTTGAACGCGTGGCCGCGTCTGCGCGACCAATGCAGGCTCTGCGCCATTCCGGCGTATGGCTTCGAAACGAAACCAGAGGAATGTTCATGAAATCGTATCTCATCGCCGCCGTCGCGGCGTTCGCTGTCGCCGCTCAGGCTCCGGCCGTTGCCGCACCGCGCGTCAATCAAGCGGCCACCGGCCTCACCGCGCCCGCGGCCACGAGCCATGCCAAGGTGAATTGCAACGGCGCGTCGAGTTGCAACCAGCTCATTTCGAAATGCACTGAGCGGAACGGCAACTGGAATCCGCAGGCCTACAACAAGCAAGGCGAGACGGTCAAAGGCAACTGCACGGGCTTGTAATTGCTGTCCGGTTCGGCGGCGCGCGGAGAAGGAGCATTCTGTTCCTTCTTCGTGGGGTGGGCTGCAACCTCGCCGCGGGTTTTATTCATCAAGCCGGACGTTTCCGCTCGAACATGAGGATCATATTATTGGCCGGCATCGGCACGCTGTTCGCCAGCGACAATCCGCATCTGTGTGCGAGCGGCTCGAGATCGGCGATGTCGCGCACGCCCCAGGCGGGATTGCGCGTGCGCAGGCTTTGATCGAAGGCCTCGTTGCTGGGCGCGGTATGTTGGCCGCCGCGCATGAAGGGGCCGTAGAGAAACAGTTTTCCGTCCGCGCGCAGCCGGGACGCGGCGTCGCGCAGCAAGCCCTCCGCCACCGGCCATGGCGCGATGTGGATGACATTGGCGCAGAGGATCGCGGCGAGGCCGCTCAGCGCGTTTGAATCCGGCGCGTCCAGTCCCCAATCCGGCGCCGAGAGATCGATGAAGCGCGCAGGCTGGATGTTCGGCAGGCCCGCATGTTTGCGCCAGGCTTCGATGCTTTGCAGGTGTTGCGCGTCGTAATCCGTCGGCCACCATGTGAGGCCGGGCGACTGGCGCGCGAATTCGACGACATGCTGGCCGGTGCCGCTGCCGGCTTCCAGAACGTGTCCGGTTGCGTCCGCAAGATAAGGCGCGAGCGCCGACCAGATCGGCTCATGATTGCGATGGAATGCCGGCGCGTCGAGGCGGCCGTCGGCGTGCGACGGCGGATCAAACATCCTCGGGGTTTTCGGCATAAGTCAGCCCCGCTTTCGCGAGCGGCTCGCGCATTCCATACATGTCGAGACCCAGCATTCCCGCCGCGAGTTTTTCACGCTTGCCGGCTTCGTCGGCATTGCGCTTCTGGCCCTTCTGCGCGACGTCGGCAGCGAGTTTCGCCGGCACGACCACGACACCGTCGTCGTCGGCCACGATCACGTCGCCGGGAACGACATTCACGCCCGCGCAGACGACAGGCACGTTGACCGAGCCGAGCGTGGCTTTGACCGTGCCCTTGGCTGAAATCGCGCGCGACCAGACCGGGAAGCCCATCTCCTTGAGCGATTTCACGTCGCGGCAGCCGGCATCGATGACGAGGCCCTTCACGCCGCGCGCCATCAGCGAGGTGGCGAGCAGGTCGCCGAACATGCCGTCGGTATTGTCGGTGGTGCAGCCGACCACGAGCACGTCGCCCTTCTGGCATTGCTCGACCGCGACATGGATCATCCAATTGTCGCCCGGCTGCGCCAGCACGGTGACGGCGGGACCCGCGATCTCCGCGCCCGGCCAGATCGGGCGCATATAGGTCTTCATCAGGCCGATGCGGCCGAGCGCTTCATGCGTGGTCGCGACGCCAAGGCCGCTCAGGATTCCGACGGCATTGGCGTCGGCGCGTTTGATGTTGCGGACGACGACGGGTTTCATGCCAATTCCTCCAGCGCCTGCGGGAAGAGGCGCTGATACGCCTCGCCATAGGTCATGGGTTTTCCGGTATTGCGGCCGCCCTGCACGCCGCGATTGAGCGCCACGCGCTCGTAATAGGCCCACAGATGTTTCTGCGCGGCCAGCACCTGGAACGCCTTGTATTTCGTCTCCCACACCGCGTCGATGTTGAGGATGACCTGCGGCTTGAAATTGCATTGCTCGGGCTGGTGCGGCTCGAACAGGAAGACGGGCGGCGCGCTGTAGGTGTATTTCGCGCCTGGCTTGTGACCCATCGCCTGCGCGACCACGCGCGTCTCCTGCGCGAAATGCGCGGCGTTGGGGTGATCGAAATTATACGGGTCTTCGAGCGCGTGGGTGAGGATGAAGGAGGGGTTGGTCTCGCGGTAGATATCGACCATGCGGTCGAAATGCGCTTGCGTCAGCCGCAGCGGATAATCCCCGGCATCGAAAAACTCGATCTCCGCGCCAAGGATCGCCGCCGCGCGTTCGGCTTCGTCCTTGCGGCCGGCTTTCACCTTTTCGAGCGTCACGTCCTTTTCCTTCCAGGCGAACTGGCTTTCGCCGCGCTCGCCGAAGCTCATGCAGACGATCTTGACGCGATAGCCTTTCTTGACGTGCAGCGCGATGGCGCCGCCCGCGCGCCAGACGAAATCGCCCGGATGCGCGGTGACGACGAGGCCGGTTTTTTGGGTGGTGTTCATTGCAAATCTTTCCCCGTCATCCTGAGGTGCGAGCCTTAAGCGCGTTTACGCGCGTCTTCAACGCGCTATGGCGAGCCTCGAAGGATGCACGGCCCCATTCGGGCCGCCGCCCTTCGAGGCCCGGCTTCGCCGGGCACCTCAGGGTGACGGATCATTCCGCGGCCATCGCGTGCGGCGTGAAGCCCACCTTTGTCGCAACCGAAGACTTCACATAAGTCACGCCGTCGAACAAGACGCGGGCGGTGCGAAGCAGTCCCGCGCGTTCGACCACGGGTTTCTCGGGCGTCCCGCCCACTTCTATCCGCACGGTGAATTCGCCGGTGGGGTGTTCGACCGACAAGGTCTTGCTGCGCCCCTCGGGCAGGCGTGCAACCTTGTTCGCCGGCGAGCCAGGCAACACCGCGGCGGTCGCGACGGTCACCGCGGCGAACACCCCGATCGCCGAATGGCATTCATGCGGGATGAAGGAGCGGGTCGCGATATGCCCTCCTTTGGTCGCGGGCGGTGCGACAAGGCACATCTTGGGAACGACTTTCTTTGCGACGTCGCCGAGATTCATCAAGGGACCGGCCGCGAGGCGGATCTCTTCGAGCCTCTTTTTCAGCTCCACATCCTTGTCGAGCTGGTCGCGCGGCTCGTGGCCGGTGCGGCCGACACTTGCCGCTGCCAGCACGATCACCGGCATTCCGTTGTCGATCAGCGTGCAATCCACGCCCGCGATCCTGTCCACCACATTGCCGGTCGGAAGCAGCTTGCCGCAGACCGAGCCTTCGGCGTCGAGGAAATCGATGGCGATGGGTGCGGCCGTTCCCGGCACGCCGTCGATCCGCGCATCGCCTTCGTAATTGATATGCCGGCCCGGGGTCTCGATCGCGAGTTCGGCGATGGTGCCGGTATTGACGGTGCGCACCCTCACGCGCGTCACGCCGTCCTGCGCTGGAATGAGGCCGCGCTCGATCGCGAAAGGCCCGACGCCGGAGAGGATGTTGCCGCAATTGGGCGTGGTGTCGACCACGTCCTTGTCCGGAGTGATCTGCGCGAACAGGAAATCGATATCGACGTCCTTCTCCCTCGACCGGTTGACAATCGCGACCTTGGAGGTGAGCGGATGCGCGCCGCCAAGCCCGTCGACCTGGCGCGCGTCGGGAGAGCCCATCAGCGACAGCAGGATCGCGTCGCGCGCTTTCGTTTCGCGGGGCAGGTCGTCTTCCAGGAAATAGGCGCCCTTGGAGGTGCCGCCCCGGATCAGCATGCATCGGATCGGGACCTGCATTCGGATGCCTCCTTGCGTTGAGCGGGATCGATGTCCACGGCTTTTCAGATTCTTACCATTCCTGCCGGATCGGCGGATGTGGTGATTTTTTTTGCATATAAAGCGAGCATATCGGCTAAATTGTATGCAGAAATATTCTCCTGCTTATTTTGCGAGCAATCATGACAAAAATGATTCATGTCATGGATTCAATGCCTTCGGCGGCCTGAGCGGTTTGGCACGTCCCTTGCGATCCCTGTTGCAGCGCGAAAAACCCCGCCGGGGTCCGTCCAGGGGGGCGCGCGCGTCAAACGCATGAGGACACTCTAATGCTCCATTCCATCCGTGCGGTCGCTGAGCGACCGATGGCCCGGCGCTGGCTGCTTGCCACCGGGCTCGTTTTCGGCCTGGCGGCGGCGATGCCGTCCGCCAAGGCGCAGGACACTATCAAGGTCGGCATCCTCCATTCGCTGTCCGGCACCATGGCGATCAGCGAGACCACGCTGAAAGACGTGATGCTGATGCTCATCGACGAGCAGAACAAGAAGGGCGGCTTGCTCGGCAAGAAGCTTGAAGCCGTGGTTGTGGACCCGGCTTCCAACTGGCCGCTCTTCGCCGAAAAAGCGCGTGAATTGATCACCAAGGAAAAAGTGGCCGCCGTGTTCGGCTGCTGGACGTCGGTGTCGCGCAAATCCGTGCTGCCGGTGTTCAAGGAACTGAATTCGATCCTGTTCTATCCGGTTCAGT
>CAMDXM010000161.1 GCA_945878025.1 Pseudorhodoplanes sinuspersici | reverse complement strand
AAACCTTGACCGAGCCCTGAAACGGCGTCCCCGCGCTGAACAATCGCGCAAGCCGCGTCGCGCCGTCATGACGGATCGCGTAAATCCGCGCGACCAGCCCGCCCATGCTGTGGGCCACGATGTCGAAGCGCTCCGCCGGATCGGGAATTTTCTCGCGCGCGAATTTCTCCAGCAATGCCGCATTGTCGAACACGCTGCGGCGCCAGTCATAGTCGAAAATAAACAGATCGACGTTTTCGCGGTACCCGACCTTCCGCAGATGCGCGATGATCGGCGCGTAGACATCCTGGATCAGCAGGCCGAGAAACACGATTTCGCGCACAACGCCGCAAGCTCGAAGATCGTCCATGCCGCCGCCCGCGATACGCAAGGCCGGAAATTTCGGCAGCGCGGCGACGCTGCCCCACGCAATTTCAGGCTCGGCCGGATTTGCCGGATTGTCCCGGCAGAGGCGTGAGCCGAGAAGGCCCGGAATGAGAATGAGGGGACGACGCGTTGCGGCGGACGGTGTCTGGGCGCCGGCGGCGTCGTTTCCCGCCGACAAAGGCGCGAACGCCACAACGAACGCGGCGCAGGCGATCCGCAGAAAGCGCTTGAAAAACCGAAGCGTGACGACCGGCATCGCCCTGCTCCCTGTGCAAAGAGGAAGACTGGACCGCGGCCGGCGCGAAGTCCAGCCGCGGCTAGCTCATTTGCAGCGCCGCATATCCCGGACCTTCGATCCGTCCCAGGTGACCGCGAGCCGGTCGCGGCTCACAAGATCGAGCTTCACGGGAATCGAACTGCGCGTTCCTTCATTCGAGCAGCGCGCCTGGATGTAGAGCGCGTTGCCGATCTTGTAGCTCTTGCCGACGCGGCAATCGGCAACCCACCATTTGAGCGTCTTCTCGGTGACATAAAGCGGCGCGGTCTCCGACGTGTCGCCGTCGATCTTGCATCCCTGCGGATCGATTGCCCAGCGTCCGTTGATCGGCTCTTCGGCGCATGCCGCATCGGCCAACGCAATAGCAGCGCCGACCATCCAGATCATCGCCTCCCTTGTCATCAGCCGTTTCCCTTGTCCCGCCGCAGCTTCGCCCAATATTCCAGCCGCTTCCTGATCTCGCGTTCGAAGCCGCGCTCGACCGGCTCGTAGAATGTCTGCCGGGGAAGCTGATCCGGGAAGTAGTTTTGTCCGGAAAAAGCCTCTTCCTCGTCGTGGTCATAGGCATAGCCGCGCCCGTAACCTTCGTTCTTCATCAGGCGGGTCGGCGCATTGAGGATGTGTTTCGGCGGCAGCAAGGAGCCGTGCTCTTTCGCAGCCCGGCGCGCGGCGCCATAAGCCGTGTAGCCGGCATTCGATTTCGGCGCGGTCGCGACATAGATCACCGCTTGCGCGATGGCGAGTTCGCCTTCGGGCGAGCCCAGGAAATCATAGGCGTCTTTCGCGGCGTTGCAGATCACCAAAGCCTGCGGATCGGCGAGCCCGATATCCTCCACCGCCATCCGCACTACCCGGCGCGCGAGATAAAGCGGGTCCTCGCCGGCGTCGAACATGCGCGCGAGATAATACAGCGCGGCGTCGGGATCCGAGCCGCGCACGGATTTATGCAGGGCCGAAATGAGGTTGTAATGGCCGTCCTGCGACTTGTCGTAGATCGGCGCGCGCCGTTGCACGATATCCTGCAAGGCGGCGCTGTCGAAGGATTCGCCCGCGCGCGCCGCGCGCCAGATTTCCTCCACCAGCGTCAGCGCCGCGCGGCCGTCGCCGTCGGCCATGCGGATCAGCGAGGCGCGCGCGTCCGCATCGAGTGGAAGCGTCCGGCCTTCAACCTGCTCGGCGCGCGTCAGCATCTTTCCGATCGCTTCCTCATCAAGCGACTTGAAGACGAGTACGCGCGCCCGCGAAAGGAGCGGCGCATTCAGCTCGAAGGACGGATTTTCCGTGGTGGCGCCGACCAGAACGATGGTGCCGTCCTCCATCACCGGCAGGAACGAGTCCTGCTGAGCGCGATTGAAGCGGTGGATTTCGTCGACAAACAAGAGCGTGCCCTGCCCGCTCTCGCGCCGTGCGCGCGCCTGTTCGAACACTTTCTTCAGGTCGGCGACGCCGGTGAAGATCGCGGAAATCTGCTCGAAATGCAGGTCGGTTTCCTGCGCTAGGAGGCGCGCCACCGTGGTCTTGCCGGTCCCCGGCGGGCCCCAGAACACCATCGAGCCGAGCGAACGGGTCGCGAGCATGCGCGTCAGCACGCCGTCGGGACCGAGCAACAGATCCTGCCCCACCACCTCGGCAAGTTTCTGCGGACGCAGCTTGTCGGCAAGCGGACGCGGCGCATCGTGCTCCATGCCCGCCGCCGTGAACAGGTTGTCGCCGCCGCGTTTGGGGCGCGCGGTCATCCTCCGAACTGGACGGCGAGCTTCTGCCCGCCGCGCATCAGCACGAGCCGCCACACGCGGCTTTCCTGCTTGGTGGCCTGCTCAAGGTCGCGCGTTTTCTGGATCGGCTTCTCGTTGACCGACACCACCACGTCGCCGCGCCGGAAGCCGAAGCGCTGCGCCGGCGAGCCATTGGCGATGTCGAGAATGGCGACGCCTTCGGCGCCGGGATCGAGCCGCAATTCGTCCGCCAGGGCGGGCGAGAGGTTGCCGACCTTGACGCCCGCGAATGGCGAGCGCGACTGGATCACGATTTCCTCGCGCGGGGTGTCGGGCGCGGTCACAAGCGCGACCGTGATGGCCTGCTCCTTGCCGCCGCGAATGACTGTGAGCTTGGCCGCGCCCCCGATCGCCTTGGTGCCGAAGCGGTAGTCGAAAGCGTTCGGATCGTCGACCGCCTGACCATCGACCGCGACGATCAGGTCGCCGGTCTTCAGCCCAGCGCGCGCGGCGGGTCCGCCTGCGGAGATTCCGGCAACCAGCGCGCCGGCGGGGCGCTTGAGGCCGAGCGTTTCGGCGATTTCGGGCGTGACCGCCTGCAGCCGCGCACCGAGCCAGGGCCGCTGCACGGCGCTGCCGCCGCCTTTGGCCGAGGTTGCAACCACCCGCACCATGTTGGAGGGAATCGCAAAGCCGATGCCGATCGAGCCGCCCGAGCGCGAGAAGATCGCGGTATTGATGCCGACCAGGCGGCCCGCCGAATCGACCAGCGCGCCGCCGGAATTGCCCGGATTGATCGCGGCGTCGGTCTGGATGAAGAACTGATAATCGGTGATGCCGACCTGCGTGCGCGCGACCGCCGATACGATGCCGTGCGTCACGGTCTGGCCGACGCCGAATGGATTGCCGATCGCGAGCACCACGTCGCCGACCTGCACTTCGTCGGAATCCGCGAATGGCAGGGCCGCGAAGCGTTCGGTGGCGTTCTTGATGCGCAATACCGCAAGGTCGGTGCGCTCGTCCTTCAGCACGATCTCGGCTTCCAGCTCGCGCTTGTCGGCGAGCGACACCTTCACCTCGGTGGCGCCCGCGATCACATGATTGTTGGTCATGATCAGGCCGGACGGATCGACGATCACGCCCGATCCGAGCGAGCGCTGCACCTGTTCGCGCGGGATGCCTTGGCCGAAGAAACGGCGGAATACCGGATCGTCGAGCAACGGATTGCGGTTCTCCACTACGCGGGCGGCATAGACGTTGACCACGGCCGGCGCCACGCGCTTGACCAGCGGCGCATAGGACATCAGCGGCTCGGAAGCCGAGGACGGAACGCGGCGATCCTGCACTTGCGCCCGCGCGAGATCGCTGGCGCCGAGAATTGAGGAAGCAGCCGCCAAGACAGCGGCCAGGACGCGGGCGAACCTCATGGAGACTTCCTTGTGCAATCCGGCGATGGAGCAGATATAGGCCGGATAAGCACCTAATTGAAGGTGGTCCGCAACCCGGCTGTCCTATTCCAGCGGCGGCACGGTCCGCAGCCAGGCCACGACCGCATCGAGATCGGTATCGGTCATCTTGGCATAATAGCCATAGCCCATGGGCGGCTTGAGCGCCGCGCCGTCCCGCCTGACGCCATGCGTGATCGCACGCTTGATTTCGGCGTCGGTCCAGCCGCCGATGCCGGCGGTCTTGTGCGAGGTGATGTTGCGGGCGGTGGATTCACCCCAGGGTCCGGGGAATTTCTGGCCGCCTGTCCCAAGCCGCGTGTCGTACAGATGACGGCCCTTGTCCATGGGCGTGTGACATTCCATGCAATGCGCAATGGTCGCAAGATAGAATCCGCGCTTCACCTTGTCGTTCAGGTCCGCAGGCGACATCGGCTTCTCCGCGCCGGGAAAAACCTCCTGCTGCATGGGCGCCCGATAGACCGGGGCCGCGACTTCGTTTTTGATCGGACCGACCGTGCGCAAATATGCAACGATGGCGTCGAGATCGCCGGGCGTCAGTATCTTGTAATATCCGGTCGGCATCAGCGGAACGACCGGCACGCCGTTTGGCCGCACACCCGTCGTCATGAAGGACTTCAATTCGGCGTCGGTCCACTTGCCGATTCCGGTTTCACTGTCCTGCGTAATATTCGGCGCGGTGACGGTGAATGGCGGCTCGTCAAATTTGAGGCCGCCGGACAAGGCCTTGCCGGCGATGTCGCCGGTCGGGCCTTTGGGCGTATGGCAATTCTGGCAGGTCATCACCGTGTCGACGAGGTACCGGCCGCGTTCGACCGGCGATTGCGCATGGGCCGTGCCCAGAGTGGCGGCAAGGCCAGCGGCGGCGATCAAAATCAAGCGCATGAATGAAGCCCCCTTCAAAACGAAAATCCAATTCCGAAATTCGCGCCCTCTGAACAAAATGACCGCGGCAACAAAAAGGCGGAACGACGGGAATTACGCCAGAATCAACGGGCGCGCACCTGTTCGAGAATGCGGGCGATCGCGCTGTAACCGCGTTTCCTGGCATGCGCGAGCGGCGTGACGCCGTCCCGGTCCGGGATATTCGGATTGGCCCCGGCCTCGACCAGGAGGCGCACAATCTCGGTATGGGTCTTTCCGCCATCGCCGAGAACAACGGCCTCGAGCAAGGCTGTCCAGCCGAGCTTGTTGACGTGATCCTTGTCGATCGCGGTTGCGAGCAGGATTTTCACCGTTTCCGGATGGCCATGATGCGCCGCGGGAATGAGCGCTGTCCCGCCATAGCGGTTGACGCTTTTCAGGTCGGCCCCTGCGGCGAGCGTCATCTTCAGGATATCGTTGCGACCTTCCGCGCCGGCATAGAGGAACGGTGAATCCTCCATGTTGTCCTTCGCATTGACGTCGGCGCCTGCGGCGATCAGGAGACGGGCGATCTCGACATGATTCCGGTGCGTCGCCGCCAGCAGCGCGGTGCGTCCGCCGCCATCCCGCGCCCTCACGCCCGCGCCGTCGCCCAGCAGTTTTTTCACCGCTGCAGCGTCCCCTCGCTGCGCAGCCGCGATCAGGATTTCATCGCGGCTCGTCTGCGAATGCGCCGCCGTCGGCGAAAACAAAAGCGCGCCGGACGCGAACGCCACCCCGCATATGAAAAGAGCGGCGCCAGGCGCCGCTCTTGAGATCAGTCCAATCCCGAAGCCGCTCACGCGGCGGCCGAGGTTTCATCCCCGCTCTTCTTTGCTTGCACCGGTCCGGAATCGAGACCCTTGGCGTCGGTATCGCGATCGACGAATTCGATCACCGCGACCGGCGCGGAATCGCCGTAACGGAAGCCGGCCTTGAGCACGCGGGTATAACCGCCGTCGCGGTCCTTGTAGCGGGGGCCGAGCACGTCGAAGAGCTTCTTGACCATCGCGACGTCGCGCATCTGCGCCACCGCCTGGCGGCGGGCATGCAGGTCGCCGCGCTTGCCAAGCGTCACAAGCTTCTCGACCACCGGCCGCAGCTCCTTCGCCTTCGGCAAGGTGGTCGTGATCTGCTCATGCTTGATCAGGGCCGCGGCCATATTCGCGAACATCGCCTTGCGATGTTCGGGCTTGCGGCTCAGTTTCCTGCGAGCTTTACCGTGACGCATAGTCGTTCTCCGAACCCTCTTCCCGTGTCCCGGGCGCTGCGCAGCACGAAGTGATGCGCTGCAGAACCGGGACCTGTTCTTCCAGATCCCGGATCAGCAATGCACCGCTTCGCGCTGCACCGCTTCCGGGATGACACCCTTTGGGTGTCAGTAATGATCCTCGAAGCGCTTGGCGAGGTCTTCGATGTTTTCCGGCGGCCAGCCCGGCACTTCCATGCCGAGATGCAGGCCCATCTGCGCCAGCACTTCCTTGATTTCGTTCAGCGACTTGCGCCCGAAATTCGGCGTGCGCAGCATTTCGGCTTCGGTCTTCTGAACGAGGTCGCCGATATAGACGATGTTGTCGTTCTTCAGGCAGTTCGCCGACCGCACGGAGAGTTCGAGCTCGTCCACCTTCTTGAGGAAGGCGGGGTTGAACGCGAGATCCGGAATCGCCTCGGAAACGACTTCCTTGCGCGGCTCCTCGAAATTCACGAACACGTTGAGCTGGTCCTGCAGGATGCGCGCGGCATAAGCGAGCGCGTCCTCCGGCGTCACCGCGCCGTTGGTCTCGATCTGCAAGGTCAGCTTGTCGTAATCGAGGATCTGGCCCTCGCGGGTATTCTCGACCTTGTAGGACACCTTGCGCACCGGCGAGAACAGGCTGTCGACCGGGATGAGGCCGATCGGCGCGTCTTCCGGGCGATTGCGCTCGGAAGCGACATAGCCCTTGCCGGTATTCACGGTGAATTCCATCCGGATCTCGGCGCCTTCATCAAGCGTACACAGAGTGAGATCAGGATTGAGAACGACGATATCGCCGACGGTGGAGATATCGCCCGCGGTCACCTGACCGGGGCCGCTCTTCTTCACCACCATGCGCTTGGGGCCTTCGCCCTGCATCTTGATGGCGATGTCCTTGATGTTGAGCACGATGTCGGTCACGTCCTCGCGCACGCCGGCGATCGAGGAGAATTCATGCAGCACGCCGTCGATATGGACGGACTGCACCGCCGCGCCTTGCAGCGAGGAGAGCAAAATGCGCCGCAGCGCATTACCGAGCGTCAATCCGAAGCCACGCTCGAGCGGCTCGGCGACCAGCGTCGCCTCGCGGCGCGGGTCGTGGCCCGGGCTGACCTGCAATTTGCCCGGCCTGATCAGTTCCTGCCAATTTTTCTGGATCGTCACATTTTCACCCATCGCCTTGAGTGGCGCGGCCGCCTGCCGCGCAGTCCACTCCGCCCCGTGGTCAAGTTCGGCGGCGACAGACGGAGAATCCTCCGCCCGCCGGATCATGGCTTCCGTCATACGCGGCGCCTTTTGCGCGGACGGCAGCCGTTATGCGGTATCGGTGTCACGTCGCGGATGGACGTGATGGTGAAGCCCGCGGCCTGCAGCGCGCGCAACGCCGATTCGCGGCCCGAACCCGGACCGGACACTTCGACTTCGAGCGTGCGCATGCCGTGTTCCTGCGCCTTCTTGGCGGCGTCTTCGCCGGCAACCTGCGCGGCATAGGGCGTCGACTTGCGCGAACCCTTGAAACCCATCGTGCCGGCCGACGACCAGGAGATGGTGTTGCCCTGCGCGTCGGTAATGGTGATCATCGTGTTGTTGAACGATGCATTCACATGCGCCACGCCGGAGGCGATGTTTTTCTTCTCGCGCCGGCGGACGCGGGCTGCTTCTTTACCCATTCTCGTTCCCTTCGCGGCCTCGGGCGCGCGTCCGCGCCCAGCCGTTTGATTTCAAAAAATCGGTTACTTCTTCTTGCCCGCGATGGCTTTCGCCGGTCCCTTGCGAGTGCGAGCATTGGTATGGGTACGCTGGCCGCGAACCGGCAGACCGCGCCGATGGCGCAACCCGCGATAGCAGCCGAGATCCATAAGCCGCTTGATGTTCATCGCCACTTCACGGCGCAGATCGCCCTCGACGGTGAAGTCGCGGTCGATCATCTCGCGGATCTGGAGCACTTCGGCGTCGGTCAATTGCGACACGCGGCGCTCCATCGGAAGGTTGGTCGCCTTCATGATCTCGCTCGCGGCCTTTTGGCCGATGCCGTGAATGTATTGCAGCGCGATGATCACGCGCTTGTTGGTCGGAAGATTGACGCCTGCGATACGGGCCACGATTTCTCTCCTGCAGCCGGCGGCATCGGGCCACCGATTTTATTCCTAAAGATCTTTCCGGAGGGGCCCACAAAGGGTTAAGACGACACCCTTCCCCGCCTCTCTGGGGCCCGGCATCGTCCAAACTTCTCCCACTGAATGCCGGGTATGTACGGACTCACCGTCGTTTCGTCAACCTCCGCGCGCGCCCGGAACGCCGCTTTTGGGCGGTATTCCGTGGAAGTTTCCGCCCCGCGGGCCGCTTCTTGGCGGCGGCCGCTTTTCGCTTGGTTTTCCGTGTCACGGGCTTGCGGGTTCGGGCCTTCGGCGCCCCCGTTTTACGACCACCGGAGCGCGCCTTGACCGATCCCCGGGTTCCGCCGCGCGGGGCTTTGCGGACCGGCGCCTTGCGCGCCGCCGGAACCGTCAGGTGCCTGGCGATGGCGGCGGTGCATGCGTCGATCGGGGCCATGCCGTCGATCGATTTCAGCAAACCCTTCTTGCGGTAATGGTCGGCGAGCGGCGCGGTCTGCGCATGATAGGCGGACAGGCGTTTTTTCAGCGATTCGGGGTTGTCGTCGGCGCGGACCGGTTCCCCGCGCGCCCGCATTTCGGCGACCCTCTTCTCGATCCGGCTCACCAGGATATTGTCGTCGACCACGAGCTCGATCACCGCATCGAGCTTCAGCTTCTTCCTGGCGAGCAGCTGCTCCAGCGCCTGCGCCTGCGCCACGGTGCGGGGAAAGCCGTCGAGGATGAACCCCTTCTTGGCGTCCGGCTGGTCGATGCGGTCGGCGATGATCGCGACTACGACCTCATCGGGCACGAGTTCGCCGCGCGCCATCAGATCCTTGGCTTTCAGACCGACCGGCGTTCCGGCGGCGACCGCGGCGCGCAGCATGTCGCCGGTCGAAAGCTGCACGATGCCGTGACGGGCGACGAGGCGCTGCGCCTGCGTGCCTTTTCCGGCGCCGGGCGGTCCGAGCAGAACAAGCCTCATCGGCTGCGCCCCCGCAGCTTCGACTTCTTGATCAGGCCTTCATATTGATGCGCGAGCAGATAACCCTGCACCTGCGCGACCGTATCCATGGTCACGCTCACGACGATCAGGAGCGACGTGCCGCCGAAATAGAACGGCACCGCGGCATAGGAGATCAGGATTTCCGGAATGAGACAGACGATCGCGAGATAGGCGGCGCCGACGACAGTGATGCGCGAGAGCACATAATCGATATATTCCGCCGTTCGCTCGCCCGGCCGGATGCCGGGAATGAAGCCGCCATGCTTCTTCAGATTGTCGGCGGTCTCGGTCGGGTTGAACACGATCGCGGTATAGAAGAACGCGAAAAAAACGATCAGCCCGATATACAGAAAGAGAAAGAGCGGCCGCCCGTGGCTCAACTGCGTCGTGATGGTGGTGAACCATTCCGAACCTTGTCCGGCGTTGAAATTCGCGACCGTGGTCGGCAGCAGCAGCAAGGACGACGCGAAGATCGGCGGAATCACGCCCGAGGTGTTGAGCTTGAGCGGCAGATGCGAGGACTGGCCCTCGAACA
>CAMDXM010000160.1 GCA_945878025.1 Pseudorhodoplanes sinuspersici | reverse complement strand
AGCGAACCAATCCGCCATCCGCAGGTCGCCGAGGCCTTCGTGAAGGATGCGACCGGCGGCTATCGGCCGCGCGATTTTGTCATGAATTAGATCGCCCTCAAGCCGCGATCGGCCGGCGCCAAACAAAAAATGAGGCGCATCGCAATGCGCCTCATTTCTTTTGACGATGCCAAGATGCGTTACTGCGTCTTGCCCGGCTGCTGACCCTGCAGCTTCTGGCGCGCTTCTTCGGCCTTTTTCTGCAGTTCATCCTGCAGTTTCTTCTGGGTTTCTTCGAACACCTTCGGATCGGTGGGCGGCCCGTCATAGGCCTTGGCAAAATCGCTCAGCGGAAGCGTCAGGCTGACCGGTTGGCCGTTGCCGTTGATCGCCTGCACGGCGAGCGATTGGCCCTTCTTCAGCCGTCCGATGATGTCCGGATTCACCTCGTAATCGGCCATACAGCCATTGGTGAAGCAGATCACATAGGGACCGGTCGCGGGCTGACCCTGATCGATGATCACGCGGGTGCCGGGCGGCACCTGCATGCCGAGCGGCAGCGTCACGCGGAGCAGTTTCTTGTCCGCACCCTCCGGCTCGATAACGACGGCGGCGACGATCGGACGGCCGTCTTCAAGGCGTCCATCCTTGCCGGTGAAACAGACCTGCTTGGCATTCGCCTCCTGCCCCTTCAGGCAGAACTTCGTCCACGGCGAATAGATCAGCGTCGGTTGTTCGGCCGGCGCCTGAGCCACAGGAGCCGGCGCGGCCCCGGGCGCCGCGGGCTTGGCCGCCGGCGCAGCCGGCTTTGCCGCGGGCTTGGCCGGAGCAGGCTGCTGCGCCATGACCGGAGAAGCGAGCAGAACGGCAAACGCCGCCGCGGTACACGTCGCGAGCGTCCGGCTCACCGGCCGTGCCGATGCGGACGCAATCGAATGAATCATGAGACCTTGTTCCTCTATCTAACGCCGTTCGGGCAACGCTTTGGGCTCGCCGTGTTGGGCGGGCCGGCGCGGCGTGTCTTTACGCCAAAAAAGGCAATAGCGTGACGGTATAAGTCCGCCTCTTAGCTTAAAACCTGGCCGCGATAAAGGCGCTTCGAATGCTTGGTGATAACATCCAAAAGCGCCCAAACGGCAGGCAGTTCCTGGGCCAGCACAGCCATACGAAAGGTGTATGACGAGCCATGTTTCCGCGAATCAACGCGTTCCTGGCGGCATGATCCCGCAGCCTCCCAATCCCAAGGCCGGCGCGTGGAACTCGGCGCGACTGCGCCAATGTCTCGGTAGCGCCGCGGGCGCGGCTCTGATTGCATTGGCCGTCTCAGCCGCACAGGCGGCGGAATCGAAGCATGCGATCGCGATGCATGGCGAACCGGCCCTGCCTGCCGGCTTCACGGAATTACGCTACGCCAATCCGCAGGCGCCCAAGGGCGGCCGGCTGGTGCAGGGGATTCTCGGGACCTTCGACAGCCTCAATCCGCTGATCGTGAAGGGCCTCGCACTGCCCTCCATCCGCGGCTACGTGATCGAAGGCCTGATGGCGCGCGGCTATGACGAACCCTTCACGCTCTATGGCTTGCTGGCGCAATCGGTCGAGACCGACGCCGAGCGCAGTTACGTCGCTTTCAATCTCAACCCGCAGGCCCGTTTTTCCGACGGCAAGCGGGTGACGCCGGAAGACGTCGTGTTTTCGTGGCAATTGCTGCGCGACAAGGGGCGGCCCAATCACCGCACCTATTATTCCAAGGTCGCGAAAGCGGAAATCACCGGGCCGGATTCCGTGCGCTTCGATCTCACCGGCAGCAATGACCGGGAGCTGCCCTTGATCCTTGGCCTTATGCCGGTGCTGCCCAAACATGCGATCAATCCCGCAACATTCGAAGAAACAACATTCGCGCCGCCGGTCGGCAGCGGCCCCTATATCGTCAAGGAGGTGAAACCGGGCGCGAGCGTCACCTTCGCGCGCAATCCGTCCTATTGGGGCGCGGACTTGCCGATCAATCGCGGCTTCTGGAATTTCGACGAGATCCGGTTCGATTTCTACCGCGACGGCAATTCCTATTTCGAGGCGTTCAAGAAAGGCCTCTACGATGTGCGCGCGGAGCACGATCCGTCACGCTGGCAGACCGGCTATGACAGCCCGGCCTTGCGCTCCGGCAAGATCATCAAGGAAAGTTTCCCGACCGGCCTGCCGAAAATCCTCTCTGCGCTGGTGTTCAATACGCGCCGTCCTGTCTTTGCCGACATCCGCGTGCGCGAAGCGATCACGCTCCTTTTCGACGCCGATTGGGCCAACAAGAATTTCTTCTTCGATCTCTACCGGCGTAATGCCGGATACTTTGACGAATCCGAGCTCTCGTCCGTCGGCCGTCCGGCCGACGCAGCCGAGCGCAAATTGCTCGCGGCATTTCCTGGCGCGGTGCGCGAGGACGTCCTTGAGGGCAAATGGACGCCGTCGGCGACCGACGGATCGGGCCGCGACCGCGACACATTGAAGAAGGCATTGGCGCTGATGTCGGACGCCGGCTTCGATCTCGTCGGCACCGAGTTGCGCGACCGCAAGACCGGCGCGCCCTTCGCGTTCGAAATGCTGGCTACCACCCGCGAACAGGAACGTCTCGCCCTCGCCTTCGCGCGCGACCTCAAACGCGCCGGCATCGCCGCGCATCTCCGCATGGTCGACGCCGTGCAGTTCGACCGCCGGATGCTGACATACGATTACGACATGACGCCATACCGCTGGGACCAGTCGCTCTCGCCCGGAAACGAGCAGGCGTTCTATTGGGGTTCGGCCGCCGCGAATACCGATGGAACGCGCAACTACATGGGTGTGAAAAGCCCGGCTATCGACGCCGCCATCGCCGCTTTGCTGCAGGCGCGAGAGCGGCGCGAATTCGTATCCATGGTGCGCACGCTCGACCGAATCCTGATATCCGGGTTCTACCTCGTGCCGCTCTTTCATCTGCCGGACCAATGGATCGCCCGCTCGTCGGTCATCGAACATCCCGCGACAACGCCTCTATTCGGCTATCTGCCGGAAACCTGGTGGCACGCGCGACAATGAGGCCATCATGATCCTTGGTGAAATTTCGGGCGGCGGCGCGGACGCGCGCACCACCCTCGACGATATCCTGCGCCTCAACGCCGCGCGCAGGCCGGACGCCATCGCGCTGATCGACCCGCCCAACCGCGCGGCATTTACCGACGGCGAGCCGCGCTGCCTGACCTATGCGCAGGCCGACCGCATGGTGTCGGCCATCGCGGAACGATTGCGCGGCATCGGATTGCCCGCGGATTCGGTCGTCGCCACGCATTTCGCCAATACATCCGAAAGCATTCTCGCATTGCTCGGTATCATGCGCGCGGGCATGATCGCGGCGCCGATGCCGATGCTGTGGCGGCGCGCCGATTGCGTCGCGGCCTTGTCACGCATCGGGACCAAGGCGCTGATGACCTGCGCGCGCGTCGGCGGCGCCGATCATGCCAGCCTCGCCATGCAGGTCGCGGCCGAGATTTTTCCGATCCGCCATGTTTGCGGATTTGGCGCCTCCCTGCCTGAAGGTCTGGTGTCGTTCGACGATCTCTTCGATCAGGTTGCGTCCGGCGCGGGCGCTCCGTTCGCGCCCAATCTTCGTGGCAATCCCGCCTTGCATGTCGCGGCCATCACTTTCGACATGACGCCCGACGGCATTGTGCCTGTCGCGCGCAGTCACGCCGAGCTGTTGGCGGGCGGGCTATCCGCGCTCGCGGAAAGCCGTCTTGCATCGGACTCGACCGTATTGTCGTCGCTACCGGCAGCCTCCTTCGCCGGCATCGCGCTCACGCTTCTGCCGTGGCTGCTCTCCGGCGGGACGCTTCGTCTGCATCAGCCGTTCGATGCGGCGGCTTTCGTGGCGCAGCTGCGGGAGCAGCCATGCGATCTCGCAATCCTGCCGGGATCATTGGTGGCGCGGCTGGCGGACGCCGAACTCTTCCGGCCTCACGGCCCGAAAAGCATTCTCGCATTCTGGCGCGCGCCGGAACGCCTCGCGCTCAGCGCGCCGATACGCATGCCGGACGTGGACCAGATCGACGTCGCGGTCTTTGGAGAGATCGGACTTTGCGCGATGCGCCGCGCTGACGGCCAGCCTGCGCCCATTCCCTCCGGCAAAATCCGCGTGCCGGGCGCGGCCATCGTTGCCGATATCGCGCGCACGTCGGCAGGCACGATTGGCTTCGGCGGACCCATGGCGCCGCATCATCCGTTCCCGCCGCATGCAGTAAAATCGACGGACTCCTATTTCAAGGCCAGCGATGACGGCGTCGTCGACACCGGCTATCCCTGCCGTCCTGAACCGGAAACAGGCGGGCTTGTAGTCACCGGTCCGCCCGCAGGGCTGGTCAGCGTCGGCGGATATCGTTTCTCCATGCGCGATGTGCAGGACGTGGTCGCGCAGGCCGACAAGGATGCGAGCGTCGCCGCCTTGCCCGATATCTTCGCCGGGCATCGGCTGGCAGGCGACAGCAAGGATCGCGCGGCCATACGTCATACGCTCGCCGCGATCGGCCTCAACCCGCTGATCATGCGGGCCTTTCGTGAGCGGAATGCGCCTTCCAGCGCGACGTCTCCGACCGGCTGGCACGAAGGATTTCGCAGCTCGCGTTGACGGGACGTTAAGCGCGGCACGGCTATGGTCCGTCATCCTTTCTCGGTCCGCGTTGCATCATGTCGCTGCAGGGTCCCCTCGTCATCGTTGCCGAACATCCGTCCCGCGATCTCGCCGAGGCGTTGAGCGCGGCCGGCGCATTTCCTGTCGTCGAGACGGCAATCGAGAATGCCCCAGACGCGATCGTCGCCGCTAGGCCCGGCGCCATCCTGTTGGCGGATGTGGCGGCCTCGCGCGATCTGAAACTCGCCGCCTGGCTTTCGCAAGAGGTGACCGCGCTTGCGCCGATCGTTCCGGTGCTGGCTTGCGCGCCCGACGAAGAAGACATTGCTTATCGTGAAGCGCTGCCTGTCTGCGCCGATGCCAAGGCTCACGTCGTCATCGCCCGCCTTTCCGCCGCCCTGCGCGCACGCACGCTGCACGGCTCGGTGTTGCGCCGCGCGGCGATGGCGCAGACCGACGGCCATACGCTTCCCGACGTGCCGCGCGGCGACCCTCTCGACGACGCCACCGTAATCGTGGCCGGCCGCGGCCGCGCCTATCCGGCCCTTTCTGTCGCCATCGGCGAACGCGCGGGCGCGATCGGCACACTGAGCATCGAGACCGCCGCCCGTTATCTCAAGGCGCGCGATACCGACGGCCTTGTGCTCGGAGACGGATTTGGCCCCCGCAATGTCGAGGCGTTCCTCATCGCCGTCAGCGAAGATACCCGCTATCGCGATCTGCCGATCGGCGTGCTCGGCAAGGGCGTTACGCTTCCGGACGCTGAATTTCCGAATATCGTCACGGCCGTGGAGCCGAAGCGGCTTGCCGCGCGTATTCTGCCGTTCGTGCGGCTGCACGCCTTCGAAGGGCGGCTTCGCCGCATCCTGCAATCCTTCGACAATAACGGAATCATCGATCCCGCGACTGGATTGCTGCGCACGGACGCATTCATTCGCGACCTCGAGCGCGCGATGAACGACGCCAGGGACCGCGGCACCGGATTGTCGATCGCGCGCTTCGTATTCGATGCGAGCATGGGAAGCCGCGCCGAGTTGGATGCGGCGCGTCTTGTCAGCCGCCTCGTGCGCAATGTCGATTTCGGATGCCGCGACGACGACGGGTCGGTTCTGGTTGCCTTCACCGAGACCGATCTGCGTCACGCCCATGTGGTGGCGCGGCGCATCGCCAGCGTGCTCAAGCACACCATGCTGACGCCCGACCAGAAACACGAGGCGATGGCCCCGGCCGTGACGCTCGCCACGCGCAAATCGGCCGACAGTGTGGCTTCCCTGCTCGCCCGCGTGACCGCGTCCGCGATTGCAGCGGAGTGACCGAAGGCATAAATAGAGGGCCAGCCAACGCGAGGCCCCCTACATGCCGCTATCACAGACCGTCTCCATCGCCGTCGTTTCCGATGTCGTATGCCCGTGGTGCTTCATCGGCAAGAAACGCATTGAGACGGCGATCGCACTCAAACCCGGCATTCCGGTCGCGCTCCGGTTCCATCCCTATTTTCTTAATGACTGGATTCCGCGCGAAGGCATTTCGCGCGAGGACTACTTGATCCGCAAATTCGGCTCGGTCGAGCGCTACGCGCAGATCGCCGAACGGGTGAAAGCGGCGGCGGCGGACGAAGGCCTGGTCTACGCCCCCGAAAAAATCAGCCGCCAGCCCAACACAACCGATTGCCACCGGCTGATCCTGTGGGCGGATAAATCCGGCAATGCCGCCCGCATGAAGCAGCGGCTGATGGATCTTTATTTCACCGAAGGCGGCGATCTGACAAGCAGCGCCGTATTGACACAGGCGGCCGCTGATGTCGGGCTCGATCGCGCCGAGATTTCGCGCCTGCTTGCGTCCGAGCAGGATGTGGACACCGTCACACAGCAGGCTTTAGCGGCGAAGGAAGCCGGCATCGATGGCGTGCCGTGTTTCATTTTTGGCGGCACATTCGCCGTCTCGGGTGCGCAATCGCCGGATTATCTTGCGGGCGCCATCGAGCGTACAGCGGCGGAAAACACAAAACAGACGGCCGCCGAATAATCACGCCGCCGATGATCAGGCAGCTTTGGCGTGCTCAGCAATTGTCACAAGCGCGCGCAGGATGATGGCCGTCCCGGTCAATCGATCTTCCGGCCGCTCCCAATCCTCGAACAGCACGACTTTCATGTCGGGCCGCACGCGCGCGGCGATGCCCTGATCGCGAATGAAAGCGATCAGGCCTTCGGGATTGCTGAATGTATTGTCGCGGAACGACAGCACCGCGCCCTTCGGGCCGGTGTCGACCTTCTCGACATTGGCTCTGCGGCACAGCAACTTGATGGAGACGATCTTGAGCAGATGGTCGACCTCGACCGGCATCTTGCCGAAGCGGTCGACCAGTTCCGCGCCGAAGGCCTCAATCTCGCGCTCGTCGTCGAGATCGGCCAGACGGCGATAGAGCGAAAGCCGCACCGAAAGATCCGCGACGTACTCGTCCGGAATGAGCACGGGCGTGCCGATGGTGATCTGCGGCGACCAGCGGTCGGCGACCGGATCGGCAATGCCGGCCTTGAGGCTTTCCACCGCCTCCTCCAGCATCTGCTGATACAATTCGAAGCCGACTTCCTTGATGTGACCGGATTGCTCGTCGCCAAGGAGATTGCCGGCGCCGCGGATATCGAGATCGTGCGAGGCGAGCTGGAAGCCGGCGCCCAGCGTGTCGAGCGATTGCAAAACCTTGAGGCGCTTTTCCGCCTGCGCGGTGATCTTGCGCGTGGGCAAGGTGAACAGCGCATAGGCGCGCAATTTTGCGCGGCCGACCCGCCCGCGCAATTGATAGAGCTGCGACAGTCCGAAGCGGTCTGCGCGATGCACGATCAGCGTGTTCGCGGTCGGGACATCGAGGCCGGATTCGATGATCGTCGTGGAAAGCAGAACATCGTATTTGCCGTCATAGAACGCCGTCATGATGTCGTCGAGAACCCCCGACGGCATCTGGCCATGCGCCACCGCGACGCGTACTTCCGGAACGTTTTTATTGAGGAATTCCCTGGCGCCCGCGAGATCTTCGATGCGTGGACAGACATAGAAGGCTTGTCCGCCGCGATAGCGTTCGCGCAGCAGCGCTTCGCGCACCACCAGCGGATCGAACGGCGAGACGAAAGTCCGCACCGCAAGCCGATCGATCGGCGGCGAGGCGATGATCGAAAGGTCGCGAACGCCGGTGAGCGCCAGTTGCAGCGTGCGCGGGATCGGCGTCGCGGTGAGCGTCAGCACATGCACTTCAGACCGGAGTTGTTTGAGCTTCTCTTTGTGCGTGACGCCGAAATGCTGCTCTTCGTCCACGACCAGAAGACCGAGATCCTTGAACTGGATGCCTTTGCCCAGAAGCACATGCGTGCCGATTACAATGTTGATCTCGCCGTCCGCCAGCGCCTTCTTGGTCCTAGTCAATTCGGCCGCCGACACGAGGCGCGACGCCTGGCCGATCTTGACCGGGAAGCCGCGGAATCTTTCGGTGAATGTCTTGAAATGCTGGCGCGACAGGAGCGTCGTCGGCACCACGACCGCGACCTGCTTGCCGTTCATCGCCGCGATGAAGGCTGCGCGCAACGCCACTTCGGTCTTGCCAAAACCGACATCGCCGCAGACCAGCCGGTCCATCGGACGTCCGGCTTCGAGATCGCCAACGACCGCGTCGATCGCGGCTTGCTGATCGTCGGTTTCTTCGTACGGAAAGCCGGCGCAGAATTCGTCGAAATTGCCGGACGCGACCGAGAGCTTCGGCGCCGCGCGCAGCAGGCGCTCGGCCGCCACTTTCAGGAGATCATGCGCGATCTCGCGAATGCGGCTCTTCATGCGCGCCTTGCGCGCCTGCCAGCCCGAGCCGCCGAGCCGGTCGAGATCGACTTGCGTCTCCTCCGCGCCGTAGCGCGAAAGGAGTTCGATATTCTCCACCGGGAGGAACAGCTTGTCTCCGCCGGCATAGTGGATTTCGAGGCAATCGTGCGGCGCGCCTGCCGCCTCGATGGTTTTCAAGCCCGTAAAGCGCCCGATGCCGTGATCGACATGCACCACGAGATCGCCTGCGGCGAGGCTCGTCGCCTCCGCGATGAAGTTTTCCGCCCGGCGCGAGGCCTTGCGTGGGCGCACCAGCCGGTCGCCGAGAATGTCCTGTTCGCTGATGACGGCGACGTCTTGCGTCTCGAAACCGGATTCAAGGCCGAGCACGGCGAGGCCGATATCGGGTTTCGCCAGACCCGCGACCTCCGGCCATGTTCGGACATCCCGAAGATTTGGCAATTTGTGATCGGCAAGCACATGGCTCATGCGCTCGCGCGCGCCCGCGCTCCACAATGCGATCACGACGCGTTTGTTCGCGGCCTGCAGCGCCTGCACGTGCTTCGTCAGCGCGTTGAACACATTCGCGTTGGGCTCGGCGCGCTCCGCGGTGAAATTATGTCCCTGCCGGGTGCCGATATCGATCGCCGCCTGCCCGCCTTCCGGCACGGCGAACGGCGTCACCTGCGCCAGCGGCATATCGTCGAGCCGTTTCTTCCATTCCTTTTCGGACAGATAGAGCCGGTCCGGCGGCAGAGGCTTGTAAGGCACGCCTGACGCATCGAGAGGTTCGCGGCGCGCTTCGTAATAGTCCGCGATCTGCGCCAGACGCTCATGCGCGGCTTCCTCGGCAAGCGGCTCCAGCACGATTGGCGATTCCGGCAGATAATCGAACAACGTGTCGAGCTTGTCGTGAAAGAGTGGAAGCCAATGCTCCATGCCCGGATAGCGGCGGCCTTCGCTCACCGCTTCGTAGAGCTGGTCGTCGCGTGACGGCGCGCCGAAGGCCGCGACATAGCCGGTGCGGAATTTACGGATGGTGTCGGTCGTGAGCTGGAATTCCGCGACCGGCACGAGATTGAGCTCGCGGATTTCGCCCTGCGTGCGCTGCGTCTCTGGATCGAAGACGCGTATCGATTCCAGCGTGTCGCCGAAAAAGTCCAGGCGCACCGGATCGT
>CAMDXM010000159.1 GCA_945878025.1 Pseudorhodoplanes sinuspersici | reverse complement strand
CGTCCGCACCCCGCGCGGACGCGGCAAAGCGGACGGCTCGCTGCACGAGGTGACGACGCTCAATCTTGCGACGCAGGTGCTTAAAGGAATCAAGGACCGCAACAAGCTCGACACCACGAAGGTGGACGACGTCATCATGGGTCTCGTCGATCCGGTCGGCGAAGCCGGCGGCGACATTCCGCGCATGGCGGCGATCTGCGCGGGCTACGGCGAAAGCGTGCCGGGCGTGCAGATCAACCGGTTCTGCGCCTCCGGACTCGATTCGGTGAATTTCGCGGCGGCGCAGGTGATGTCCGGCCAGCACGATCTCACAATCGGCGGCGGCGTCGAATCCATGAGCCGCGTCGGCATCGGCGCTTCCGGCGGCGCCTGGCCGGTCGACCCGATGATCGCGCTGCCGTCTTATTTCATGCCGCAGGGCGTCTCGGCCGATCTGATCGCCACGAAATACGGTTTCTCGCGCGACGACGTGGATGCTTTCGCCGTCGAGAGCCAGAAGCGCGCGGCGGAAGCCTGGAAGGACAATCGTTTCAAGAATTCGATCCTGCCGGTGAAGGATGTGAACGGCATCACGCTTCTGGCCAAGGACGAGCATATGCGCCCGGCCACCACGATGCAGACGCTTGGACAATTGCAGCCGTCCTTCGTGCAGATGGGCGAGATGGGCGGCTTCGACGCGGTCGCGATCCAGAAGCACCCGGAAATCGAATCGATCAATCACGTGCATCACGCCGGCAATTCGTCCGGCATCGTCGACGGCGCGGCCGCGGTGCTGATCGGCAACGCCGAGGCGGGTAAGAGGGCCGGCTTGAAACCGCGCGCGAAAATCCGCGCTTTCGCCAATGTCGGTTCGGAGCCCGCGATGATGCTGACTGGCCCGATCGACGTGACGCAGAAAGTCCTGAAGCGATCCGGCATGTCGCTCGCCGACATCGATCTGATCGAGATCAACGAAGCCTTCGCTGCCGTGGTGCTGCGTTTCCTGCAGGCGATGAAGATCGACATGAGCAAGGTCAATGTGAATGGCGGCGCGATCGCGCTTGGCCATCCGCTCGGCGCGACCGGCGCCATGCTGGTCGGCACCGCGATCGACGAGCTCGAGCGCCGCAAGCTCAAGACCGCTCTTGTGACATTATGCATCGGCGCGGGCATGGGCACCGCCACCATCATCGAGCGGGTATGATGTGATCCGTCATCCTGAGGTGCGAGCGAAGCGAGCCTCGAAGGACGACGGCCCGGACTTTACCAAGTCATCCTTCGAGGGCCGCGCTGCGCGCGTCCACCTCAGGATGACGGAGAGAACTGAAGGGGTGGCCATCTGATGACCTACACCAATTTCAAATACGAAACCGACGCAGACGGCATCGCCCTCGTCACATGGGACATGCCCGAGCGTTCGATGAACGTGATCAATCTGACGGTGATCGAGGAACTGGCAGCCATCGTCGAAAAGGTCGCGGCCGATGCCGCGATCAAGGGCGCGGTCATCACCTCCGGCAAGGACACGTTCTGCGCCGGCGCCGACCTGACCTTGCTGGAATCGCTGACGCGCGTTTTCGCCGAGATGGCGAAGAACCAGGGCGAGGAGGCGGCCGCCGCGGTGCTGTTCGAGGAAAGCCGCAAGCTGTCGCAGCTTTATCGAAGGCTGGAGACCTGCGGCAAGCCGTTCGTCGCCGCGATCAACGGCACGGCGCTTGGCGGCGGCTTCGAGCTCGCGCTCGCCTGCCATCAACGTATTGCGTCGGAGAATCCGAAGACGCGGCTCGGCCTGCCTGAAATCAAGATCGGGCTTTTCCCCGGCGCCGGCGGCACGCAGCGCATCGCGCGCATGATGATGCCGGCGGACGCCCTGCAATTGCTGCTCAAGGGCGAGCAGCTTCGCCTCAGTCGCGCCAAGGCGATGAAGCTCGTCGACACTGTCGTTCCACCCGCCGATCTGGTGAAGACCGCGAAAGACTGGATCAAGGCCGGCGGCAAGGCTGTCAAGCCGTGGGACGAGCAGGGCTTCAAATTCCCCGGCGGCCTCGTTTTCTCCAAGGCCGGCATGATGACGTTCCCGCCCGCCAACGCGATCTACCGGCGCGAAACCTACGACAATTATCCGGCCGCGCGCGCGATCATGCAGACCGTGTTCGAGGGCCTGCAGCTTCCGATCGATCTTGCGCTACGCGTCGAGTCGCGCTGGTTCGCGAAAATCCTGCGTTCGCCGGAAGCCGGCGCGATGATCCGCTCGCTGTTCGTGTCGATGCAGGATCTCAACAAGGGCGCGCGGCGTCCCGCCAATGTGCCGCCGGCCAAGCTGAGGAAAGTCGGCATCATCGGCGCGGGTCTCATGGGCGCGGGTATCGCTTACGTCAGCGCGCAGGGCGGGCTTGATGTGGTGCTGATCGACCGCGACCAGGAAGCGGCCGACAAGGGCAAGGCTTATTCGCACAAATTGATGACCGATCAGATCAACAAGGGGCGGGGGACCTCCGCCGACCGCGAGGCGCTGCTGGCGAAAATCACGGCGACCCCCGATTACAATGCGCTCAAAGGCTGCGACCTGATCGTGGAAGCCGTGTTCGAGGATCGCAAGGTGAAAGCGGAAGCGACCGCCAAGGCGCAGGCCGTGCTGCCGGACGCCGTGTTCGGCTCCAACACTTCGACATTGCCGATCACTTCGCTCGCTGAACAGGCGAAGGACCAGGCGAAGTTCATCGGCATCCATTTCTTCTCACCGGTCGACAAGATGCTGCTGGTCGAGATCATTCTCGGAAAGAAAACCGGCGACGAGGCGCTCGCAACCGCGCTCGATTTCGTGCGCGCCATCCGCAAGACGCCGATTGTGGTCAATGACAGCCGCGGCTTCTACACCTCGCGCGTGGTCGGCACTTACATCCGCGAAGGCCATTTGATGCTGACCGAAGGCGTGCCTGCGGCCATGATCGAGAATGTCGGGCGCATGGCCGGGATGCCGGTCGGCCCGCTGTCGCTCAACGACGAAGTCGCGGTCGATCTGGCCTGGAAGATTTTGAAGGCGACCGAAGCCGACCTCGGCGCGAAAGCCATCGATCCGCGCCAGAAGACGCTTCTATCCGACATGGTCGAAAAGCATGGGCGTCTCGGCCGCAAGAACGGCAAGGGCTTCTACGATTATCCGGACAAAGCGCCGAAGAAATTGTGGCCAGGCCTCGCCGACCTGCAGAAGACCAAGCTCGATCCCGACACCATCGACATTCAGGAATTGAAGGACCGGTTGCTGGCGATGCAGGCGCTGGAAACCGCTCGCTGTTTCGAGGAAGGCGTGTTGACCGACGTGCGCGAGGCGGATGTCGGCTCCATTCTCGGCTTCGGCTTCGCGCCGTTCTCAGGCGGCACTTTGTCCTATATCGACATGATGGGGGCGAAACGCTTTGTCGCGCTGTGCGAAAAACTGGAAAAGAAATTCGGCGATCGCTTCAAGCCGTCGCCGCTGTTGGTCGAGATGGCGGGTAAGGGCGAAACTTTCTACGGCCGCTTCGCGCCGGATAAGAAGCGCGCTGCGGCGTAGTTTCCGGCGTCGAAGTAGCAGACTGTCATGCCCCGCGAAGGCGGGGCATCCAGCTGTTAGGAAACGTGCATCTCATCGAGGGCCCGCTGGATCGCCCGCCTTCGCGGGCGATGACAGTGGAGTTATTTCATCAACACCTTCGCCACCCGCGTCATGGCGTCGGCGATCTGATCGGGATCGCGCGCGTAGCACACGCGCACGAAATTTTCTCCGCCCGGCCCGAAAGACGTTCCGGGCGCGAGACCCACTTGCGCCTCGTCGATCAGCCGGAACACGAGCTTGCGGGTGTCGGTCTCGCCGTCGACGCTGAAGAACAGATAGAACGCGCCCCGCGGCACGGCGAAGCGGCAGCGTCCGGTGCGCCCGAGAATCTCGCAGGCGATGTCGCGGCTCCTGCGCACGCGGGCAATCTGCGAATTCACGAAATCCTCGCCCTTCTCGATCGCAACCACGCCCGCGCGCTGCATGAATTGCGCGACGCCGGAGGTGGAATATTGAATGAGGTTTTCCACCACCTGGCCGAGCGACGGATGCAGCGCCATCCAGCCCATGCGCCAGCCGGTCATCGCCCAGTTTTTCGAGAAGGTGTTGACGAAGATGATCCGGTCGTCCGGCGTCATCACGTCGTAGAAGGACGGCGCCCGCGGGCCCCCGCCATACCAGAACCGCGCATAGGTTTCGTCCGCGACGATCCAGAGCCCATGCTTGCGCGCGAGCGCGAGCAGGAACGAAAGATCCTCGCGCGTCGCAGTCCAGCCCGTTGGGTTTGACGGCGTCACCACCACGAGCGCTCGCGTGCGCGGCGTGATCGCAGACGTGAGCCGTTCGAAATCGAGCGTCCAGCCGTCATTGCCGAAATTCATCGGCACCAGAACCGGCTTCGCGCCGAGCACGCCGGTCGCGGCGGCGGCATTCGGCCAGGCCGGCGTCGGGATAATGACTTCGGTATCCGCGCCGCTGGTCATCGCCAGCGCGGTCTGGATCGCCTGCATGCCCGAACCGGTGACGTAGAATTCGTCCGGATCGAATGCGCGGCCGTAAAGGCGCGTGTGGTAATGCGCGAGAGCCTCGCGCAATTTCGGCAGGCCGCGCTGCCAAGTGTAGAATGTCTCCCCGGCCGCGAGCGCTCTTGCCGCTTCCTGCGAAATGAAATCCGGCGTTGAGAGGTCGCCCTCGCCGGCCCAAAGCCCCATGACGCCGCCGCGCCGCCGGCCGTAATTCATCGCCTCGACGATGCCGCTCTCGGGCGCCTCGCGCGCTTCGGCGCGCAAGCCTTCGATCAGTGATGATTGCGATGAGGTCATTGCGGAAACGATAAACCGTTACTTCGTCTTGAGCAGGTCACGGATTTCCTCAAGCAGGGCTTCCTGCCGGGGCGGGGTTTTGGGAGCGGGTTTCTCGTCTTCCTTCTTCTTGAGCCGGTTGATCCCCTTCACCACGAAAAACAGCGCGAACGCGACGATCGTGAAATTGATGATGATGGTGACGAAATTGCCCCAGGCCAGAACGGCGCCTTGCTTGCGCGCCTCGGACAGCGAATCCGCCGTGATCGACTTCGCCAGCGGAACGAAATAATTGGAGAAATCGAGGCCGCCGGTAATCGCGCCGAAAACCGGCATGATCATGTCGCCGACCAGCGATTCGACGATTTTGCCGAATGCGGCGCCGATAATCACGCCGATGGCGAGATCCACGACGTTGCCTTTGACCGCGAATTCACGGAATTCCTTGAGCATCTAAAGCCTCCTCCCGGTTGCAATAATCGGTGTATGATGCCGCTGCAAGCGGACCCTCAAGGTGGCGCAGGAGCCGGCATGCTGCAAGGCTGGGTCGTTATCGCGATTGCGCTCGGCTACATCGGGCTTCTGTTCGTTGTGGCGAGCTATGGCGACCGGCTGCGCAAACTCGGCCGCGGCGGCCAGCTGCGCGTTCTGATCTACCCGCTATGCCTCGCGATCTATTGCACGTCCTGGACCTTTTTCGGCTCGGTCGGTCTCGCCTCCCGCTCGGGTTTCGACTTCCTGACGATCTATATCGGTCCGATGCTGATGGTCGGGCTTTGCTATCCGCTGATCTTGCGGATCGTGCGGCTCGCCAAAGCCCAGAACATCACCTCGATCGCCGACTTCATCGCCGCGCGCTACGGCAAGCGGCAGGCGGTGGCGGCGACCGTCGCATTGATCGCCATCGTCGGGACGATTCCCTACATCGCCCTGCAATTGAAGGCGGTGTCGGCCTCGGTCGGAACCATCTTCACCCATGTCTCGGGCAGCGCCATGCCCGGCACCTCCGTGATCGGCGACATCTCGCTGCTCGTGGCCTTCGCCATGGCGACCTTCGCCGTTCTCTTCGGAACCCGTCACATCGATGCGACCGAGCACCAGGACGGCCTGATGCTGGCGATCGCGACGGAATCGCTGGTCAAGCTGGCGGCGTTCCTGGCGGTTGGCATCTTCGTGATGTTCTGGATGTTCGATGGTCCGGCCGCGTTGTTTTCCCAGGCGATGAGCCGCCCCGACACGGCCGCAATTCTCACCACTCCGCCGAAATTCTCCACGCTGTTTGCGATGACGATGCTGTCGTTCGTCGCCATCGTGCTGCTGCCGCGGCAATTCCATGTGACGGTGGTCGAGAATCACCAGGAATCCGAAATCCGCCGCGCGGCCTGGCTGTTCCCGATCTATCTCGTCCTGATCAACCTGTTCGTCGTTCCGATCGCGTTGGCAGGGATGCTGAGCTTCCCCGCCGGCAAGGTCGACAGCGACATGTTCGTTCTGGCGCTGCCGCTCTCGGCCGATTCCAATTTCTTCACCATCGCCGCCTTTGTCGGCGGCCTGTCGGCCGCGACCGCCATGGTGATCGTGGAATCGGTGGCGCTCGCCATCATGGTGTCGAACGATCTCATCGTCCCGCTCGTGCTGCAGCAGCGTTCGCGCCTGCTCACCTCGCGCGCCGACGTCGGCGCGCTGCTCCTGACCGTGCGGCGTATCGCGATTTTCGCCATCCTGATCCTCGCCTATCTTTATTACCGATCGGTCGGCGAGGCGCAGCTGGCCGCGATCGGTCTTCTTTCCTTCGCGGCGGTGGCGCAGTTCGCGCCGGCCTTTTTCGGCGGACTGATCTGGCGGCAGGGCACCGCGCGGGGCGCGATCGGCGGCATGGTCGTCGGCATCCTGGTGTGGGCCTATACGCTGCTGCTGCCGAATGTCGCGGATGCGGGGTTCCTGGGGACGGCGATCCTGACCAACGGACCGTTCGGCCTGATTGTCTTGCGACCGCAATCGCTGTTCGGTCTGGATTTGCCGCCACTGGCGCATGGCGTGTTCTGGAGCCTGTCGCTCAATATCCTTGCCTATATCGGCCTCTCGCTCGGCCGCGCGCCGGCCGCGATCGAGCGGATGCAGGCCGATCTGTTCGTGCCGACGAATCTCACGCCGGTTCCGAGCTTCCGCCTGTGGCGTTCCTCGGTCACGATGGAGGAATTGAACACCACAGTCGCGCGCTATCTCGGAGCGGAACGCACCAAAAGGGCGTTCGAGAGTTTCGCGCAGACGCACGGCATCAGCGTCGCGCCGAGTGCGGACGCCGATTTCCAGCTCTTGCGGCATGCGGAGCATCTGCTCGCCTCCGCGATCGGGGCCGCGTCGTCGCGGCTCGTGCTGTCGCTATTGCTGCGCAAGCGCACGGTCTCGACCAAGGCCGCGCTCAAATTGCTCGACGACGCCAACGCGGCGATTCACTACAACCGTGAAATCCTGCAGACCGCTCTGGAGCACGTGAGCGAAGCGATCGCGGTGTTCGACAAGGACATGCAGCTCGTTTGCTGGAACCGGCAATTCGGAGAAATCCTCGGCCTGCCGCAGGAAATCGTCGGCATCGGCGCGCGGCTCGACGAGTTCCTGCGGTTCCACGCCATGAGCGGAATTTACGGCCCCGGCGATGTCGACGGCCTGATCCAGGATCGTCTGGCGCGCTATTCGGCCGCGGCGGAACCGTTTCTGGAACGCTTTTCGGAGCGCGGGCTCGTGGTCGAAGTGCGCGCGAACCGGATGCCGGACGGTGGCATCGTGACCACCTTCACCGACATCACCCCGAGCTTCGAGGCGGCGGAGGCGCTGGAGCGGCGGGTTGCCGAGCGCACGACCGAATTGACCCGGCTGAATGCCGAACTCGTGCGCGCGAAAGCCGACGCGGAAGAAGCCAACATCTCCAAAACGCGGTTCCTCGCCGCGGCGAGCCACGACATCCTGCAGCCGCTCAACGCCGCGCGCCTTTATGTCACCTCGCTGGTCGAGCGGCAGGGCGGGGGCGAGGATGCGCGCCTCGTCGCCAATGTCGACGCGTCGCTCGACGCGGTGGAGGAGATTTTCGGGGCGCTGCTCGATATTTCGAGGCTCGATACCGGCGCGATGAAGCCGGAAATCGTTTCGTTCCGCATCGACGAATTGCTGCGCCAGCTCGAACTCGAATACACGCCGCTGGCGCGCGAAAAGAACCTCGAACTGATCTTCGTGCCATCGACATTGACGGTGCGGTCGGACCGGCGTCTGCTGCGCCGGCTGTTGCAGAACCTTGTCTCCAACGCGATCAAATACACGCCGAAAGGCCGCGTGCTGGTCGGCTGCCGCCGCCGCCGCAACCGTCTTCGCATCGATGTCTATGACACGGGACTGGGTATTCCCGCCTCGCAAAAGAAGAACGTGTTCCGGGAGTTCCACCGTCTCAACGAAGGCGCCAAGGTGGCTCGCGGCCTAGGCCTAGGCCTTTCGATCGTGGAGCGCATCGCGCGCGTGCTCAATCACAAGGTCGAACTGCGCTCGATATCGGGCGAAGGTTCGCGCTTCTCGGTCGAGGTTCCGGTGACCGCGGCGATATCGGCCAGCGCCGCCCGCGACGAGCCGCGTGCCGATCCCGGCCAGCTCGCCGGCATCGCCGTTCTGTGCATCGACAATGACCCGCAAATCCTCGACGGCATGCAGACGCTCCTGAACGGCTGGGGCTGCCATGTCCTTAAAGCGTCCGATCTCGCGACCGCGTTCGAAGCGATCGGCAACGACCGCGTGAGCTTGAGCGGATTGTTGGTCGATTACCATCTCGACGATGACGACAATGGCATCGACGTCATCGTGGCCTTGCGCCGCCGGATCGGCAGGCATCTGCCCGCGATCCTGATCACGGCCGACCGTTCCCCGCATGTGCGCGAGGAAGCGCGTCTGCGCGACGTCCCGGTTCTGCACAAGCCGGTGAAGCCCGCCGCGCTGCGCGCGCTGCTGACGCAATGGCGCCTTCAGCGCGTGGCGGCGGCGGAATAATTCCTTCTGACCGGATCTAGTTTTCGAGCGGCGCCACTTGCGGCCATTGGCCGACTTCGATCTTGGCGGCGGCGATCACCGCCTGCGTGCGGCTTTCGACGCCGAGCTTTTGCAGGATCGCGGAGACATGCGCCTTCACGGTCGCTTCCGACACGCTGAGTTCATAGGCGATCTGCTTGTTGAGCAAACCTTCCGACAGCATCATCAGCACGCGCACCTGCTGCGGCGTCAGCGTGGTGAGCCGCGTCATCAGTTCGGTGGATTCCGCGTCGGCGGCGGATTCGAGATCGACATCGGGCGGCGTCCAGATGCCGCCCTTGAGCACGCGCGCGATCGCGGCCCGCATGCCCTCGACATCGAGAGTCTTCGGAATGAAACCCGAGGCGCCGAAATCCATGCAGCGGCGGATCACGGACGGGTCGTCATTGGCGGACACGACCACGACCGGCATGCTCGGATATTGCGCGCGCAGATACATCAGGCCGGAAAATCCGCGTACGCCCGGCATCGAGAGGTCGAGCAGGATGAGGTCGACGTCGCTGCCGGCGTCGAGCAACTTGGATACCTCGTCGAAGGAGCCGGCCTCCGCGATGTCGATATGCTCGAACAATCCGCCGACGGCTTCGCGCAACGCGCCGCGAAACAGCGGATGATCGTCTGCAATGACAAAGCGATAGTTGGTTTGGTCGGTCAACGGATCACCAAATGGATTGTCCCTGGTGTGGTGGTTCAGAAGTCCCCTCGCTTCACGCGGCCCGTCCGAAAGGGGACTTCTGAACCAAAACCACACTAGAATC
>CAMDXM010000158.1 GCA_945878025.1 Pseudorhodoplanes sinuspersici | reverse complement strand
CGCGACGCCCGCATGCGCGAATTGATCAATGCGCATTTCGACGAAGGATCGGTCACGCGCACCGCGCCGCGGATCGCCGAGGCATCCGAACCAGCCGAGCAGCGTTCGGCGAAAGCGCGGGTCGCATCGGCGGAGAAGGCTGCCCCGCTTGCGAAAGACGCCGCGCCTCAAAATCATGAAAAGCAGCGTCAGGACAACGTGACCACGGCGGCCATTCCGGCCGCGCGGCCGGCGCCCGGCTCGACCGATCCGATCAAGCCGAACCTCGTGAAAACCCTGACCGTGAAAGCGAGCGGATCGCAGACCGCGCTGATCGCGCCGGTCTCGCTGCTGTCGCCATTGCCGGTCACGTCGCAAGCGCCGCATGCCGCGCTTGCCGTGCGCAATGAGCCGGACCTTCCACCGCCGCCGCCGGGAGCGAAACCCGGCGTGCTCGGCGTCTTGTCTGCGCAGACTGCGGCAACCAGTGTCGTGCCGAAACAAGCGATGGCTTATGCGTCAGCCGGAGCGCCTGCGGTTGTCGCGGCACCCGCTCCCAGCGTTCAGACGCCGGTTGCACCGGCCGCCATGCCGGCGTCGTCCGAAAGCAAACCGCGCGCCGGCTGGATCGTCCAGGTTGGCGCGTTCGAAGATGTCGCCGAAGCGCGCGAACGCCTGTCATCGGCCAAAGCTAAGGCCGCGAATTTTCTGCAAGGCAGCGATCCTTTCACCGAACCGGTGACCAAGGGTGACAAGACGCTGTATCGCGCCCGCTTCGCCGGGTTGAAGCAGGATCAGGCCGAAGCGGCCTGCCGTGCGCTCAAACGCAGCGACATCGCCTGCATGGCGATCCGGAATTGAACTCGAGCATGATCCCGAAAAGCGGGAACCGGTTTTCGGAAAAGATCGTGCTCGGACAAAACTAAATATGTGCGCGGCGTGTATGCGCCGGAGTATTGTTGAGGAGTGCTACCGATGGCGGCGAAGAAGGATGTCCTTGGCTTCATTGACTCGCGCCGCGAGATACGTCGACCCCCCCTGGTCGGGATGGAGTTTCTTCATCAGCGCCCGGTGAGCGCGGCCGATCTCCTGCGCGCTCGCCCCCGGCTTCAGGCCAAGGATCTCATAAGCCTCCTCTTCCGTCATTTTGGAACTGCGCGGGCGCCCCGGCCCCGTTGCCGCATCGGATTGCGCGTTCTCACGCCATCCGGGTTCCCGGCGGTCAAGATAAGCTGCAAGTAGCGCGCGGCTCTCCTCGTCGATCTCGCCCGCGAACGCCGCGAGCGTCGCGATATCGAGCGCCTCGAGCGGCACGCCCTCGTGCCGGCCTTGCAGGATCGTGCCGCGCATCGCTCCGGTGTCGTGGTCGAGCTCCATTTCGATAAACGCCGAACGCACGCGCGACACCTGGCCCGCGGCCTTGTGCGCGCGGCGGCTGAAGCTTGCCGCTCCCGGAATCCAGCCGAGCAGGCTGAGACCCGCAAATCCGAGCGGCAACGCCAGCCCCACCTGTCCGCGGACCGCGAGAAACGCCGCGCCCGCGAGCGCGCCGATGCCGCCGCCCGTCCGCACGATGGGGACGAGCTTTTTCGGATCGGCTCTTGCGAAGCCGTGCAATGCCCAGATCAGAAAGATCAGCGCCGCCGCGCCGAGAAGCAGCATCGGCATGGTCAGCTCATCTGCTTGAGGAGTTTGGCCGCGCCTGAGCCGTGGCGGGCCGACAGGTCCGACAGCGCCTTCATGCCACCCGCGGCATAGGCCGCGGCCGCCCGCAGCAATTCGGCGAGTTCGTGCGCCGCGCCCGGCGAGAAGCGGCAATAGGCGCCGCGCGACAGCCGCGCGATTTCGCGGAAGGCCCGTTCGGTGACCGCGTCGTCGCCTTCCTGAAACATGAATGCCGGCACACCGGTCAATCCCAGTTCGCCGGCTGAGGCGCACAGATCGTCGATCGCCTCTTCCATCGCGTCGCCCACGAACACGAGCGCCTGCACTTTCAGGCCCTGCGATTCCTTGCGCGCGTGACCGAGAATTTTTCCGATTTGCGTGTGGCCGCCCCGGCAATCGATCCGCTCCATCAGGCGGCCGAGATTTTCGGGCTGCGACACCCATTGCGAGGCGCGGCACTCGGTGAGCCCCCTGAAATAAATGAGCTGGACGTCAAGCCCGCCGATCGCGCCGGCTTCGCGGAACATGTCGGCCTGCAGCTTGCAGGCCGCGTCCCAGGTGGGCTGCCGGCTCATGGTCGCATCGAGCGCGAAGATCAGCCGCCCGCGGCGGCCGGATTCCCGCGCCGGCGCAAGCGAGCGAACCTGATTGAGAAAAGCGTCGATCTCGCTGCGCGCGGATTCGGGCCGCAAGGCCCCGGTGGATTGCTTCGCAGTCTGGTCGCGGTGTTGGACCGGCGCCGGGGCGTCGGGGCGATCCTTGGTCATGCCTGGTCCTCGCTGGCGGACATTCCCCCATAAGTTGCCACGATAGGACGGCAGCGCAATGGGCGCGACGCGCGGTCACAGGCCAGCGTTAAGCAAGAGTGAGTTTTTCCTCACTCCAGAACGTCATGGAGCTCGATCGGGCGATCGAGGCAGGCGAACCATTCCGACCGGGCGGCGGCGCGGCGCTTGCCCTTTTCATTGACCGGAAGCCGCAGCATGGCGAGCAAACCCTGCACCTCCTCGCGGGCGGTCGCATGCGAGAGGCTCGGGCGCGTTCCGAGCGTCGATTCATTGATGTCATCGAGCGCGGTCAGGCCGCGCGGGAAGAATTCGCGGTAGATCACCCGTTCGGCGAAGCCCTCGGTCGAACGAAACCCAAGCTGCAATCCGAGGTCGTTCAGACCTTCGGCCAGCAGCCGCTTGTTGCGGGACCCGAGCGTCGAAAGACGGTTGCGCACCACGATCCAGTCGGTCGCTTCCTGATCCACCCGCCGGCGATGGCGGCGCGCCTCGCGCACCATTTCGGCATAGTGGCTCGTTCCTGTCAGCGCATAGGTTTCCGGATCGACGGTCCCGAGAACGTCGAAATCGACGAAGCTGTCGTTGAGCGGCGTGATCAGCGTGTCCGCCATCGCATGCGCGAGACGCATCAGGTAGCTGTCGGTGCCGGGCGTATCGATGACGATGAAATCGTGATTGTGCTCGACCGCCGCGATCGTCTCGGCGAAGGCGGTGAATTCGGCGCGTTCGTTGTCGTCCGCGCGCAAACCCTCGCGGCGTTCGACGCAGTGATTGTCGGGGACGGCAAGATCGAGCTTGCTGCGCCGCGACCAGGCCCGCCGGTTCTCGACGTAATGCGTGAGGCTTTTCTGGCGCGAATCGAGATCGATGGTCGCAACGCGCTGACCGCCCTTCATCAGAGCGATGGCGATGTGAATCGCGGCCGTGGACTTGCCAGAACCGCCCTTCTCGTTGCCGACAACGACAACGTAAGCCGACTTGTGAGGTCCTATATTGGCCTGGACCAACATGACGCGTCCCCTGCCCGATGACATCCTTGATGGTGCTAGGCGATTGGTCAAGGCGTCGCGTTGATTCCGGCCGGTTCATCGTTAACTGCGTGGCGGCTCTGCAACGCCTTTGATAGGGTCCGCGCCGCGATTTGAAGCTTGTTGCCGGGGGAATAGACATGGCTCGCCGTCCGCTCGTTGCGCGGTCCGTTCCAGCTTTGCGGACGATCGTGTCCCGTTACCGGGCGAAGCGCGAAACCGTGGCGCTCGTGCCGACTATGGGCGCGCTTCATGACGGGCATTTGTCGCTGGTGCGCGCGGCCCGCAAACGCGCCAGGCGGGTCATCGTCTCGATCTTCGTCAATCCGGCGCAGTTCGCGCCGACCGAGGATTTCAAGACCTATCCGCGCAGCTTTGACGCCGATCTCGCCATGCTGGCCGCGCACAAGGTCGATCTGGTCTGGGCTCCATCGGTTGCGGTGATGTATCCGGCCGATTTCTCGACAAAAATTGCGCCCGGCGGCCCCGCACTTGTCGGACTAGAAGACAAGTTCCGTCCGCACTTTTTCGGCGGCGTTGCGACCGTTGTCTCCAAGCTGTTCCTGCAAACCGCGCCCGATTTCGCGATCTTCGGCGAGAAGGATTATCAGCAGCTCAAGGTCGTGACGCGGATGGCGCGCGATCTCGATCTCCCGCTCCGGGTGATCGGCGTGCCCACCGTGCGCGAGAAGGACGGCCTCGCGATGTCGTCCCGCAACGCCTATCTTTCGCCGTCAGAGCGCAAGATCGCACCGCTGCTCTATCGCGTATTGAAAGACACCGCCGCCGCGATCCGAGCGGGAGCTTCGCTATCGGCCACCGTCGCGCAAGGACGCGGCGCGATCGAGACAGCGGGATTCACGCTCGACTATCTCGAAGCGCGGCATGCCGAGACGCTCTTGCCCGCGCAATTCGCGAAAGACGGGCCCCTCCGCCTTCTGGTCGCGGCCAAAATTGGAAAGACGCGCCTGATCGACAATATCCGCGTCTGAATTCGGTTTGTCAGATCAATCCGAGATCGCGCAATTCCCGGCGCAGCGGTTCCGGCATCGCGCCGATTCCGGGCGCGGCGGCATCGAGGTCGCGCGGCGCGTCCTTGACGTCGAGATAGCGCCAGCCCTGGAACGCGCGGAACGGACGCGGCTGCACCAATACGCATTTCGGATCGAGCACGAGCCGGCAGCGCCCGATCCCGTCCTTGTCGACGAAGGGCCGGATCGCGAGAATGCGCTCGCGGCATGCGATCTGCCCTTTGATGACCCAGAAGATCGATCCGCCATCGAGCAATTCATCGGCGCGCTTCGGCACCATGCGGGTGGTGTGCACGCGTTCCGGCTTCCCGCCGCGTTTCCTTTTTTCCTTCAGCTTCTGGCGAATCCAGTGCTGCAGGTCTTCCACGGAATCGGTGCCGACGCTGAGCTTGATGAGATGTAGCGTCATCTCAACTCTCTTTCTTTTCGTCGATCGCGATCGAAAGGAGCTTCGCGCCCTCGGCGACCTGCATGCCCGTTTTTGCCGTGACCTCGGCGACGACGCCGTCGCCCGGCGCGACCAGCGCATGCTCCATCTTCATCGCCTCGACCACGGCCACGCGCTGGCCTTTGGCGACGACGGCGCCCTTCTCGACCAGCATCGCCAGAACCTTTCCGTGCATCGGCGCGCGCACGGTCCCGTCGCCATCCTGATGCTCGGCGTCGATGCCGTCGAAATTCGCAAGACGCACGGCGGTCTGGCGGCCCTTGCGCAGAACGAAGACGCCGTCCTCGCTCTCGATGACCCTCGCGGCCGGATCGGCGGCGCTGCCGTCCATGAGCACGGACGGCCCGGACGGTCCGTAGGCAATCCGGACATTCACGTTTTTTCCGTCGGCGACGGCCGGCATCGCGATGTCGCGCCGCCCGGACAGCTGGAAGCCGTCGGTCGCGTCCCAGGGAGACGCGGGCATTTCGGGATCGCGGCGGGCGGCAACGCGGCGCTCTTCGCGCTCAAGCAGATGCGCGACGCCCGACGCGATGACCGCGGCATCCGGCTTTTGCGGCACGGCGCCGAGCACATCGAGATTGCGGTCGATGAAGCCGGTATCGAAATTGCCGGCGCGGAAATCCCAGGCCCGGCACAAGGCCGACAAAAAGGCGAGGTTGGTGCGCGGACCCGCGACGATCGTGCGGTCGAGCGCGTCCGCGAGGCGATCGAGCGCCTTTTCGCGCGAGGGCGCATGCGCGATGACTTTGGCGATCATCGGATCGTAGTAAGGCGACACCTCGCCGCCGGCTTCGACGCCGGTGTCGATCCGGATGCCGTCGCCCTGGAAAAACTCCAGCGCCGCCAGCTTTCCGGTCGACGGGAGAAAACCGCGCTCCGGGTCCTCGGCGTAGAGGCGCGCTTCGACCGCGTGCCCCCGCAACGGCACCTGATCTTGCGTCAGCGGCAGCGGCTCGCCCGCGGCGACGCGGAATTGCCATTCCACGAGGTCCTGCCCGGTCACGCTCTCGGTCACCGGATGCTCGACCTGCAGCCGTGTGTTCATTTCCATGAACCAGAAGCCGTCGCTCTTGAGCCCGTTGGCGCCGTCCGCGATGAACTCGACCGTTCCGGCGCCGACATAGCCGACGGCTTTCGCGGCCGCGACCGCCGCCTCGCCCATCTGCTTTCGGATGTCGTCGGTCATGCCCGGGGCCGGGGCTTCCTCAATCACTTTCTGATGCCGCCGCTGCAGCGAACAATCGCGTTCGTTGAGATGGATCGCGTTGCCGTGCCGGTCGGCAAAGACCTGGATCTCGATATGACGCGGCGACGAGACGTATTTTTCGATCAGCACGCGGTCGTCGCCGAACGAGGACGCCGCTTCGCGCATCGCGCTTTCCAGCGCCTCGTCGAAATCGGCCTGCCGATCCACGCGCCGCATGCCCTTGCCGCCGCCGCCGGCCACCGCCTTGATGAGAGCCGGATAGCCGATCTCATAGGCCTTGCGCTTGAGCAGCTTCGGGTCCTGCTGATCGCCGTGATAGCCCGGCACCACCGGGACGCCGGCCTTTTCCATCAGCGCCTTGGCGCGGTCCTTGAGACCCATCGCACGGATCGCATCGGGCGGCGGGCCGACGAACACGATGCCGGCTTGCGCGCAGGCCTCGGCGAATTCCGGATTCTCCGACAGAAATCCGTAGCCGGGATGAATGCATTCGGCGCGGCTCTTGCGCGCGGCTTCGATCAGCGCCGCGATGACGAGATAGCTTTCGCGCGCCGCGGCGGGCCCGATCCTGAGCGCCTCGTCGCACGACCGGACATGCAGCGCATTCGCATCGGCATCGGAATAGACCGCGATCGTGCGCATGCCGAGACGTTTCGCGCTGCGCGCGATGCGGCAAGCAATCTCTCCACGATTGGCGATCAGGACCGATGTGAACATGGCGTGCCGGATGCGGCGCGACCGTGGCGCCGGAAAGGATGCGTTACATATCCTCGGCGAATTTTCCAGCTTTCGCCGGACAATCTTGTTGAAGTTTTGCCTGTTGAAGGCTTGCCTGTTGAAGGCTTGCCTGTTGAAGGCTTGCCTATTGCGCGCTTGTGGGCGGCGTGGCGTTTCCGCCGCGCGCGGCCGCGCGCGGGCTTGGCGCCGGCGCGGCGGGTGTCGCGGCGGCCGGCGTATTCCGGCGCGGCGTTGCAGCCGCTGCCGTGGCCTTGGACTCCGTTTCGGTTCCGCCCTGGCCGGTGACGCCCGGCTCGTTGTTCATGATGCTGACCGGAGGGATCGAGGCCGCGGACGGAAACTCGACATTGACCGACGACGTCGCCGGCGTCACCGCCGCCTGCGTGCTGCCTGTGGCGGCGGGTTGCTTCTGGGCGGCGGCCGAGGCGACCGCCGCGGCGGGCGCACGCCCCATCCATCCGGCGACATGGCGGCCGACGAAAATCTCGAAGCGCCGGTCCTTCAGATTGGCCGCCACGCGATAAGGATCGTTCAGGAGCGACAGCGCCTCGCACGAAGCCGGCGTGCATTGCTCGCCCGCGGCCAGCGCCTGCGCCACGAACCCGAAGCGGTCCTGTTCGAGCGAACGGCGGAGATCCGCGATCGCCGGCGCGTAATGGCTGTCGCCGGCGGCGGCATGCGCGACGCCTTCGCGCAACAACGACATCCGCGCCGCCATCAGCGACACGGCGGCGGCGACCGATTCCGGATTGGCGAAGATCGTCTTCTCGCAAGGCTCGTCGAGCGCGTCTCCCGCGAGCGCGTCGAGGCACGCGAGCGGCGACGCCGGCGCCAGGCTGCGCGCATTCAGATCGGCGAGACGCGCCTGAAAAGCGCGGCGCTCCTCGGCGATGTCGCGCGTGGTCATGCGGTCGAAGTAATTCCAGGCCAGGAACAACAGACCGATCACCGCCGCGAATTGAGCAAGCGAACCGATCGTCCCCTGCCAACCGCCGCGCATGCCCGCGAGCACGCCGAGAACGGCGATCAGAAACACGGCCGCGACGACGGCCCACCACGGCAGCGTGAATATTCCGGTCGACGGGTCGAGCCCCGGCATCGTCAGCCTTCCTGGAATCCGGCTTCATCTGATACCGCAAAGCAGGCGGGATCAGGGCGCAATATGGCGCAGGAACGCCCCGCGGTCCAAGGACACGCTCAAGACCCCGGGTTCGGGTCTCGCCGGACAGTTAACGCCTATTGCGGCTTGAGACCGGCGGCTTGCACCACGATGGACCATTTCTTGATGTCTTTCATCAAGTAGAGGCGGAATTCGTCCGGCGTCATGGTCATCGGAACCGCGCCCTGCTTCTCCCAGGCCGCCTTGATGTCGGGGCGGCTGATGACCTTGACGATCTCGGCATTGAGCTTGTCGACGATCGGCTTCGGCGTGTTGGCCGGCGCCATGATGCCGAGCCAGATCGTCGCCTCGTAATTGGCCACGCCCGCTTCGGAAACCGTCGGCACATCCGGCATCAGCGGCGAGCGCTTCTGGCCGGTGGTGCCGAGAATGCGGACCTGCCCGCCGCGCGCGTTTTCAGCCATCGTGGTGATGGCGTCGAACATCATCTGCACATGTCCGCCAAGCACGCTCGAGCGCGCCTCGCCCGACGCCTTGTGCGGGACGTGGACGATATCGGTCCCGCTCATGGCTTTGAACAATTCGCCGGCCATGTGATACGGCGTGCCGGGGCCCGACGACGCGTAGTTGAGCGCGCCCGGTTTCGATTTGGCGAGCGCCACGAATTCCTTCAGATCCTTCGCCGGCACCGACGGATGCACGACCATCAGCAGGTCCGAGTAGTTCACCGGCGCCACCGCGACGAAGTCCTTCATCAGCGCGAACGGCTTGTTGGGGACGAGCGATTCATTGGTCGTGTGCGTGTTCGACATCATCAGCAGCGTGTAACCGTCGGGTTCGGATTTCGCGACCGCGTCGGTGCCGATGATGGCGCCGGCGCCGGGACGGTTTTCCACGATAAAGCTCTGTTTCAGCGCATCGCCGAGTTGCTGCGCCAGCACGCGCGCGTAGACGTCGGCCGGACCGCCGGCCCCGAATGGCACGATGATCTTCACGTTGCGCGCGGGATAATCCTGCGCGAATGCGCAGGGCGGAAATGCCGTCAGCGAAATGGCAAGCAAGGCGAACGCGGCGACAAACGGCGCAGGACGTGCCAAGCGGCGCGAAATCACGGCCATGATCGATCCTCCCCAGGATTTTTGATGTTCGGGACGCTTATTGTTGTTGTTCATTGATAACACCGCTCACCCGGTCTTCAATCCCGGGCCGGATGCGCCATTTCCGCCTTGCCCCCCTTCAAGTCCCCCCTGCCGACCGGAATGCCGGGACCAGATCGCTCGCCGCCGCGAACACGCCCTGGGCTTCGAGCGAGGTCATGGCGAGCGTCGTGCGCAGCCCGGTGACGCCGCCGCCGCTTCCGGCCGCGAGCAATACCGCCGCCATTTGCGTTTCGCTCGGCGCTTCCGCGATGCTGAGAAAATCGTATTCGCCGAAAGTCAGATAATAGCCGATCAACCGTCCGCCCGCCTTCGACAACAGGCGCGCGACCGCGTCGGCGCGATCCTCGGGCTTGACGATCATGCCCTTGATGGCTTCGCGCGTGTAGCGCCCCTGCGTGATGTAAATCGGCATCGGATGTGTCCCCTCTTTCGTCTCGGCCGCACGTTCCGCGCGATAGAAGCACTGCACTAGTGTCGCGGGGGGG
>CAMDXM010000157.1 GCA_945878025.1 Pseudorhodoplanes sinuspersici | reverse complement strand
CGAGGATTACGACGCATGGGCGGAAGCCGGTGCCACAGGTTGGGGCTGGAAGGATGTGCTGCCCTTCTTTCGCAAACTCGAGACCGATTTCGATTTCCGGAATGAGATGCACGGCGCCGATGGCCCGACACCGATTCGCCGCCACAACTGGGACGAATGGCCGCCGCTCGCCAAAGCCGGCTACCACTTTGCCGGCAAACGGCAGATCCCTCACATCGCCGACGCCAACGGAGATTTCCGCGACGGCTATTGCTCCGTTCCGATCGCCGCCAGCCGCGACTCCCGCGCTTCCGCGGCGATCTCGTATCTCGATGCCGCGGTGCGCAGCCGGAAAAATCTCTCCATCGTGACCGGCGCCATGGTGCGCGCGCTGATATTCGAGGGCCGCGCCGTTGTCGGCGTCACCGCTGACGTCGGCGGCGAGGCGGTGGACTTCCGCGCGCGTGAAGTGATTCTCACCGCCGGCGCGCTTCAATCGCCGGTTTTTCTCCTGAACGCGGGCATCGGCCCGGCCGAGGATCTGCGCGCCGCCGGCATCGAGGTGCGGCAGGATTTGCGTGGCGTCGGACAGAATCTGCAAAATCACCCGGCGCTCTTCATCGCGGCGCATCTTCGCAAGGAAGGCGAACAACCGGCCCTGCCGCGCAACCACAACAACACAGCTTTCCGCTATTCGTCCGGCGATAAGGATTGCCCGGCCGACATGTATATGACGATCCAGAGCAAGTCGTCGTGGCACGCCATCGGTCAGCGGCTGGCGAATTTCTCGACGATTCTGCACAAGCCCTATTCGCGCGGAAATGTCCGCCTCGACGGCACGCGCGGAGGAAAGCCGTCCATCGCCTTCAACTTCTTGTCGGACGAGCGCGATCTGGCGCGCATGATGGCGGGCTTTCGCCGTTCGGTAGAGGTCGTCCATTCCGATGAATTCAAGCCGTTTATCCGCCGGACCTTTCCAGTCCGCCGTACGGATCTTCTGCGCAAACTCAACGACCGCACGCTTCTCAATGCCGTGAAAACTCAAATTGGCGCGACCTTGCTCGACGCTGTGCCGGCGCTGAGCGAATGGATCTATGGGGCGCTCGTGCAGGGTGAGAAAAATCTGGATGCCATCATCAGCGATCCCGATAAGCTCGAAGCGCATGTCCGCACAAATGTCGCCGGCCTCGCTCATCATGTCGGCACTTGCCGGATGGGCGCCGCGAATGATCCCGATGCGGTGGTCGACAGTAGCGGACGGGTGATGAATATCGGCGGACTCCGGGTCGCGGATGCGTCGGTGATGCCTGGGGTTCCGCGCGGCAACACCAATATTCCGACGCTGATGGTGGCTGAAAAAATTGCTGTCGCGGCGGCAGGATAAACGGCGTGCGGATCATCGACGCTCATATCCATCTGTGGGAAAAGGGAAAGCCGCGCGGGTCGCACCGGCAGGAGCCTTATTCGGCCGAGCAGGCTTTGGCCGACATGGATGCGGCCGGCGTCGCCGGCGCCGTCATCCAGCCGCCGGCATGGGATCCGGATTCCAACGCGATCGCGATCGAGGCGGCGCGAAAGCATCCCGCCCGTTTTGCGATCCTTGGAAATTTTCCGCTCGATGCGCCGGACGGTATCCAGCGCGTCGAAAGCTGGAAGTCGCAGCCGGGCATGCTCGGCTTGCGATACATCTTCAATGAGCCGCGGCAGCGCGACTGGCTTACGGGCCGCGAAATGGACTGGCTGTGGTCGACCGCGCAACGATGTGGCTGTCCGGTCGCGCTGGCGGCGGCCTCGTTTCTGCCGGCGATCGGGACCGTCGCCGAGCGCTTCCCGGATTTGCGGCTTCTGATCGATCATCTGGGCGTGCCGCTCGGCGCGCAGGGCGATGACGCATTCCGCCAGATTCCCGATCTCGAACGTCTCGCTCGCTATCCGAATGTTGCCATCAAAGCGACCGGGGCTCCCGCCTATGCGACGGACGCCTATCCCTATCGCAGTATCCACGACCGGCTGCGCCGCATCTTCGACACTTTCGGACCCCGGCGTTTCTTCTGGGGTACCGACATCACCAAGATGCCTTGTACCTGGCGGCAGGGCGTGACGATGTTCACGGAGGAATTGCCGTGGCTCTCCGCCGAAGACAAGACGTTCGTGATGGGGGATGCCCTGTGCGACTGGATCTGCTGGAAACGCTGAGGCGTTCCACGGTCACGCTTTGAGCGTGAAAGCCCCATCATTCTCCATCGCCGCAAACACTTGCTTGATGAGCAGGACGAGAGCCGCACGCGCCATCGCATTCTCGCGCACGGGCGCTGCGACCAGCATGATGCGCCGGTAGATACCGGTGCCGATGCGCGTGGCTTTCAGAAGGCCGGCGTCGCATTCGCGCCGCACCAGCGAATAGGGAAGGATGGTTGTGCCGGCTCCCGCCTGCACCATCAGCCGTACGGTTTCGTGATCGTTGATCTCGGTATCGACGTTGAGTTCGGCGCGGGTGCGGTCGAGCACAAGTTCCACGATGGAGCGGTTGGCGTCGCCCATGATGAGCGGAATGTCGGCGAGATCGCGCGGCTGGATCGCCTTGCGCGGGGCTTTCGCTGGCGACGTCAGCAGCACCATTTCCTCGCGCACCAGAATCGCCGGAGTGACCGACCGGCTCTTTACGATTTCCGGCATGATCGCAAGATCCACGAGCCCATCCATGATCCACGGCAGCAGCGCATTGTTGCTGGCGTGAACGACCTTCACTTTCAGATGCGGATGCTGTTCGCGGGCGCTTTTGATGATGGTGGGGACGACGGCCGGGCATAACGGCTGGTTCATTCCGAGCGCGATCTTGCCGCTGGGATGCCGGATGTCGGTCTTGATGTCGTCCGGCAGGCGCTCGATGTCACGAATGATGCGCGACGCGCTTTCAAGAAACCTGCGCCCGGCATCGGTCAATTCCACACCGCGCTGCACGCGGTTGAACAAAGTCACGCCCAGCTCGTGCTCAAGCCGGTGCATGTGCCGGGTCAGAGCAGGTTGTGCGATGCGCAAATCGGCCGCGGCCCGTGTCAGGCTGCCGAGGGCTGCAATCCGCGTGAAATAGTGAAGTCCCCGGATGTCCATGAACGACCTTATAGCGGCGCGCTATGCCAGCGATCACAATTCGGTATTGGCAGGCATGTCGCCCATGGTCATTATAATTCCTAAACAAACAGGCGCTCCAATTTCATTCTGGGATGGAGACGCCGCTGCACGCACCAAAAAGGTGCCGCATAGGGGGAAATGATGCTCGGGTCCGTATTCGCGCGCCTTGCCGTCCTTGTCTTGTCAGCAACGGCCTTCGGAATATCCGATGTGCGGGCCGAATTTCCGGAACGCCCCGTCCAGATCATCCTGCCTTACGACGCCGGCGCGAATGTCGACCTCGTCACGCGCGGAATTCTCAATGTGCTCAGCAAGGAACTGGGACAGCCGGCGGTGGTGGTCAACCAGCCCGGTGCCTCTACCGTACTCGGCGCAGTTGCGGTGAAAAATGCCCGGCCGGACGGCTATACGATCGGCATGCTGGTGGTCACGACTTTGGCGGTGGTCCCGAATACGCGTTCGGTTCCGTTTACCTCAGCCGATTTCGATTACATCTGCCAGGTGTATGAAGCGCCCAGCGCGGTCATCGTCGCCAAGGATAGTCCGTTCAAGTCTTTCGCGGACATGGTCGCGTTTGCGCGCGAGAATCCCGCCAAGTTCCTTTACGGATCGCCGGGGCCGGGCTCGTTCAATCATATCTCGTTCGCGGCTTTGCTGGGGATGCAGAACCTCAAAGGCACACATGCCCCGCTGTCGGGCAATCCGGCGGTCTATCAGGCGATGGGACGCGGAGAGCTCGTGGCGAATCTCGACAGCGCCGCCACCGTGCGCAATTACGACAACGTGAAAGCGCTGATGGTGCTCTCAAAGGAGCGCATCAAGTTCCTCCCCGACGTTCCGAGTTCGGGCGAACTCAACATCAATTTCGAATCTCCGGTCTGGGGCGGGTTCCTGGCGCCCAAGGGATTGCCGACGGCCGTGAAGGCGAAGCTCGAATCCGCCTGCAAAGCGGCGGTGACCAGCGACGAATATGCGCGGGCGATGGAACGCTTCTCCACAATCCCGAAATACCGTACCGGAAGCGATTTCTCCGCTTACGTCGAAGCGGAGCGCGCGCGGTATCGCAAGATTACCGATGAACTGGGTCTTTCCCCGAAATAGCGGGCGGCGATTGGCATAATGACACGATCCCGGGTTGAAGCCGTTTGCCTGCTGCTCCTGGCGGTGTCGATGGCCGTGACCGGTTGGGTGTCGCTCGGCTACGGGCTTTGGCGTGATGGGTTGCCGGGTGCGGGCCTGTATCCCGCGGTGATCGCTTTCTTGTGTGCCGCCTGCGCGGGTGTGGAAGCCGTTCGCACGCAGAAGGGATATAATTCCGAGGCAGAAGCACCCGCGGGCGCGGACGATGAAGCTCCCGAATGGTCGGTGCACGGAATCGTGTGGAGCAAGCTCGCAATCTATGCGGTGAGCTTTGTCGTGCTGGTCCTGACCTTTGATTTTCTCGGCTTCTTCGTCTCTTCGGGTACCGCCACCTTGATCATTCTCCTGTTCGCGGAGCGGGTGGGCATCGCCAAGGCTGCGTTCGTTACCGCCGCGCTGCTATTTGCGAGCTACGCGATCTTTGAAATCCTGCTCGGTGTCCATTTCCCCGCGCCCGCCATCGCACAATTCTGGAATCCTTGATGCTGGAATCATTGAGCGGATTGTGGCTCGGCCTGTCGACGATCCTCACGACCACGAATATCGGATTGTGCTTCATCGGCGCGGTACTCGGCATGATCATCGGTGTGTTGCCGGGGCTCGGGCCGGCGGCAACGATGTCGCTGTTGCTGCCGATCACGTTCCGGCTCGATCTGGTCGGCGCGCTGATCCTGATGTCGGGCGTCTATTATGGCGCGATGTATGGCGGATCGATCACATCCATTCTCGTGCGCATTCCGGGCGAAGCGGCTTCCGTCGTCACCTGTATCGATGGCTACGCGATGGCGAAAAAAGGCCGCGCGGGAGCGGCGCTCGGCCTGTCCGCGATCGGCTCCTTCATCGCCGGCATCCTGGCGACCTTCGGTATCGCGATGGTCGGTCCTTCGGTTGCCGAACTGGCGCGCCAATTCGGTCCGCCGGAATATACCAGCCTCGTGCTCGCGGGCCTGCTGCTGTCGACCTGGATCTCGCAGATGACGCCGATGCGCTCGCTGATCATGATCTGCATCGGCCTGCTGCTTGCGACCGTCGGTCTCGATCCGATCTGGGGGAGCGACCGTTTTACTTTGGGCGTGCCGGAATTGTTCGATGGCATCAGCATGCCGGTGCTGGCGATGGGATTGTTCGGTCTCGCGGAAATCCTCCTGGTGGCGGAACGGTTGCGTGCGCCCAATCCGCTGGTTGCATCCGATTTGAGTCTGAGGAAGTTGTTTCCGAACCGCGCGGAATGGCGCGAAGGCGGGCCGGCCATCGCGCGCGGGTCTGTCGTTGGCTTTTTCCTCGGCATCCTGCCCGGAAGCGGCGCGGTGCTCGCGGCTTTCGCCTCCTATGTGCTGGAGAAGCGTCTGTCTTCCACTCCCGAACGATTCGGTCATGGCGCGCCCGCAGGCGTCGCGGGGCCGGAGGCCGCCAATAATTCGGCCACGCAATCCTCGTTCATCCCGCTGCTCTGTCTCGGAATCCCGTCGAATGTCGTGATGGCGATCATGATGGGCGCGCTGTTGATTCAGGGTGTGACGCCGGGCCCGCGCTTGATGACCGAGCATCCCGATCTGTTCTGGGGCGTGATCGCCTCCATGCTGATCGGCAACGTGATCCTGATCGTGCTGAACCTGCCGCTGATTTCGGTATTCGTGCGCATGCTGAAGGTGCCGTTTGCCTATCTTGCGCCGACCATCTTCATGTTCTGCGTCGTCGGCGCCTACAGCATCCGCTACAATCTCTTCGACGTGCTGTTTCTGGTGCTGGCGGGATTCTCTGGCTACGGACTGAAGAAGCTCCGGCTCGATCCGGCGCCGCTCGTGCTCGCCTTCGTGCTTGGCGACATTCTCGAAAAATCAATGCGGCAGTCTTTGATCCTCGGCCTTGGATCGCCGGCGATCTTTATCCAGCGGCCTTATTCCGCGGCTTTGTTGGCGGTGGCGGCACTGCTACTGGCGATTCAGCTATTCGGCCCGCTGCTGGCAGTCTGGAAGAAGCGCCGTAAGAATAGCTAGCGGTACCTGCGACCCGTTTGGGGATCGCGTGCGGTCCGTCACAAATAAAAGGCCCGGCGCGAGCCGGGCATTTTGTTTGTGCGCTGATCCTACTTGCGATTAGCGGAAGGCGGAGAAGCGCGTATCGAAACTCGAAGTTTGCGGGATCGGCTGCGCACCGCTCATCAGGCTGCCGGTTGAGGCAGTCGTCGCGGGCGCCGGCGCGGCCGGTTGCGGGGTCCGCGCATTGGGGTCGATCTGGCGGATCGCGCCGGGCGCTGCCGGCGGCTGTTCTTTCTGGGCCTCGGTCTTGTCGGCGCCGCGCAATCCGATCATGCGCGAGACCTTGGCCGTCACGCCTTCCTTCTTGGGTGCTTCCTTGGACGCTTCGGCATTAATCTCCGCCGCCGCCGCGGGCTTCGGCTTCGTGATGCGGCTGAACAGGCTGCCGTTGTTCTTGGGCTGCGGCGCGGGTGCCGGCTGCGCGGCCGGCTCGACGGCGGCGACACGCGTGTCGGAAGCGGGCTTCGGGGCGGGACGGAAGAAGTTTTCCATCTTCTGCGCGAAAGACGGTTCCTCCGGCCTGACGCCTTCCTTGTTCTGCGGTGCACTGCGCGGCAGCGGGACGTCCGCGACCACGACTGGCTCGGGCTCGATCGCGGCGGGCGAACGCAGTTCGGCCTCGACGGTCGGCGAATAGGCGACGGTTGAGAGCTTTCCGGGGGCCGGGTTTTCGACGACCAGGCGGATCTTGCCCTTGTCGTCCACCACTTCCTGCGGCTTCAACGCAGCCACGAATTTCGGATGCATGCCGCCGTCGCGGTTGCTCGCGATCGGAGCGGTCGGCACGTTGCGCGCGGTCAGTTCCGCGATCTGCAATTCGTCGCGCCGCTGCTTGTCGTTGACGGCGCTGGCGACATCCTGCGGCGCGTCGACAACGGGGCATTTGCCTTTCGGATTGAATTGGGAGGAATCCGTCTGCGCATTGAAGATGTAGCGGCGCTCGCAGACATCGACCTTCGGCTCCATGCGCGTGACCTCGAAATGGTCGTTGCCGCGCTTGAGCATTTTCCAGAACGCGAGATGCGGCGAATTACGGTGCTTGGCGATGTTCGTGGGCGTCATCCGGAACGGATAGGCCTGCACCTGAAACGCCTGCTGGCCGGCAAAGAAGGATTCGCGGCCCATTGCGAAGATTTCAGAGATCTGTTCGTCGCTCATGGCGTAGCAGCCGCGCGACGAGCAATCGCCATGCACCATCAGATGCGCGCCGTTGCGGTCCCATGAACGGTCGAAGGCGTTCGGATAACCGAGATTGAAAGCGAGATAATACTGGGAGTTCGGATTCATCTGGCCGGGCGTGATGTTGTAGAAGCCCTCCGGCGCCTGGCGGTCGCCTTCCTTGACCTTGGGCCCGAGATCGCCGGACCAGCGGCAGATCGGATAGGTCTTCAACAGCGCATAGCGGCCGGTACGATCCTGCTTCCAGACCTCGAGTTCGGCTTCTTCCTTGAACAGGCGCACGAGGATCGGCGAATCCTTCGCCATGTCCTTCTTTTCCATCTCCGCGAGCAGGGCTTGCGGGATCGGCGCGTTGGCGCGTGCGTTATAGGAAAACGGGTCTTCGGTCTTGCAGCCGGCGAGCGCGAATGCAGCCGCGATGGCGGCCGCCGTTATCAGCGAGCGCACCGGATTGGGGCGGCGGATCAATACGTTAGTCCCCGCAAGCGGCTGTCCCCGGGCCTTCATCGCGTGATGGTTATCCCTCTGATACGACCTCCGCAAGGGGCGGACGGCGCAGCCCAGACCCTGTTGACCATGCGCCGGGTGAATGAACCGTAAAATCTTATGAAATCTGAATAAAATAACGCGGCGGCATTAAGGCTGACGGCCGAAAACCGGGCTTTCCGTCCCCACCAAAGGCGGCCTGTCCGGCCCGGCCCGGCGGGGGCCTCAGGCCAGGTTCCGGCCGATGGCGAGGAACTTTTGCCGGCGCATTTGTCGCACCGCGTCGCGGTCGAGCCCTTTGAGCGCGCCGAACCCGTCTCGAATCGCCGCGGCCACCGCCTGCATCGCGGCCTTGGGATCGCGGTGCGCGCCGCCGACCGGTTCTGTAACGATCTCGTCGATGATGCCGAAGCGCACGAGATCCTGCGCGGTGATTTTCATGTTGGTGGCGGCGTCCTGCGCCTTGGTCGAATCGTGCCACAGGATGGAGGCAGCACCCTCCGGCGAGATCACGCTGTAGATCGCGTGTTCCAGCATCAGGACGCGGTTCGCCGTCGCGATCGCGATGGCGCCGCCCGATCCGCCTTCGCCGAGGATGACCGACACATTGGGCACGCCGAGATTGAGACAGGCCTCGGTCGAACGCGCGATCGCTTCCGCCTGTCCGCGTTCCTCCGCGTCGATCCCCGGATACGCGCCGGCGGTATCGACCAGACAGAGAACCGGAATGCCGAAGCGGTCCGCCATTTCCATCAGGCGCACGGCCTTGCGATAGCCTTCCGGCCGCGCCATGCCGAAATTGTGCTTGAGCCGCGCTTCCGTGGTCGATCCCTTTTCGTGTCCGATCACGCAAACGCTTTCGCCGTCGAAGCGCCCGAAGCCGCCGACGATCGCTTCGTCGTCGGCGAATTTGCGGTCGCCGGAAAACGGCACGAAATCGGTGATCAATTCGGAAACATAATCCAGGCAATGCGGCCGCAGCGGATGGCGCGCGACTTGCGTCTTCTGCCAGGGCGTCAGGTCTTCGTAGAGTTCCTTCAGCGTCTGCGCGGCCTTGGCCTCGAGGCGGCCGATTTCCTCTTCGACCTGAACCTCATCGCCGCCGGCCTGAACGACGCGAAGCTCGTCGGCCTTGGCCTCAAGCTCGGCGACCGGCTTTTCGAAATCGAGATAACTGCGCATCGACAGGATGAATTCTTGAGTTGATCGCTAAGGACCAAAGGTCCGGGGCGGCGAAACTGGCCCTTGAGCGGTATTCAAGTCAAGCAATCGGATCGGGGCGCCGCGAATTAACCATCCGTAAGCGGATGCAGGTCGCGAACAAGGCCTTTCAGGCGCTCTTCGAGCACATGCGTATAGATCTGGGTGGTCGATATATCGGCGTGTCCCAGCAATGTCTGCACCACGCGCAGATCGGCCCCATTCTGCAAAAGATGGCTGGCAAAGGCATGGCGCAGGACATGCGGGCTGACCTTGCGCGCATCGAGCCCGGCCGCCGGCGCCAGGCTCTTCAGGTCGCGCGCGAAATGCTGGCGGCTGAGATGGCCGCTCTCGCCGAAGGACGGAAACAGCCATTTCGATTCGCCGGCGCCCGCGTCTTTGCGGAGCGCGAGATAATCCGTCATGGCGCGGCGGGCGGCGTCGTTGAGCGGCACCATCCGCTCCTTGCCGCCCTTGCCGCGCACGATCAGCATGCGCTGGTCGCGTTTCGCGGCGG
>CAMDXM010000156.1 GCA_945878025.1 Pseudorhodoplanes sinuspersici | reverse complement strand
GGTCCAGAGCGACAACGGTTCGCGGCGCGTGGCCGGCGCGATAAGCCAGCCCGCACCGGCCGTCCAACTCGCGGCGCGCTCGCAGCAAACCGATACCGAAACCAAACGGCTCATCGATTCGGTCCGCGCCTTGTCGTCCGATCGCGATCGCCTGCTCGCCCGCGTGACGGTGCTGGAGCGCAATCTGGAAGACGTCACGGGTTCGGTCGGCCGTATCGGCAACGCGCAAAATGCGGCCCAGCAATCCTCGCCGCTGCCGCCGATACAACTCCCGCAGGGCCCGACGGTGATTTCGTCGATCTCGGCGCCGCAAACCATTGCCGCGTTTCCCTCCAACCGGATCGCAAACGCGCACGCCGCCGCGCGCGGCACCGCTCCCTCCCCGGATTCGATCGCGACCGCCACCGATTTCGGCGTCGATATCGGCGGCGGCCCGACCATCGAAGCACTGCGCGACCTGTGGGCCTCGGCCAAGGGAACCCATGGCAGCGTTCTCGATGGTTTGCGGCCGGTGATCTCCGTGCGCGACGGCAAGCCGGGCACGTCCGAATTGCGTCTCGTCGTCGGGCCATTGTCGAACGCGGCGGCGGCCGCGAAAATCTGCGCGTCGCTCGCGGCGAGCGGCTGGACTTGCCGTCCGGCCGTGTTTGACGGACAACGTCTCGCGCTTCGTTGACACCCTCCCTTTCTTCCCGGACCAAGGCGGACATGAACACGCGCGTGCGCGACTTCGTCATTCTTGCGGTCATGCCGCTTTTGTTCGTCTCGAACCTGATCATCGGCCGGCCGGCCGTCGAAACGGTGCCGCCCTGGACACTCGCCGCTTTGCGCTGGATTTTTGCCTGCCTCATCCTCGCGCCGATCGCATGGCCTGATGTGCGCCGACATGCGGCGACGCTGACGGCGCAATGGAAGCTGATCGTGCTGCTCGGCTTTCTCGGGATGTGGATCTGCGGCGGCATCGTCTATGTCGCACTCCAATACACCACCGCCACGCACGGCACTCTGATCTATACGGCCTCGCCCGTGATCGTCGTTCTGCTCGGCGCGCTGCTGGCGCGGCGGCCTTTGCCGCTCGGGCAAACGATCGGCGTCATGCTCGGCGTTGCCGGAGTTTTCACGATCGTGCTCGAGGGGCAGCCGGCCGCGATCCTGAGCCATCACTTCAATGTCGGCGACCTCTGGTTCATTCTCGCAGCCGTCGCATGGGCGATCTATTCTCTGTTGCTGAAGAATTCCACGCTGCAGACCGTTCCAACGCTGGCGCTGTTTTTCGTGATCGCGCTGGCCGGCACGGCTCTGCTGATCCCCTGCATGATCGCGGAATGGTGGCTGATCGGCGGATTTCCCTCGACGCTTCGCGCCTGGTCGAGCATCGCCGGCATCGTGATCTTCGCCTCGGTGCTTTCGTTTTCCGCCTACCAATACGGCGTCAAGCGCGTCGGCCCCGCATTGACCAGCATTTTTCTTTATTTGCTGCCGGTCTATGGAATAGCGCTGGCAGTGCTCTTCCTCGGCGAGGCCGTGCGGCCCTATCATGCGGCCGGGCTTGTGCTGGTTCTGGGCGGGATCGTGCTGGCGACGGCGCCGTCCTTTCCCAAGCGCCGCAAGGCTTGAGGCGAAGCGTAAGGAAAGCGTTGCATGCGCCCTTCATTCAAACCGACCGCGCGCCAGGTCAATTGGCTGCTGATCGTCGGCTTCCTGTCGGTCGGATACGCGCTCTATCTGCGCTACACGGTGATCGAACAATCCACCGTCAGTCTCGCCTGCCAGGCCGGCCTGCCGACCTGGATGTGTTTCACGCGCAAGATTTTCCTCGCACTATTCCAGAACGGAGTCTTCGGGATCGCGGCGCTGGCGGCCGCGGCGCTCAATCTGATCCGGCCGTCGATCGCTCTCATCACCATCGCGCTGGCCGCATGCGGTTTCGGCATCGTACTCTATAACGTCGAGACGTCCGCGCTCGCCGCGGGCCTTCTCATTCTCAGCCTCGCGCGTCCCGAGCCCTCGACAGAGTGAAGGCGAGCACGGCGAACAGCCCACACAGCCACAGCGACTGCCAGTTGACGAAACTCTCGTTGAACGCGACGTAAACAAGCGAGAGTGCGAGTGCGCCCGCGGCCACGGTTTCGGCAAGCGCGCGCGAACCGCCCGGCCGCCTCAAGAAAAGCGACAGAACGAAAAACGGCGTCACCGCCGCCGTGAGCGGAGCGTATGGAAAATCCTTGTAACGCGGATCGAAAACGAGACCGAGCGCCACCTGGAGCGCGGCCAGCGTCACCGCCACCAGCAGAAGACCGAGCGCTGGCGTCAGGCGGCAATCGAATTCGACGCCCCGACGCGTCAACACCTGCGCGAAAGCCGGGATTGCCGCCGCCCGCATCAACGCCGCGGAACCCGCAAGTGGACAGGCGATAGCGAGCGCGAAAAGGACAATCGACCGGAACCAGCCGCCAGCGCCGAGACTCTCCAGCGGCATCTTTTCGGCGGCAAGCGGAACGAGCGTCCCAGCCAGAGTTGCGATAACCGCAACGCCGATCCAGAGCGGCGCTGGAGCCGATATCGATCGCACTTTCCGAAAGCGTCCAAGCAGCGCCACGCCGAACACCAGCGCGGCCATCAGCACGCCACCGCCAATTTGCCGGCGCCATGCGGGGTGATCGGACTTCGGCTCGCCCCAGGCGAATTTGAACGCGCGGCTGTCGGCATCGAATAATCCCCAATGCCCGCCGACGGTGCCTTCGAGCCGCCGCTTCCACGGCTGATCGAAGGCTTCGATCACATTGACGCGGAAATTGTCCCGCTTCGACAACGCGACGATCTCCTGGATCACCCGGGCCTGGCTGGACGGCGACGGCCGCGCGCCCTCTCGCATCCGCCCCGCGCTTGGAAATCCGGTCTCGCCGATCAGGATCTCCTTGTTGGGAAACGCCGCCGCGACTTTCCGGCGGATGGAATCCACATGCGAAACCGATTCTTGCGCGGAGATCGGAAAATCCTCCCAATAGGGAAGAATGTGGATGGTGACAAAATCGACCGCCTCATACACGTCGCGATAGCGCAACCAGAATTCCCAGACATCGGCATAGGTCACCGGCACGCCGGCCTGGCTTTTCACGTTGCGGATGACGCCGGCGAGGTCCTGCGCCGTCATTTCGCCGCGCAGCAATACTTCATTGCCGACAACGAGCGCGCGGATCACGTCCGGGAATTGCCTGGCGAGCCGGATCGCCGTCTCGATTTCCGTCTGGTTCTTTTCGGCGTTGCCCGAAAGCCAGATGCCTTGAATGACCTTCATCCCGTGCCGTTTGGCGATTTCCGGGATGCGGTCGAGACCGAATTCGGTCGCATAGGTGCGCACGCAATCCGTCAATTGCGAGAGCTTCGCCAAATCCTCCTCGATCTGCCACGGCTCGATCTGGACCGGCGGCGTCAACGGGCTCTGCGTGCCGCGAAACGGCGCGTAGGAGACGCAATAAAGCTTTTCCCCCCGCGCCAAGGGAGATAGCGGCATCGGAACGCCTTCGCCCATCCACCACCAGGCGGCGGCAATGACCGATACCGCAGATGCGAAAAGAACGGCGGGAACGGCAACGCGGAACAATGAATGTTCAGTCATGTGGCCAAGGGAACCGTTATGTCCGGAAAAAAACATTTGTGCCAAGCGCAGCGGCTTAAGCAAACCGGATTCTTGCACTGGACAAAGTATTGAACTTTGGCAATCTCAGTGCGCCGCTGTTTGACGCCGTATTCGTGACGGATTTCAATCGATATACTGCCCTTCAACGAACGAACCGAAAGCCGGAACGGCGGTCACCGATCCCGGTGACCGGTTTCAGACATCGCGGCCCTGGATCGGCGCTTACTTTGCACCCCAGGCACCTTACTCAAGACGTCCGGACTCCAATGAGCGACCGCGTATTGCGTCTTTGTGCCGCCTCCATCCTGGCCGCGGCTCTGCATTGGGGTCTTGCACCCGCATTCGCGCAAGGCGGCGACCCTAAAGCCGGCGAAAAAGCCCGCCAGCAGCCGGAATCACCGGCGAAAGACGGCGCCTCCAAGAAAGCGGAAGAACTCGCCGACACTTCCAAGGCCACCAGCGGTCCGGCCGGCAATCCCGAATGCGTCTGGCTCGGCCGCCGCGTGGTCAATCTGCTTTGGCGCGACGACCTGGACACAGCGTTCCGGCATCTCGATCTCTACGATCGCTTCGGCTGCCCGAGCGGCCACATCCAGGCGACGTTCCGGTGCGTGGTGCGGCAGGGAAATATCGATCCGAAAGCGCCGGAATCCCTTGGCGCCCGCGTGCAGGCCTGCTGGATCAACCCATCCGTCCAGCCCACGCCTCCTGCTGCAGCGCAAAATCCTTCGGCTGCGACTGGAACTTCTACCCAATAACGGAATTATTTTTTCGTTAGCAGGTTCACGTGCCTTCAAAACGCCATGTGCTGTAGCGACTTAAGGGCCGCGCCTCATTTCTGGGCACGATCTCTTGATCGGCAATGGATTTTGGGGTATGTTGCATCGCAGCAGACGCCGTCTCAGGGGACGGGATGGCGGCCTTCCTCATAGCCCCGTTGGGTTAGCGTTTCATGCGCTCCGCCGTCGCTGCCGTTACGCTCTTGGCGTGCGTGCATGCTGGACTTTGGTTTGTTGGCAAAAGCCAAATCTCCGCCCCCGATTTCAACGGACAATTCCCCAGCCTGTCATATACGCCCTCGGTTGGGCATACCCGCCCCGCTCAGGCCTCCAAGCCGGTCTCGGCGGCGCAAATCCGCGCGGATCTGCATCTGCTCGCACCTTACACGCGGGCGATCCGAACCTATTCAGCGACCGATGGCGCTCCGCGCGCGCTCAGCGTCACGAGCCAGGACGGCGCCGCGCTCGTTCCCGGCATTGCCAATGAATTCGGTTTGAAGGTCACAGCCGGCGTATGGCTCGGCAGCGATGCAAAACGCAACGAGCGCGAAGTGCTTGCCGCAGTCGATCTCGCCCGCAAGCATTCCAATATCGACGGCATCGTGGTCGGCAACGAAACGATCTATCGCGGCGAGACGATCCTCGTCGGCGACGACAAACTCGATCTCACGCCGGACGAACTCGCCAGACTTTCGGACGCCAAGGCCAGGAACGATTCGAAGGAATTGGATCGGGCGAAGGAATCCGTCAACGTCGCGCGGCTGATCAAGATCATCCAGCGCGTCAAACGCGAAACCCAGGTGCCGGTGACGACCGGTGAAATCTGGAGCGTGTGGCAGGATCATCCCGAGCTTGTCTCGGCGGTCGATTACATCGCCGTGCATATTCTTCCTTACTGGGAAGGCAAATCGGGCACGGCCGCCGTCGACGACGCGATCGGCGGCTATAGCCGGCTGCGCCAGATGTATCCCGGCAAGCGCATCGTGATTGCCGAGTTCGGCTGGCCGAGCGCGGGCTATAACCTGAAAGACGCCAATCCCGGCCGCCTCGAACAGGCGATCGTGCTGCGCGATTTCGTTTCGCGCGCCGACGCCTATGGCATCGACTACAACATCATCGAAGCGATCGACCAGCCGTGGAAAACGGCCGAAGGCAGCGTCGGCGCCTATTGGGGCATTTTCGATTCCTCGCGCCATATGAAATTCGCATGGAACGGACCGGTGCTCGAACCCGACCACTGGAAGAACATGACGCTCGCCGTGTTGTTCGGCCTCTTGCTGTCGTTGCCGCTGCTGGCGATGCGCAGAACGACCTTCGCACAGGCGCTCGTCCTCGGTGTCTCCGCGCACGCGGCGGGCGCCTGGTTCGCAACCGTCTTTGCGTTCTGGAACCAGCATTACTTCGTGTGGGGCGCGGCTTTCGCGCTGGCCTTGGGCGTGGTGCTGCTCATTCCGCTGGTCTTTATCGCGCTCGCGCGCATGGAGGAGATCGCCGCCGTCGCGTTCGGCCGCAAGCCGCGCCGTTTGCTCGACGCGCCGCCGCTTGCGCCGGAAGGATTCGGCCCGAAAGTGTCCATCCATATTCCGGCCTATCGCGAGCCGCCGGAGATGGTCAAAGCCACGCTCGATGCGGTGGCGACGCTGACCTATCCGAATTTCGAATGCATCATCGTCATCAACAACACGCCCGACCCGGAATTCTGGCAACCGATCGAGGAGCATTGCCGCACGCTCGGATCGCGCTTCAACTTCGTGCGCGAGGACAATCTGCAGGGCTTCAAGGCTGGAGCGCTCCGTCTGGCGCTGACGCAGACCGCTCCCGACGCCGAAATCATCGGCGTGATCGACGCCGATTATATCGTCACGCCGGACTGGCTCACTAATCTCGTGCCGGTGTTTGGCGATCCGAAAGTCGGTCTGATCCAGGCGCCGCAGGACCATCGAGACGGCGACCGCAGCGTCATGCATTACGCGATGCAGGGCGAGTATTCCGGTTTCTTCGACATCGGCATGGTCCAGCGCAACGAGAAGAACGCAATCATTGTGCATGGAACGATGTGCCTGATGCGCCGCTCCGCGCTCGACGCCGCCGGCTCATGGTCGAGCGACACGATCTGCGAAGATACCGATCTCGGCCTGACCATGATCGAACTCGGCTGGCACGTGCATTACACCAACCGCCGGTACGGATTCGGCCTGCTGCCGGAATCCTTCGAGGCGTTCAAGAAACAGCGTCATCGCTGGGCCTATGGCGGCGTGCAGATCGTCAAGAAGCATTGGCGCCGTTTCCTGCCCGGCGTGAGCCAATTGTCGCACGATCAGCGGCGCGAATTCACGCTCGGCTGGCTGGTCTGGCTCGGCGCGGAATCGCTCGGCGTCGTGGTCTCCATTCTCAATCTGCTCTGGGTGCCGGTCGTGGTGTTCGCCGGGATCGCGATCCCCGACAAGATTCTGACCATACCGATCATCGCCGCATTCGCCGTGGCGCTGCTGCATTTCGTGACGCTCTATCGCCTGCGTGTGCCGATCAACAAGAAGCAGACTTTGGGCGCCGTCGTCGCCGCCATGTCCGTGCAATGGACCGTGGCGCGCGCGGTCGGCGACGGGCTGATCAAGGATCACCTGCCCTTTACCCGCACCGCCAAAGGCGGGCGCGGCAAGAAGCCGATGGAATTCCAGGCGTTCTGGGAAGCGGTCCTTGGCGGCATGCTGGTGTTCGGCGCGATCGTCGTGCTCGTCTTCAACAAGGACGGCATTCACGAACTCACGATCTTCGCGGCCGTATTGATGTTGCAGAGCCTGCCGTTCCTGTCGGCGGCCTCGCTCGCCGCCATCGAGGGCTCACCGCTCAACGAATTCGCGACCTGGAAGGAATTGCAGACCAAGGCGCTGGTGCTGCTGCCCAAGCGCGCGGCCGCCCTCGCCGAGGCCGCCGCGCCCCCGGAAAAGCAGCCCGAAACGATCCAGTAATCTGTCATTCCGGAGCACGTGCACACGCAAGTCGGGTAAACCCGACTTGCATGCTCGCGTCCCGGAATGACGGCGGCGTACTACGCCGCGAGCGCTTTCTCTGCGAGCCGCACCCAGTACGACGATCCGACCGGAATGATCCCGTCATTGAAGTCGTAAGCCGGGTGATGCAGGCCGGCGCTGTCGCCGTTGCCGACAAAGATGAAGGCGCCGGGCCGCTCGTTGAGCATGAAGGAAAAGTCTTCCGCGCCCATCACCGGATTGACGTTGGTGTCGACCTTGGCGTCGCCGACGACTTCCCTGGCGACCGAGGCCGCGAAGTCGGTCTGATCCGGGTGATTGCGGGTGACGGGATAGCTGCGCTTGTAGCGCAGGTTCGCCTTCGCTCCGTGCAGATTCGCGGTTCCTTCCACGACCTCCCGGATCCTCGTTTCCAGAAGGTCCTGGACCTCAGGCAGGAGGCTGCGCGCGGTGCCGCGCAGCAATGCGGTCTGCGGAATGACATTGTCGGTCGATCCAGCCTGGAACAGGCAAACCGAAATCACGGCGGAATGCAGCGGATCGACATTGCGCGCAACGATCGATTGCAGGGCGCTCACGATCTCCGCGCCGACCAGAACCGTGTCGACCGAAAAATGTGGACGCGCGGCGTGCCCGCCCTTGCCCTCGATCTCGATGATGAAATGATCCGCCGCCGCCATCAGCGCACCCGGCCGGATAGCAAATTCACCAAGAGGAATCCCGGGATAATTGTGCATGCCGTAGACTTCCTCGATGCCGAACCGGGTCATCATGCCGTCGTCGACCATCGCCTTGCCGCCGGCCCCGCCTTCCTCCGCGGGCTGGAAGATCACGACCGCTGTGCCGCCGAAATTCCGCGTCTCGGCGAGATATTTGGCTGCGCCCAGCAGCATCGCGGTGTGCCCGTCATGGCCGCAGGCATGCATTTTTCCGGGTATCGTCGATTTGTAGGGCAGACCCGTCGCCTCCTCGATCGGAAGCGCGTCCATGTCCGCGCGCATGCCGATAACCTTGATGCTGCCCGCCGGCTTCTTGCCCTTGATGACGCCGACCACGCCGGTGCGCCCCACGCCCGGCACGACCTCGTCGCAGCCGAAGGCTTTGAGCTTTTCGACGACGCTCGCCGCCGTCCGGTGCACGTCGTATTGCAGCTCCGGATGCATATGCAGGTCGCGCCGCCACGCGGTGATTTCGGGGTGGAACTCGGCGATGCGATTGACGATCGGCATGATGGACAGGGCTCCGGACAGCGGGAAAAGGGGTGATTTCTCACAAGCTAAGCAATGTCGGGCCCGCTGGCGAGGGCAATCATGCACCACTATTGACCGGGCCGGATGCCGCCCCTACACACCGCCCCGGAGAGCGCGTAGCTCAGTTGGTAGAGCACCTGACTTTTAATCAGGTGGTCCCGGGTTCGAGCCCCGGCGCGCTCACCAGTCTTCGCCATTGCACGTCAACGACCGGTCGATCGCCTGCTCCCGTTCGTTCAGACTGTGTTCCGATTCAATCGTATCGGAACACAGTCTAGTTTCCTTTTAATTGACGCATTTCCTGCGGCGAACCGGTTTTCATTTCGCCGGAAAATGCTCTAGGGAATCGCGAAATCGCCCCGGTCGCGTCACTGCCTTGTCATGCAGTCTTCAAGGAACACGCGGGTTGCGCGCGCGGTGCGCTTTTCCGCCTTTTCCCGCTTCTGGCACTCGGCCCATCTCTCTTTTTGTTTCGCCCAGCGCGCCTTCATATCCGCCCAGGTTTCCTTCGATTTCGCCTTGACCTTGGTCACCGTGCCGGGCTTTGCCGAAGGCTCCGATACCGCGGGCGCGGATGTCTGCGCCGATCCCTGCTTGCTCGCGACCGGCGTCAAGATTGCCGACAATCCAAGCACCAAAACCGGAACAATCGAAAAACCTCTGGACGTCGAAGGGCGTGGCACCATCGGGTTTCCTTTTTGCGTGGCGTCCTTCGAGAGACGCTTCCTTTTCCACCTTCGCACATAACCGCCGAAGCTCATTCACCCTAGCACGGCGGGAAGAGTTTGATTCAAAACGCTCCCTTCGTCAGTCGAATTTTTCACACTGATTCCGCCGCGACGTCTTATCGCCGCCACAGATGTCGGCTATCGTTACAATGTGAATGCATACTGATTCAGAGGAGGTCGGCCATGCGTGATTGTGTTGCAACGCACACTGGTTTGACCGTCACTGGCATTCTGGGGCGTCCAGCCTGCCCGCGTTGCGGCGAGATGCTGTTTGCCGCGGTCGCGACCGAGTTCCGCGGCAAGGGCCGCATTTGCAATTCGTGGG
>CAMDXM010000155.1 GCA_945878025.1 Pseudorhodoplanes sinuspersici | reverse complement strand
GATTGCGACCACGATCTCGATCTGGAAAAGCATGGCCGGCTTCAACGGCATTTCATTGCCGAAAGCATGGGCGGCTTATGGAGCGCATGCGCCCTGGCTGATGGAGCTTGGGTTGCGCTTTGACGGCGCGCATAGCGGCAACCTGTTCGCGGCCTATCAATTGATGCCGGTGCTGCTGGCCGGTCTCGCCATCGTATTCTTCGCGCCCAACACCACGCAATTCATGGCGCATTACCGGCCCGTGCTGGACTTCAATGGTCTCGTTGGACTGCGCAGGCATTGGACGCCGCGATGGCAGCCGAGTTTGTTCTGGGCATTGTTCACCGCGGCGCTTCTGATCATTGCGATCCTCGCGCCGCTGCAATCGTCCGATTTCATCTATTATCAGTTCTGAGGGTGCGGATGTCGCCATATGCGGTCACCATAAATCCGAAGATCGGCTATCGCCGTTACGGGACGATTGCGATGGCAGGCGCGGCCGCCATGCTGGTCCTGCTCTTCGTGTTCGCCGAGGGCGTTTCGCTGATCGGAACGGATGCCGTGCCGGCGCGGAACTGGCGGCGGCTCGATTCCCACCAGATGCTGCTGCGTCATCAGCTCAACACATTGCGGGAAAGTCCGCATGTCGTCGTGTTCGGCACCTCGCGCAACAACATGCTTTCGCCGGCTTATCTCAACCGTCCGGTGCTCAACCTGAACTACGTGTACGGCACGCCGCGCGAGATTCTGAAATGTCTGCGCGCGCTCGATCCGCGGCAGATCCGCAACATCGAAAAGATCTACATGCTGGTGGATTATCACACGCTCGAGAAAGGCCGTTATCCGCGCGAACTCGATCTTTCGTTCTTCGCCTATGCCAGGGACGCATTCAGGAATTTCACGCTGCATCGGGTCCGGGTCGCGCTCAACACGCTCGCGATCAATCTTGGAATGCCCTATCCCTATTATGTGAGCGGCGATGGCTATGTCGTGCCGGCATCGGCGGATGCGTCGACGGGCTTCGAGGTGGCGCAGCGGTTCGACCGGAACTTCCGTCTCGACGCGGCGGATGAGCTGAAGGAATTGAACGGCTTTCTTCAGCAGAACAAGATCCCGGCCGTCTTCTACACGCCGACATTGCCAACCGAGATCGTGCAGGCTTTCGGCGAGGAATTTATTTCGCGATTCACCCGCGCATTGGCCGATGCGCTCGGCGGTTATTATCAGCTTATTTATGTCCCGGACATTTCAGGGAATGCGCGCAATTTCTCCGACGACTCGCATCTCAACGGCGCGGGTTACCGGAAGCTTCACCTGGAAACGGACTGGGCTAAATATCTCGTGACGCCCGCCAGCGCCGATGAGCGGGTGGCGCAACTGAAGGCGGCGTTGTGGAGAAAATAATGCCGTTCGCCGCGGTTCACTTGCCGGGCATGCGGAACAGGACGGGCTGGTAGCCCTCGTGCAAAGTCGAATTCCAGGATGCCGCGCGCTCCATCGGTTGCAGCAGTCGCGCATAGTCGTCGGTCGTCAGGCCGTTGCTGCCCGACTTGCGATTGTTGTTGAGATAGACGATGTCGCTATGGGTTCGCGCGAAATTCGCATACATCGCAACCTGTTCGGCGCTCATTTCCTGGAATGACGCGACATTGATGAACAGGTCGAAATGATCGCCGATCTCCGGCAATTGATGCGCGCAGCGGATATGGATTGCGGCGTCGGTTTTCTCACCGAAGCCCGAGACGCCGCCCGGAAAGACGTTCGACAGATAATACTGCGCGAAGCCTGCGACCGGAGCGAGATCGACCAGCGTGTAGCGGATCGCGGGATAGCGCTTGCGCAGGATTTCGCCGACGAGGCCGTATGAGCCGCCGACCTCGACCACGTTTTTGATATTCTCGAAATCGACATGCTGACGAAGCAGCGCGATTTCCAGGAGTTTCAACAGGAACATTTCGCTGAAAGACCGCTCATAGATGCTGAACACCGGCGGATTGCCGACGCTCGATTCCTTCAGCTCCGCGAGATCCGGCGCGATCTCCTGCAGCAGCGCAAACACGACGTGCAGCTTGTAATTCGCTTCACTGCGCGCCCGGCCATAACCGATGTCCACGTCACGGGCGAGGGCGTCGGAAAATCGGCCGATTACCGGCAGCCGCCGCAGCGCGTCGTTCAGCTTGAGCGCGCGGCTTGCGGGCGGCTTGAACTGGTTTCCGGTCGCGAAAGCGATCAGCGCCTTGTCGGGAATAGCGCGGAATTTCTCGATGCCGTGCCGCTCGACAAGCCCGATCATCAGATCGGCGTGCGGCTTCCAGTAGGGGCCGGGACTGAAAATCGCCGGCGCCTTGTCCGCGTCGGCGAGCATGTCTTTCATCAATGCGGCGTAATTCATGCGCGCAACCTACGGACGGCACGGCCAATAGGCAACCTCCCGTTCTTTACGATGGCGGCTCCAGCGTGTTACGGGATCGCCAAGATCAAAAGGCCGGATCGTCATTCGGCGCAAGCGGTGAGCCGGACGGCATGTATTCCAATTCCCGAAACGACCGCGGTGCGAATTCAAACGCGGCTTCGCAGGACGAGCAAGCCGTTCGCGAAATGTACGAGCGCGCGCCGTATCCCGGTCTCGGAAGCGGCCTGAAGGATCCGGGAATTTTCATCGATCCGCTCAAGCCCGAATTGAGCGGCCGCACCGGCATCCGCTTTCTCGATGCCGGTTGCGGGACCGGTCATTTCCTGGTCGGCGTCGCCAAGGCGCGCCGCGACTGGACCTGCTTCGGCGTCGATCTTTCGCAGGCGTCGCTCGATGTCGCCGCCCAGCTCGCGACGCTGCATGGCGCCGCGGTGATGCTCAAGCGCGGCAGCTATCTCGACCCGCTGCCGTTCGAGGGACAATTCGACGTCATCGCCGCCATCGGCACCATCCATCATGCGTCCGATCCCGTGGCCGCGCTGAAAAACCTGCGCGCCTCTTTGCGCGACGACGGCTATCTCATCATGCATGTCTATGGATTGCGGCTCGACCGCGAGAAATTCGACATCAAGGAGATGCTCGATATTTTCGAGCCCGATCTCAACAAGGTCGAGCGCCGCTTCGAAATCTACAATGCGCTGATTGCGCACCGCCGCAAGCATTGGCTCAAAACGCTGGTGCGGCGGCCGCTGATCGACATCGTCCAGAGCGGGATAAACTGGGTGCGCAATCTCTTGCGTCGCTCCCGCGGCACGGTCTGGTCGCCGGGCTTCACCGCGCGCTTCGACAAGCCGGATGCGCCGTGGATCGATCATTTCTGCCATCCCTGCGAGCGAGCCTACGAAGTGCCGGAGGTTCTGGCTTTGGTGCAGGACGCGGGCTTTGCCGTGCACCGGATGCTGGGGCAGGGACAGGAATATCCGCAGCTCGTTCCCGGCGGATGGCAGCCGGATTATTCGCAATTGCCTGATGCCGCGAAATGGCGCCTGTCCGAATTGCTCGCCTTCCGCGGCGCGTCGTTCCGGCTGATCCTGCGGAAAAACGGCGCGGCGTAAGGCGTCCTATTTCTCGAAGACGAAAGTCTCCGTCTCCAGGAACCAGCCCGGAGACTTGCGAGCCTTGAGATAGTCCACAAGCTGCGGATCGGGGATCGCGAGATTGTCGACCGCGTAGCTCTTCGAAAAGCCGATCTGCTGTCCGGCTTTGGCCGCGTATTCCGAATCGTAGAGCCAGCGATGGCCATAAGCGCGCATCACGATATTGAGATGCTGGCCGGGCGAATGGAATCCTTCGCCGCTATGCATGCGGGTCCGCTCCAGCAGAACGTCGCGCGCCTTGTCGTCGTTGCCGTAGAGAACGGCGACCAGATTCCTGATCGAGGGCGTCGAGAAGATCGCCTTGCCGCCGGGCCGCAGCACCCGCAGGCATTCTTTAAGGAAGGCGTGAAACTGGCGTTTGTGAATATGCTCGACCACATGCGAGTTGTAGATCAGGTCGAGCGAATTGTCGGGAAACGGCAGCCGCCGGTTGATGTCGATCGGCACAGCGTCGGTGATCTGCGAATTGAGAAAGCCGTTGAGCGGATAGGTCGATCCGAGATGGATCTTTCGCACTTGATGGCTGTCGAGATAGGCGCGGATTTTCCGGGCGCGCACGAAATGACCGTGGCGCAGCCATGAGCGCGCCACCAGCAGCCGGAAATGCAGCCACGAGCGGAAGTGGCGCCAGAGAAAATCCGGCTCGTTTCTCGCGTCGAGTTCGCTGCGTCCGTCCATCATGGCGTGAAAACTGCTTATCCCGTCAGACCGCGCGCCGGAACGCCTGGTCGAACCGGTAGCTGTCGGTCGAGGCGAGCTTCAGATCGCGCAACGAGAAGGCTTGCGTGTTGAGGATTTTCGACAAGGTCGTCCCGTGCGCCGACGAGATGGTCTGGCGAAGATGCTTCCGCGCGTTGGTTTCCTTCAGATAAATCGTTTTCTTGTCGGCGGCGGGCCGGAATTTGCCCATGGTCACGTCGTCGAGCGTGAGCAGATTGCTTGGAATTTCGATCGGCTTTTCACCGGGCTCGTCTTCCAGTGGCGGGAACAGCGCGAAGGTAACCTTGGCCGCTTCCGCAAGCACGTCCGCGGGCACCGCGCCAGCCCGTGTGAGCACGTCGCCGATGGCGCGATCGAAGGCGGCCTTGTAATCGCGCAGCGCGATCACGCTGTACTGGATATTGAGCTTTTCGAATTCCTGATTGAGCAGGCGATTGAAGTTCGCCTCATCGGCGAAGTAATCGAGAATGTCCCGCTCGCTGTCGAACCATTCGGTCTCCGACTTGCGATGGAAGTCCGCGAAGAAGGCGGCGAGTTCCTTGTGTTCGCCGTTCTCGACGCTTTCGAGCAGGCGCGTGAAGACATCGACCGGGCTGACGCCATAGAGCAGGCCGAGGCTGAGCAGCGGCTTGTAGACTTCGATGTTCCAGCAGAAGTCGACAAGGAAATGCAGCTTGCGCAGATAAAACAGGTCCGCTTCCGACATGGTGTCGGTCGAGCGCAGGCTTTCCTCGTATTCGAAAGCCTTGAGCGCGGCGCCGCTCGGCGTGCGGTAAATTCCGGCGTCGCCGTGAATCAGCCGGTAGCGCGTCCTGAACTTGAACCGGTCGCGGGTTTCCTGCGAATTGGTTTCGGCGCCGGCGAGCAGACGCATGTTGTGGTTCTGGACGATGTCGACGCCCAATTCCAGCAATGTGCGAAGCCCGGAGAGATGCGTCTCGATGGTCTCGGCCGGCAGCGGCACGATCAGGTCGGAATAAGTGCGGCTGCCGATGCGGTGGAATTTCTTCTGGTATTGCGCGTAGGTGTCGGTGGAGATGTTGTCGCGCTTGATGTGCTTGAGCACTTCGTTGTCGAGGCTCTGGATCGCCATCACCGGCTGAACCATCTCGCTCAGGATTTCGCCGATCACGAGATTGCGCTCGGTGACGTTCTTGGCGAGCCAGACATGGCATTTGTTGGGATAGCCGCGCTCGTCCTTCACCTTGCGGATCGCCTTCGCGATCTCGATATCGCGCGGCAGGATGCCGAAATTGGCGTCGCAGATGATCCAGTTGGCGGCGTCGGACCGTTCGCCGACATAGGCGATTTCCGCCAGCGCCTGATCGAAATCGATGCGCCGCACCAGGTCCTTCGAGGCCGAGCCCCAGGCGCAGAAGGTGCAGCGGAACGGGCAGCCGCGATTGGTCTCGAAGAGCGGGATCATCCCGGCCGCGAGGAATTCGTCGAGATAGCCCATGAGATAGGGCGAGGGCAGGTGCTCGATGATTTTCTTGAGCGGGCGCTCCGGCGTCTGATGCACGCGATCGCCGTCGCGCCAGACCACATTGGAGGGGAGCTCGGCGATATCGCGCGAGCCTTCGCGATGCCAGTGCACGAGTTCGGTGAACGGCTCCTCGCCGCCGTCAACGATCAGGTAGTCGATGTAATCGTGCTGCTTGAGGAAGGCGTGGCGGCGGTCCTCGGCGGTGTCGATATTCGGTCCGCCGGCGACGATCAGCGCATCCGGCAGGATGCGGCGCACATGCCGTCCGACGACGAGGTTGAGGTTTTCATTCCAGCCGTAATTGGCGAAGCCCACGATGTCCGGGCGCTCCTGCTCGATCGCGGCCAGAAAGCGCTCCGGATGCTTGAACAGGCGGATGTCCACGCTGTCGCCGAGCGCATCCACCGCATAGGCCTTGATGTAACCGATGCTGAGCGGGGTCGGCAGCGAGCGATCCGACACCGAATGGGTGTGGGCGAGGTCGGCCAGCATGATCTTGGTGACGGAACGCATCGAACCCCCTGGCGCCGCTTCCCGGCGGCCACCCAAGACCACATTAATAGCGGTTCTGCACGCAAAAAAAAGCGCAAGCTGGCCTGCGCGTTAACGCTGTCGGCGCGGCCATTGCGGGCGCGCGGCGACGATCCCGGCAAGGATTTCGCCGTAGATCCGGTTGCCCTCGATATTCAGGTGGCCGGTGCCCAGATTCTTGCCAAAGCCATGCAGCCTCTCGACCGAGGCGGAACCGTTCTTTTCGAGCAACAGGCTGTCGAAATCGACAAAGCCGAGCCCGGCGGCGGCGAGCCGTTTCTCGATCGCGCTTGTGAGCGCCTTGCGCGCATCCGCGATCCGCTCGCAGCCGAGCCCGATATTGCGCATGGCGAGCACGACCGGCAGCTTGTTGTCGCGGCTGATGGCGGAGAGATCGCGGATCACCGCATCGAGAATACCGGCGGCGTCGGCCGGCTGATTGTCGATCCACAGCGCGCGCTGGCGCGCCATGCGCTCGGCGCGGCATTCGTCCTGCGGGCCGCTGGTGAGTTCGGGCTGCTGCATGGGCGCCGGCCATTCCGCGAACCAGCCGGCATTGCGGCGCGCATTGACGACACGGGCGATCATGCTGTGATCGAGCAGCCAATAGACGGCGCCGCCCGCCTGCGATGTCCGGAACTTGTATCCGCGCCCCTGGCGGAAGGCGTAGGACAATTCATAGCGTCCTTGTGCATTCTGTTTGTAGCCGGGGCTCAGGCTGTCGTCGCGGATGTTGTCGGATAACAGCCAGTCGAGTGTCACCAGCAGCACGGCGACATCGGGCTGCAAGGCAAGGCCGATGGATCGCAGGCGCGCGACCTGCACCGCGGGCGTCACGCCTTGCAGGCCGAGATTGACGACTTCCGCGCCCGGATGTTTCGCCGACAGGATGCGCTCGGCGACGGCGGTGGACGTGTTCTCCTGCTCGACCTGCACGGCTTCGATCAGCGAATCCCCGATGACGATGGCGCGCGGCGCATCGGAGCGCTTGAGCGGGCGCTCGCGATCGCGCAGGCCGAGGCTCGAGGTGCGGACCTTCGTGCGATTTTCGGCGGTCCAGATGCCGGTGACATTGGGACGATGGCTGAAGCCGGTATCGGCATTCGGACCGTAAAACATGATCGTTGGCGCCGGCAGAACCTGCCACAGCGGCGTCGATACGATGATGCGCAGCACAAGTTCGGCGGCGATGGCCGCCGTTATCAGGCCGAGCGCAAAGCGGAAAATGGAGCGCAGGACCTTCATCGCTCAGAACCGGAAATAGATGAAGGGCGCGTCCTGCGTTTTCGGAATCATCACCATCCAGAAGGCAAGACCGATCAGGAAGCCGCGCAGCAGCGGTCCGTCCATGCGCATGAGCATCGCGGTTGCGCGGCGCGTGAACAGCTTTGCCTCCAGCCAATGCAAAGCGAGCAGCACAATGCATCCGGCGACAACGAGAGAGGACATCGCAGCCGCCGCCGGAAGCGCGGCGCTGCCCGCCGCCTTTGCGCCGAACATGGTCGCGATATAGGACAAAGCCGATTGCAGATCCGGCGCGCGGAAAAACACCCAGAGCAGCATCGCGATCGTGAGCGTCAGCGCCCATTCCCCGGCATGCAATCGCGCAAGATGCTCGCCCGCGAGCCGCCATAGCAGAATGGCGAGCGCCCAGGCCACGCCCCAGATCAGGAAGGTCCAGTTCGCGCCATGCCACAGACCGGCAAGGCCCATCACCGCGATCAGCACGCAGGCCTGCCGCGCGAACGAGCCTTTGCCGCCGCCGAGCGGAATGTAGAGATAATCCCGGATCCAGCTCGACAGCGTGATGTGCCAGTGCTGCCAGAACGCCTGCGGCGTGCGCGCGAGATAAGGCTGCCGGAAATTGGTGGTGAGGCGCAGCCCGAACAGGAATGCGATGCCGAGCGCCATGTCGGAATAGCCGGAGAAATCGAAATAGATCTGGAAGCCGAACAGCCACGCGCCGACCCAGGCGGAGAGCGCGCTGGCCGGGCCGTCGCGGAAAAAATTATCGGCGAAGGGCGCAAGCGAATCCGCGAGCATCACTTTCTTGACGAGGCCGAGCACGCAGAGCGAAAGGCCGATGCCGACGAAGCGCGGGCGCGCCAGCGTGCCGTCGAACAGACCGTTGATCTGCGGCGCGAAGGCGCGCCAGCGCATGATCGGCCCCGCGATCAATTGCCCGAAAAACAGTTTGAACAGCGCAAAGCGCGCGAGCGAGACGAAGGGTTCGGCCTTGCCGCGTCCGATATCGATCAGGAAGGCGCTGAGCTGGAACACATAGAACGAAATCCCGAGCGGAATGACGATGCCGCGCTCATAGAAATCGATCCCCGCCGCGCTCGCGAGAAACACGCGATACTTGAAAAAGACGAGACAGCCGAAATTGACGGCGAGCGCGAGCCACAGCCAGCGGGCGTCGCGCTTGACCGGAAACTGGAAACCGTAATTGACGAGGACGATCGCGGTGGCGAGCAGGGAATCGCGCAAACCCGCGACCGAATAAAAGACGATGCTGGCCGCGAGCAGGATGCAGCCCTTGCCCGGCAGCGCGACAAAAGCCGCCCAGACCAGCACCAGAAAGAACACGAAATAGAGGGTGTCGTAGCTCAAGCGGCAGATCCTGGCGGCGTGACGAAAGGGCAGGCACGGAGAAGAAACCGGTCATGTCCATATCAGGGCGTTGACGCACGCGAAACGGCAATGCCAATGACAGGACCGGATCGCGCAGACCGCGCCGCGGCAAAAGGGAATAGGGTCGCTCCATGTCCATCGTTCCAAGGTCCATCGTTCCAAGGCTCAAGCGCATCGCCCGGCGCAGCATGGTCGACGGCCGCCTGGTCCGGCAGGCGACGTTTATCATCGGCGGCCGGCATATCGTCTACCGTCCGATCCGCAGGCAATCCCGGCTGCTCGATCAACTGGTCGATCAGGGCATCTGGAGCTACGAGCCAGAATTGTCGCATTTCATTTTCGCCAATCCGTTCGGCTACGAGCGCTTCGTCGATGGCGGCGCGCATGTCGCGCTGTTTTCGACCTTCGCGGAATGCTCGGGCAAGTATCGCAGCATCGCGGCGATCGAAGCCTCGCCCGCGACCGCGGCCTATATCCGCGCCTTCAAGCAGCGCAATGGTTTGAGCTTCGCGCTGCATGAATGCGCGCTCGGCGAAGGCGCGGGGCGGCTGACATTCGAGATTCCGGAAACAGGTTATGTGATGCCCTCGCATTCGGCGTTGCACGTATCGGACCTCTATCGCGAACAGACCAAGCGCAAGATCGAAGTCGCGAGCCGTCCGCTCGCCGATTTTCTCGAAGCCGGCCGCACGCTGGTGAAGCTCGATTGCGAGGGCGCGGAGGAGACGATCCTGAAAGCCGCGCTTGCGGCTTTGAGCGCCCGCGGCGACATCGATCTGATCGTCGAGATCATGATCAACGACGCCAACAAGCAGGCGGTGTTCGACCTGATGCGCGGGGCGGGCTATGGCGCCTACCTGATGACCAATGCCGGCTTCGTCCGCGAGGACCGGCCGCTGACGCTGCCGGTGCAGGGGGCCATCCCCAAGAAAGGGACCTCGCGGACCGGCTGGCGCAATCACCTGTTCACAAAGGCGCCGCCCGCCGAGGTGGAGCGG
>CAMDXM010000154.1 GCA_945878025.1 Pseudorhodoplanes sinuspersici | reverse complement strand
TTCGGCGGCGGCGTGCGCGCGGTCGGCCCGGTCGATATCGAGATCGCGGCCGGCGAGACCGTGGTTCTGCTCGGCCCGTCCGGCTGCGGCAAGACCACGACCTTGCGCATCATCGCGGGGCTCGAGAGCCCCGATCCCGGCGGCACGGTGATGTTCGGCAACGACGACGTCACCACGATCCCGATCGAGCGGCGCAATATCGGCATGGTGTTTCAGAGCTATGCGCTGTTTCCCAATCTCGACGTGCTTGACAACATCGCCTACGGCCTGCGCGTGCGCGGCATCGACAAGGAGCAGCGCCACAAGCGCGCGCGCGAATTAATGGCCATGATGCGGCTCGACGCGCTGGCGGAGCGGCGCATCGATCAATTGTCCGGCGGCCAGAAGCAGCGGGTGGCGCTGGCGCGGGCGCTGATCATCGAACCGCGCGCGATGCTGCTCGACGAGGCGCTGACGGCGCTCGACGCGAAACTGCGCGATACCTTGCGTGTCGAGATCAACACGCTGCTGCGCCGGCTCGGCATCACGACCGTCTATGTGACGCACGACCAGTCCGAGGCCATGTCGCTCGGCGACCGCATCGTGGTGATGGATGGCGGCGTGATCGCGCAGGTCGGCACGCCGCGCGAGATCTACCGCAAGCCCGCGACGCGCTTCGTCGCCGATTTCATCGGCACCATGAACCAGATCCCGGGCGAAGCGCGGGACGGCCATTTCGTCTGCGGCGCGGGGCGCTTCGCCTGCCCGGCCTTGCCGGCGGATTGCCGCGAGATATTCTTCCGTCCGGAAGCCGTGACGCTGGTTGCGCCGGGCGACACGGCGCTGACCGGAACCATCGCCGCCACGTTCTTTCTGGGCAACCGTACGCGCCTTCTGATCGAAGGCCTCGGTTCCAAGCCGGTGGTGGTGGAAACCGAAGGTTCCTGTACGCTCGCCGCCGGAGAGCGTGTGGCACTGTCGGTGCGCCCGGACGCTATCTTGTTCCTCTAGGATCATCGCCATGCCCGCCATTCCGGACACCCGATCGGCCGACACGCTGGTGGAAAGCGTCACGTTGTTTCACTTCGGAACGCTCATCATAGACCAGTCCATGATGACCTATAGGCGCGGCCTCGGCACGATGGTGGAAATTCCCGTCACCGGCGCCTTCATCGAGATGCGCGACGGCGAACACATCCTGTTCGACACCGGAATGCTGCCGCATGGCTGCGACGACGGAAAACACGTCACCATGTCGCAATATCGCAGCCTGGTCGTGAAATACGAGCCGCAGGACGATATCCGCGCGCGCCTCGCCGAGATCGGCCGCACGCCAGACGACATCAAGATCGTCATTAATAGCCATTTCCATTGGGACCATGCCGGCGGCAACCGGCTGTTTCCAAAATCTCGCTTCGTGGTGCAATCGAGCGAATACCGTTTCGCCTACAGCCCGGACGCTTTCGTCAGCCGTCCTTATGCGAGGGCCTATTTCGATTGCGGTATCGACTACGAATTGATGCAGGGCGACACCATGGTCAAACCCGGCGTCGGCGCGCTCACGACGCCCGGACATACGCCCGGACATCAATCGCTGATGGTGCGACTGCCCTCCGGCCGCACCATGATCATGACCGGCGACGCCATGTTGTGCCCGGCTAATCTCGATCCCGCCTTGCCGCCCGGCAACGCGCATACCACCGAGCACGCCGTCGCCTCGATCGCGCGACTGAAAATGCTGGCCGACCTCCTGGGCGGCGATCTCGTGATCTGCCACGATCCGGATTTCTGGAAAAAGTGGCGGTCGGCGCCGCACCGCTATCGCTGAATGGGTTTTGGATTCCCAGGGCATGACCTCTTTGGAACAAACAGTTCACTCGCGGAGTTTGTCATCGGGCCGCGCTTTGCGCGGACCCGTTGGCTCACTCGCATACCCGGCAAGACGCAGGCACCGGTAGCATAATCGCAAATCAATTCACCGCCACGCGGCGCGACGGCAACCGTCGGGCTTTGGCAGACTGTTGCCGGAGATGCCCCGGCACCGGGTCAGTTTGGTGGCAGGATGCATCTCACTTTTCGCCGACATGGAACCCGAAATAGTCACTGAGATAAACGTATCGCCGCCGAGAGACTATCCGGATTTTGAACCCGGCACAGGATTCAAAATGCCGGTCCGAGTATCTCAATGGATGACCTCGACCCAGAGCCGTGGTACTTGGAAACACGTGAAAAATCAGGTGATTTCGCCGTCGATTGATGCCGTTTGCTCTCTTTTAGTATCGTGATTTCATTGGCGAAGTGCCGGTTAAACTCGGCTTTGCAAATCGCGGCAGCTTGGTAAAGTAGTCCACGGCAGGATCGGCCAACTTCTGATGGACGTCCTTTAGCGAGGTGGCGAAGCGGTTGAAAGCACCGCGCTCAAAATGCGGCGCATGTCCAATCGTATTGGGATTTGAGTTTCTCGTCTCGTTGAGCGGCCATCGATTGTCTTGAGGGTATCGAAGGCGAGGACGTCAGGTATTGGCGGATCACAAAGACCTCGTTCGTAAGGAACATCTCATGCGCCATGCTCTCATCTGCGTTTCGCTCGCGGTCGCTGCTTTGGCGGTTGGGGGACACTCGACTGCGCAAGCAGCCCCTTGGTGCTCGACCAAGGACGGCTTGAGCTGTGGCTATTACACGTTACAGCAATGCTTGGACTCCATTCGCGGCGTCGGAGGCAACTGCGCACCAAACCCGAACGAGGCTGGATCGAGGCACCCTGCTGGGCCAGGGCAAGGCGGCCGCGTCAAGGTTCGCGAAGAATACAGAGCCAGGGAAGAGCAGCGAGCGAGGGCGCGGGAAGAGCAGAAGGCACGCGCAATACAAGAGCAAAAAGCCAGGCAAGCCGTGCCGCAGAAAGAACAACCGGCAGCAAAACCTGCCCCGGTGGCGGCCGAGCCTGCCAAACCCGCGACACCGCCTCCCCCGCCTGTCGCGGCGGCACCGGCTCCGGCACCGGGCGGCAGCGCGCGAAAGTCCGCGCCGGCCGACGCACGGGTTTATTTCGTTGATCTGAAGAACGGCGCCGAAATCCCTTCCAAGGTGACTATTCTCTTCGGCGTCGAGAAAATGGGTGTTGCACCGGCAGGCATCGATAATCCCAATACCGGTCACCACCATCTCTTGATCGACGCCAAGCTGCCTGCGCTCGATCGGCCGATCCCGAGCGACTTCAATCACCTGCATTTTGGAGCCGGACAGACCGAAGCAACCGTCACTCTGTCTCCGGGCAAGCACACGCTGCAGCTTCTGTTCGCGGATACCGATCATGTGCCGCATAATCCGGCGGTCATGTCGGCGCCGATTACGGTGACCGTTAAACAAGCGGTGGCGGAGAAGGAGCCCCCGGCGAAGGCTGCCCCGACCGCGGCTGAGCCTGCCAAACCCACGACACCGCCGCCTCCCGCGGCCGCGGCAGCGCCCGCTCCCGCAGCTGGCAGCAGCGCGCGAAAGCCCGCGCCGGCCGACGCACGGGTTTATTTTGTCGGTCTGCAGGACGGCGCCGAAATCCCTTCCAAGGTGACTATTCTCTTTGGCGCCGAGAAAATGGGTGTCGCGCCAGCGGGCATCGATAACCCCAATACCGGTCACCACCATCTCTTGATCGACACCGGGCTGCCTGCGCTCGACCGGCCGATACCGAGCGACTTCAATCACCTGCACTTCGGAGCGGGACAGACGGAAGCAACCATCACGCTGTCTCCAGGCAAGCACACGCTGCAACTCCTGTTCGCAGACCACGATCATGTGCCGCATAATCCGGCGGTCGTGTCGGCGCCAATCACGGTCACTGTAAAGGCCGACAAATAGTATTTGCGCGTGATCGGGGTCCGATTGCGACCGGCGAGGAGGCTCGATGCCAAGGCGCATACTCGTTGTCGAGGATCAGGAGGACAATCGGCAGATTCTGCGCGATCTTCTGTCTCACTCCGGATACGAGATGATCGAAGCCGAGGACGGCGAACAGGCGCTCACGCAGGCGGCCAAACACCGGCCCGATCTGATCCTGATGGATATCCAGTTGCCGGTCCTCGACGGTTACGAGGCGACCCGCCGCCTCAAAGCCGATCCGAAGCTCAAGGCGATTCCGATTGTGGTCATTACATCGTATGCGCTGAGCGGCGACGAACAGAAGGCACGCGCGGCCGGGTGCGACGCTTACGTCGCCAAGCCCTACAGCCCGCGCGCGCTGCTCGCAAAAATTCGCGAATTCCTGCCTTAGCAGCCCGATCCGCAGCTCAGCTTTCGAACAGCCGCGTCACCAGCCGCCGTGCCAGCACCCCGGCGACGCGGCGACGATAATGGCCGGGCGTGAACGTCGTCTTCATGGCCATGACCTGATCGCGCACGAGGGCGTCAAGATCCTGCAGCACACGGGCGTCGGGAGTGCCGCCACACAATGCAGCGGTGCCTTCGAGACGGACCGGCCGGGAATTAGTGCCGGTGAAGGCGACCCGCAAATCGATCAGCGCATCGCCGTCGCGGCGCAACGCCACCGCGACGCCGCAGACCGGAAATTCGATCGAACGGCGGATGCGGATTTTGTCGTAGGCCGAGCGCAGGCCGGGCGTGTTCTTCACGCTGACCGATGTGACGATTTCGCCCGGGCGCAACGACAGAAAATGTTTGCCGTCCCCGCGTGTCGCGGTCTGCGGCTCGTCCTGGCGCGCATAGCCGATGTAAAGAGCGTTCAACGGCATCGCGCGGATTCCGTCAGCACGGGCGACGCCTATTTCCGCGTCCAATGTCATCAGCGCGGGCGCGAGATCGCCGCTGAAGGTTGCAAAGCATACGCCCCGGCTTTTCGGCGCCACGTGGCATATGTCACCCGTGGTCTTGAGACAATGATGAATGGCGCCGCGCCACCATTCGCTCTGGTTGTAGAAAATACAGCGGGTGTCGAGGCACAGATTGCCGCCGACCGTCCCCATATTGCGGTGCATCGGACCGGCGATATGCGCGGCCGCCTCCGCCACGACCGGATAATGCTTGATCACCTGCGGATGCGCGGCAAGCTCCACCAGTGTGACAGACGCGCCAATCTCAAGGCTTGTTTCATCGGCATTGATCTTGCGCAGTTCGGCGACGCCGGTGAGATCGATCAGCACTGGCGGCGCGACGATGCCACGGCGGATATTGACCATGAGATCGGTGCCACCGCCGATGATCTGGCTTTCCGGATGCGCAGCGCGCGCTTTGCGCGCGTCATCCAGCGTCGTCGGACGCAACAACTCGAATTCCGGAAGCGCTTGCATCAGCGGCGGCTCTTCTCGATCGCAGCGAACACGCGGTCGGGCGTCACCGGCAAATCGTTGAAACGGATACCGATGGCGTCCGCGATGGCATTGGTGAGCGCCGGCAGGAACGCGGCCAGCGAACCTTCGCCGGCCTCCTTGGCGCCGAACGGCCCATGCGGATCGTTGCTTTCAATGATGCCGACCTCGATCGGGGGCGAATCCTGGATCGTCGGTACGCGGTAATCGAGCATATTGCCGGTGAGCATCAGCCCGTCGTGATAGCCGGTCTCCTCGCTCATCGCCTGGCCCATTCCCATCCAGACCGAACCTTGCACCTGGCCTTCCACGGTCAGGCGGTTGAGCGCCCGGCCGCAGTCATGCGCGACCCAGACCTTGTCGACCGTGACCACGCCGGTACCTTCGTCCACACTCACTTCGACGACCTGCGCCGAATAGCTGTAGCCCATGCTGGCGCCGATAGCGGCGCCGCGATATTTGTTGCCACCGCGCGATTCAGGAATGGTCGAATAATGGCCGGTGGCTGTGATGGCGCCGCCGCCCTTGAGCGCTTCGGCAGCCACTTCATCGAACGTGATGCCCTTGTCCTGCGCGCCGACGCGATAAAGCTCTCCAAGGCATTCGATTTCGTCGGGCTTGGCTTCGAGCTTGCGCGCGGCTGCTGCGATCAGAATGCCTTTGAGATTCTGCGCGGCGGCGATGGCGGCATTGCCAACGATGAAGGTGATGCGTGAGGAATAGGCCCCGGTGTCTTTCGGTACCAGATCGCTATCGCTGGCGATGACGCGAATGCGCGAGAGATCGAGGCCCAGAACCTCGCAAACCGCCTGCGCCAGCATGGTCGAAGAGCCCTGCCCGATCTCGGCAGCGCCAGAAAGCACGGCCAGCGAACCGTCGAAGTCGAGCTTGATCTTGACGGTCGCGTGGGGATCCCCCGAGGCGTTCACCGGATTGGAGGCGCCGCTGACATAGTGCGAGCAGGCCATGCCGAGTCCCTTACCCTTGGCGAGCTTGCCCCTGCGCGCCTTCCAGCCGCTCTCGCGTTCGACCCAGTCGATGCATTCCGGCAGGCCGTAGCTGTTCACCATCAGATCGTTGTCGGTGAAGGTCGGCGCGCTGAGATAATTTGCGCGCCGCACCGCGAACGGATCGAGCTCGAGTTCACGCGCCATCTGATCCAGCAGGTTTTCGAACGCGAACCGGATATCGACCGTGCCGTGACCGCGCATCGCCCCGCAAGGCGGCGTATTCGTGAGCACGCGCCGGCCGGTATATTTCACGTTGTGCAGATCGTAAATCGCATAGAGCATCGAGCCTGAATACAGAATGGTCACCGTGCCATAACCCGAGTGGGCGCCGCCGCGCTGGTCGCATTCGCATTCAACCGCTGTGATGCGGCCGTCCTTGCGCATGCCGATCTTGAGCCGGATATCGGTTTCCGGGCGTCCGCGATGCGTGATGAAGGTCTCCTCGCGGCTGGTCACCATCCGAACACAGCCGCCGATCTTGCGAGCAAGGAGGGCTGCGATCAGCTCGATATTGAGCGCTTCGGAGCGGGCGCCGAAGCCGCCGCCCACCTGCGGCCTGATCACGCGGATGCGCGACATGTCCATGTCGAGGATCTGCGCCAGCATCAGATGAACGTAATACGGCACCTGCGTCGAGGCGTGCACGGTCAATCGATCGCGCAGCGCATCGTAGTCGGCAATCGCCGCGTGCATCTCCATCTGGTTCTGGCAGACTTCGGCGCAATTGCTCGTGGCCTCGCGCACGAGATCGGCTTCCTTGAAGCCGCTTTCGACATCGCCGATCTCGAAGATGATGTCGCGCTCGATATTGCCGGGCTTGCGCTTGTGGATTTGCACCGCGCCGGCCGCCGTCGCCGCTTCAACTGTGTAACAGGCCGGCAGTTCGCGAATATTCAGCTTGATCAGCGACAGCGCCTTTCGCGCCGTAGCGTCGTCCACGGCGACGATTGCGGCAACCGGCTCGCCGCGATAGCGCACCTTGTCGCGCGCGAGCGGATATTCGCTGCGCGCAATCGGCAGCACGCCGAAAGTCTTGTCGCAATCGGCGCCTGTGACGATCGCCTTGACGCCCGGAAGCCTCAAAGCTTGCGAGATATCGACGTCGAGAATCTCGCCGTGGGAATAAGGGCTGCGGAAAATGCGGCCGGTCAGCATGCCGGGCTGCAGAATGTCCGCGGTGTATCGGGCGCGGCCGGAGACTTTCTCCGGTCCGTCCACCATCGGCACATAGCCGCCGATATTGCGCGCCGACTGGATTTTGTTCATGGGAGCGGAGCGATCTTGACGTTTTTCTTGGCTTTCAAGGTTCAACTCCCGCTTCATGAAGCTCAATCGCGTGTTTCACCGCCTCGATGATTTTCACATAACCTGTGCAGCGGCAAATATTACCGCCGAGCGCGGCGCGAATTTCGTCGTCGGTTGGACGCGGATTGCGCCGCAGCAGGCCGACCGAGCTCATGATGAATCCTGGCGTGCAATAGCCGCATTGCGAGCCGAGCTTTTCGTGGAAGCCGCGCTGCACGGCGGAGAGTTGTCCGTCTTCGCCAAGGGATTCGACGGTATCGACACGCCGGCCAGCGACACTCGCAGCCAGCATCAGGCAGGAAAGCCGCGGCTCGTCGTCGATCAGCACCGTGCAGGCGCCGCATTCCCCGCCATCACAGCCGGTTTTTGTGCCCGTGAGCCCGACAAGTTCACGCAAATAGTAAAGCAGCAACAGGTTATCCGGCACCGCATCGACACGGGCGCGGCCATTAAGCGTGAGTTGCAGCAGTTGCGCCATCGCTGTTCCAATACCAACGTTTGACACCCCGTTCAAACCGGGCTGTCCGGCAACCGGAATTGACGTTTATACCGAGCGCGGGCGCCGCCGTTAGCGCGTGGCGGAAGGCCCGGAAGCAATCACCGGTCGAACGCGATCGCCATCGCGAACGAATGCTCCGGCACGCGCCACGACCACATCTCCATCGGAGAGACCTTCGCGAACTTCCACCTCTTCGCCAGCGATCAAACCGACGGTCACCCGCCGGCTTTCGATCTGGTTATCGCGCACCACTTGAACGACAGTGCCTTCCCGTTCGTAGGACACAGCCGAGAACGGCACCGACGAGCCGCAGCGGCGGGTCACTTCAACGATGGCGCGGCCAAAGGCGCCGGCACGCAGCTTTTGACTGGCGCCAATGGAAAGACGAACACTGCCGAGCTGTGTGGTCGGATTGATCATGCTGGAAACAAGCCGCACCTTCCCGGTCAATTCGCCGGCGCCAATGATCTCGATCTTTGCGGGCTGATCGGGCGCGAGGCGAGTCAGCGAATTGACGGGCGTATCCGCCAAAAGCTCCATCTCTCCTTGCCTCGCGATGCGAAACAGCGGCTCCGCTCTGGCCGACACGGTCGCGCCGATGACGGTTGATACGGCATTGACGACGCCGGCCGCCGGCGCTGTGATCGTTGTCGCGCCGCCGCCGCTTTGCGTCCCATCCTGGGTCAGCCGCGCCAGCACCTGGGCCGACGAGACTGTCTCTCCCGGTTCGACCAAAATCTGCGAGACCTTCAAGCCTTCCTTTTCCGGCCGCACAAGGATCTCATCTCGCGCAATCACGACTCCCGCGACCTGAATCGTATCGGCGAAACACATCTGTTTGGTCTTGGCCACCGTCACCGCGCGATCGGGACTGCCCGCCCCGCCGCGCTCGGCGGCTGCCACGTGGGACACAGGGCCGACACAGCCCATGGCGATCGCCGCGATCAACGCAGGCACCGATCTCGCCCGAGCCCAACGCGACGATTGCGTCAATCGAATTCCGACAATGGGCGCCAATAGAGGAACATCGGTCATAGCAACATCCTTGTCGGTCAAATGGTGTCCCAATCGGCGTGGCGGGACAAGCCCCTATCGGACGGATGGCAGGCGATCGGCGCGCAGCGGATGCGTATATCCGTCAAGTTTTCTTCTTTTTTTTCTCGAGCGGTTTCGCGGGCTCCGATTGTGCCGGGCGCTCGCCGCGCCAGCTCACGATGTCGTAGGCAGCCATCGGTTTCTTGAAACCCTTCAGGCTCATTTCGCCGACCGGTGCGGCCTCGACCGAATTCTCGACAGCCGTCAAGACCCGTTGTGAGACCACGATCTGGCCGGCCTTGGCCTCGTCGCAAAGCCGCGACGCAAGATTGATGACGCTGCCGATGCAGGTGTACTCGCGGCGCTCGGTGAAACCGATCTGTCCGAGCGTCGCATAACCGACGGCAATTCCGATTCCCAATCCGAGATCGTGGCCCCGGCCGCGCCACAGCTTCGCCAATTTGCTGACGGCCTCATCGCGCATGTCGAGCGCGAGGCGAACGGCGCGTTCGGTATGGTCGGCATAGGGAATTGGATCGTTGAAAATGATCACGATTCCGTCGCCAGCGAAACGCTCAAGCGTACCCTCATACTCGAAAATAAGCTTTCCCAAGGTCTCATGGTACTCCCTGAGCACCGCCATCACCTCTTCGGGTTCGGTGATCTCGGTAAAAGAGGTGAACCCGCGCAAATCGCACATCACCACCGTGACCTCGCGGCGGTGGCTGGCCAGGAGCGAATTCGATGAATCCGACGACGCGATCATTTGCGCCACCTGCGGCGCCAAAAATCTCCGCAGGCGGCCGACGCGCTCTATTTCCACGACTTGCTTCGCCACGCGCTCTTCGAGCAACCTGTTCCACTCCGAGAGCTGCTCGGTTTGCTCTTTCAGCGTCGTCGCCTGGCTCTGAACGGTGTC